>JAJNBB010000001.1 GCA_021155885.1 Fibrobacteria bacterium | reverse complement strand
TTTTCCCCCGTCCATGATTCCCATCCTTACCCCCACGTCCGAAAACCTTCAGCGCGCCGCCGAGGCGCTACGGCGGGGCGAACTAGTGGGCATGCCCACGGAAACCGTCTACGGACTGGCGGGCGACGCGCGCGACCCGGCCGCCTTGGCCCGCATTTTCGAGGTCAAGCGACGCCCGTTTTTCGACCCCCTCATCGTGCATGTGGCGGAGCGCGCCCAACTGGACGACTTGTGCGAGGTCACGCCCGAGGCCGAAACGTTGATGCGGGCTTTTTGGCCGGGCCCGCTGACCTTGGTGCTGGCCAAAAAAAGCACGGTTCCCGACCTGGCCACCTCGGGCCTTCCCTCGGTGGCGGTGCGCATGCCCGCGCACCCGGTGGCACGCGCGCTGCTGCGCGCTTCGGGGCTGGCGCTGGCGGCCCCCAGCGCGAATCCGTTCGGAGCCTTGAGCCCCACGCGCCCCGAACACGTGGCGACCGCTTTCGGGACGGGCATCGACTGCGTTCTCGACGGAGGACCTTGCTCGGTCGGGGTGGAATCCACCGTGCTGGGCTGGGAAAACGGCGAGCCGCGCCTGCTGCGGGCCGGAGGCGTTCCGCTGGAAGCCTTGCAACAGGCCCTTGGAAAAACGATCCGGACCGGGGAAAGCGCCCCGGACTCACCGAAGGCCGCGCAGGCTTCGCCCGGGACGCTGCCTTGGCACTACGCCCCCCGCACCCCCTTGCGTCTGATCGCCCCGGGCGCGCTTCCGGGGACAAAGGCCGCGGGCCTGCTCTGCTTCGGCAAGGCCGGGAATGCGTCTGAATATGCGCGCGTGGAAAACCTGTCGCCGACGGGAAACCTGGCCGAAGCCGCCATGAACCTGTTCGCCGCGCTCCACCGGCTCGACGCCGCCGGCCTGGAGATCCTCCACGCCACTTTCGTTCCCGATTCGGGTCTGGGACGGGCGATCAACGACCGTCTGCGCAAGGCCGCGGCGGCGCCGAAGGAACGCGAACGCTAGGATTGGCCACTGCCGGAGGCATGAGCACCGGAGGTGCGAATCAAGAGCACAAGGACCGCAAAAAGCCAACAAAAAGGGCCGCGAATCGCGGCCCTTTTGTGTTCTTTGTGTTCCTTGTGGCCATTCCTAAACGCGCACGAGGCCTTCCCGATAGGAATGCACGCGGTTCCAGCCCTCGGAGGGGATGACCGCGCCCATGATCTGCACGACCTCCGAGCCGATCTTCGACGCCAGGTTCGCCGAACTTTCGAGCGTCAACCCGTGGTTGAGGCCATAGAGGAAACCGGAAGCCCACAAGTCGCCCGCGCCCGTGGTGTCCAGCGCGTCGACCACGTGGGCCAGGACGTCGAGGCGGCTGGAGCCCTGCGCGATCAGCGCCCCCTCCTTGCCGCGCTTGACCACCGCGGTATCCACCTTGCCCGCGAAGATCTCGAGCGACTCGGAATCGCCCAGGCCCGTGTACGCGCGAGCCTCGTCCTCGTTGGCCATCAGGATGTCGATGCGGCGCTGGGCGAAGAGTTCGTCCAGGTATTCGCGCGCGGCCTCCACCACCTGGAAGGATCCCATGTCGAGGGCGACGCGCGCGCCGTGCTTGCGCGCCAGTTCCAGGACCCGTTCGACCACCGGGCGGTTGAACAACAAATACCCTTCGAGATGCACGAGGGCCGCGTCGGAAACGTCGGCGTCGCCGATGTCGGCGGGGCAAAGCTCAAGCGAAGCGCCCAGGAAGGTGAACATGGTCCGCTGCGCATCCGGGGTGACGACGGATAAAACGTGTCCGGTTCCCGCGGCGTCGGAGACCCGCAGGCGGTCCTCAACGCCCGCGCGCCCGAGCCCCGCGCGAAAATGTTCGGCCAGGTCGTCCTTGCCGACGCGCCCGATCATGCGCGCGCGCCCTCCGAGATTCCCGATCCCCACCAAGGTGTTCGACGCCGATCCTCCGGGAGCGGATTTAACCGGGGCGGACGCAGCTTGCATGGCGGATTGAATCGCGGGCGCATCGACGAGGGTCATCCCCCCCTTCGCGGCTCCCATACGGTTCAAAAAATCGTCTTTCTCTTCCAAAAGAAGATCCATCAGGGCCGCGCCGACCCCTACTGTAATGGGACTCTGGGACATTTTATGAACTCCTGAGACTGGTCGGACAATGGTAGAAAAGTGGGGACATAATTTTCCCAAATATCGCGTGAAACACTCTGCTAAAAACGCGGGTTTTCCTTATATTACGGAAACTCAAAAACCCGCGGACGCGCCGCGCGAAAACAAGTCGACGTTTTTTGCTTTCGGATGAACATATGGCATCGCGCCCTGAAAAAAATCCCGCGGTTCAGGGCACAGGTTTGTCCGGGCGACTGCGCACGCCATCGCGGGCCGCGCTCTGGATAAAAATAAGCGGCGCCCTGCTGCTGGGCGCGGTCGCCGCGACGGCCCAGGGTGCTGCCGCGTTCAAGCCCGCGATGGAAGACACCGCCAAGGTCGCGGCGGTCCCCGTGGAAAACGACTCCCTAAGGGCCCGCGCGGCCGAGGCGGAGCCTCCCCAAGGACGCAAGTTCAAGTTCGAGTTTTATGAAATCGAGGACGCCGAGCTTCTGGCCGACCTTTGGCATCTCACGGGCCGGGACAACGTTCCCGAGGCAGGCCGTTACCAGGTATTGAAGGTCCTTGACGACACGGTGGCGCGCGCCTACCTGCTGCGCGAGGGCACGCAGGTGGGACGCCTGCCGGATTCGGCGGTGGCGGGCATTCTGCGCGTCATCCGGACCCGCTCCGGCACTCGGGAAGGGCGCATTTCGCAAAATCTCATCGGGAACTTCTGGAACCCCAATCACCCCTTGGCGCCCTTTCAGTGGCCGACGGGCCTCTATACCGAAATCCGTCATACGATGACGGTCCTGCGCAATTCGACCCCGCAGATCCAGCAGATCTACGGCGGGTGGATGGCCGTTCGGCCCGTTCCTTGGGCGCACGCGGAAATCGGAGGGTATCAAAGCCGTCACGGCGGCGGTTTGAGCCGAAACCTTTACAATCCCATGGACGACCGGAGCGACTGGCAGTTCTGGAGCGGCCACCATCAGTGGGGGTATTTGGCCCTCGGCGTGCCGGGCGTGAAGTACGAACTGGCCCTCGACAATCGCAACTTCCCCGAATTCTTCTGGCTCGACCCCAACGGCGGAGCGGGCAGTTATGTGATCGGCCGCGAGAAAGCGGGCAGCCCCGTCGCTTCCGATGAGGACTATGCCGACGGATCCCTCATGAACGGGTGGAAGCGCGGAGGGCGCCTGACGGCGCCCCGGCCGAATTATTCCCAGACGCTGCGCCTCAAGCTGGGCCAGATCCGGTACTCCGCCGTGTTCGATCCGGACGTTTACAACTCCACGATTCATGATCTCCTCTTCGACGAATTGCCCGCGCCCTTCGGGCAATGGGGCCTCGGGTTCGTGCTGGCCGAAGGCGCCGCCCATACCCACATCCGCTTCGATCTTTTTCCCGTGACCCTCGGCATTCCCAGGCCACAGGGCTCCACCTTCCGCTTCTTCTTTCTGCGCCTCGACCTCGCGGTCCGCGACATACAGACCTTCCATATTGGCCTGGCTACCGCCATTCATCTGGACAGTCCCATCCTACGCCCCGGAGGCAATCGATGAACCTTTCCACCGCCACCTTGAACTCCCCCTTGCGTCAGGCGCAGGTCGCCCTCGCGCGCATTCGGAGAACCGCGCGCCTCGCGAGCTACCTGCCCCTGCCCATCATCGCGGTGACGATCTTCGCCCTGTGGTCGACCAGCTCGCAGTGGTCGCACGACATCTTCCTGGCCTTCTTCCTCTCGCTGATCTTCGTGGTCTTCGTGGGGGGCCAGATCCTCGCCTTCATCCAGCTCCGGCGCATGCGCCCCGGCATGGACCACGCGGAACGGACCCTGCGCATGCTGCTCGAGGCGGGCGAGGACCCGAATCTGGAGGAGCTCCGCGCCAGGATGATGGCCGAAGTCCCCGAGAGTCCCCTGCGGGATCTCATCCTGCGCTGGCTGGACCTCGGCATCGAGGGAAATATCGACGGCTACGATACCCTTCTGGAAAACGACCTGGACCGCCGGACGCTCCACGACAACGGCATCCTTTCGCTGCATTCCACGATCAACCGCACGACCCTGAAGCTGGGCTTTCTGGGAACGCTCATCGGCATCATCCTCACCTTCCCGCCGATGAAGCGCGCCGTTCTGGGGCTGGCCGATAGCGAGGGAGAACTCCGTTTCATCCGCGACATCGCCTTGGCCATCGATGGCGACCAGTACGCCATTCTCAGCACCCTCGCCGCCACGGGCCTTTCCATTCTCGTGGAATTCGTGACCATCCAGACCCTGGAGCATATCCTCACCGGCTTCGACATCGTCCAGTCGCGCGTGAACGACTGGAAGGTCGTTTGCCTGCAGCCCGCCATCGCCCGCCGCCGCGAGGACAAGGGCATGACCGAAGGCCTGGAGGGCAGCCATGCCCGCATGGAGCTGGCGCTCATGCGGGCCCAGCAGACCATGGAGAACCACCTCACCGAACTCACCGGCGCCATGCAAGCCGCCGGCATGCAGCTGGATCAGGTGCTGCGGATCCAGTCGGTGGTGGGCAAGCGCGTCGAGGAGCTCGCGGAATACGACAAGCTGGCGACGGCCATGCTGCAATCGCAGCAGGCCCTAGAGATGCACCTCGCCGGGCTCGCCGAGGGCCTGCGCACCTCGGCCTCGCAGCTGGGGCAAGTCGTGCAGGTGCAATCGCTCGTCGGCAAGCGCGTCACGGAACTGAACGAGTACGAGAAGCAGTACCGCAGCTTCCTGGCGGCCAAACAACAGGCCACCGCCCCCAGTAACCTTCGCGGAGAGGCTTGATGCGCCACCGCAGGCGAAGATTCGGGGGCTCCTCCCTGAGCGAAGGCATCAGCTTCGAGGAGGTGCTGACGGTCATCACCGTGCTGCTTCTGCTGCGCATCGTCTTCATGGTTCCCCTCGTGAACCTGGACAAGGCCAAGACCGTCAACGCGAAAACGGACCTGTACTGGTCCCGCCAGGCGGTGCACGTTCTCAGCCACCCCTCTCCTTCCGAGGCGGTCCGCCCCTACCGCGTGGCCTTCGGCCTGCAGGACGCCCAGGCCTCGCTGACTTCCACTCCCGAGGGGGTCTACATCGAGGCGGCCTCTTCCGACAGCAGCCTCTGGATCATCCGGCACACGCCCCGCACCCAGGCCTTCATCGCGATGCGGGTGCAGGGCCAGGGACATGCGCGCAGCTTCCGCAGGGGCAAGCTTTTATGGAGCCAGTCGGAGGGCGAGTGGTTCGTGGGCGTCGACACGGTGGACTATGGATCGCATCCGAGCTCGCGGTCCATGGAAGCGGCCTTCCGTAAATGGACCCTGAAGGAGCGGGGATATTGATGCGTTTTTCCGCGCGTATTTTCGGGATCGTGCTCGGCCTGCTCGCCGCGCATGCGCCGGCGCGCAACGGCGACGAAGGCCTGAACTATTATGGCCTGATCACGCTTTCGGACAAGTCCGCGGGAACGCGGCTGGCCGCACGGTTCAAGGCCAAGGGCCAGCCGGTGTTCCTGGTGCACGACCTCAACGCGGGGCTCGGCCAGAACGACATCATGCGCTTTTCCGACAAGGCCGTGCTCATCGACGGCGACGTATGGTCGACCCTGCAGGCGGAAGGCGCGCTGGAAAAACTGGTCGCGGCCCCCGTCGTGCGCGTGCAGGCCCGCGCGAATTCGGCGTCCTGGGAACAGCGCGCCAACCTCGTGACCGGCGACCGCCAGCGCAAGTCCTTCAAGCTCGGGACCGAGCTGCTGCGCACGGTCGAGGAAAATTTCGCCGACGCCCAATTGAACGGGCAATTGACCGTGCTCTTCGAGAAGGGCCATCTGACCTTGCTCGGTCCCACTGCCCTGCTGGACCAGCTGCGGTTCCTGCCCGTGCGCCGCGTCGCCCCCTCCGGCCGGCCGCGCATCGTGTCGACGCCGCCGGCCTCCGATCTCTTCGTCGGCCAGCCCTTCGACTTCCAGGTCTGGGGAGTCGATCCCACCGACCCCACCGGCAGCCTGACCTACCAGCTCCTCGGCGAGGTGCCCCCCGGGCTTCGCTGGAGCGACTCCGCGCACGCCCTGCGCGGCCGGCCCACCCTTCCCGGGCGCTGGCGGCTGACGGCCCAGGTCCGCAACGCCGACGGCGTGCGCGACACGATGAGCTTCATCCTGCGTTTCCGCGCCAACCAGGCGCCGGTGCTATCGGGCATCCCGCAGCCCCTCATCCAGGCACAGCGCGAATGGCGGTTCGATCCCCTGCCGTCCGATCCCGACCACCCGGGTTACGCGATCCGCGTCACGCCCGGTCCCCTGCCCAAGGGAATGTTCTTTCACCCTGACAGCTTCTACCTGCGCTGGACTCCCGACAGCGCGCTCGCGGGAACACGGCACACCTTCAGCCTCACCGCCGAGGACGTGCTCGGCGCCCGGCGCGAATTCCGGTACACGCTCCAGGTGGTGGCGCGCCAGGGAATTCCCTTGTCGAACGACATCACCATCGAGTTGCCGTGGGATTCCCTCGTGCAAGGGCGGCAGTACGTATGGAAGGCCCGCACCCAGCGCATGGCCTGGGCCGCGCAGGGCATCCTGCTGCGGGGCATCGAGGGATCGGACAGCACGGTGCTGGAAGGAGACAGCCTGCGCCTCCGGCCCATGGCGGTCGGCGTGCACCGGCTCGACTTCACCTTCAGCGCCCAGGGGAACCCGGTGAAGCAAAGCCTGTCCATCCCGGTGCGCAAGGACCTTCCTCCTGAATTCGTGACCGAACTTACAGAGTGGAATCTGGGGGACGAAAACCGCAGCACGTCCCTGAAATACCGCCCCGCCGCCATCGATCCCGAGGGCGAGCGGGTGACCCTTTCGGCCGAGATCCCGCGCGGCAGCCCCCTGAAATGGGACAGCACCCGCATCCATTTCCATCCGGAGGTCCCCGGCCTTTATCCGGCCTTGTTCCTCGCCACCGACGCGGGCGGCAACACCACCGAACAATGGGTCGCCTTCCGGTCCGAACGACAAACGGCCGGGTCCTACTGGATCCTGGAAAACCGCACCCACGAGAAATACAGCGCCTGGACGCTGAGCCGCGATTTCGGCACGGGGCGCGTTGGAATCTACTCGCCCAACTTCGAACGGGCGATCTTTCCGGGAGGCTATTGGGCCTTCAAGGAAACCCCCTTCTTTTTCTTCGGCGGCAACCTGCTCGGCCGCGAAGCGGAAAGCCTGGGCCGCACGCTCTGGGCGGACATAGGCCTCGGTTTCCGCACGCCCGCGCCCCGCATCATCACGGGCGGCGTTTATGCCCGCATCAACGGCGAGTGGCATTTTTCGAATTCCCCCCTTTCCTGGATCGAAATGGAAGTCTCCGCCCACATCCACCAGGCGATGATGGCGACCGACAGCAGCACCCTCCTTACGCTTTTCCGCGACACGACCGACATCATCAACCGCGACTCCCTTTCGCGGAACGGTACCTTGAGCAAAATCATCCGGGACGGCTTCCGCGAGGACAATGTCGTGGTCTTTTCCCGGGTGGAGGCGCTCGGGGCCCTGGGATACGGTTTTTACGTCGGACCGAGCCTATGGCGCGAGGACTTCCCCACCCGTCAGATCTATATCCAGCGACTGGGCGCCGCGCTGCGGTTCCGCCAGATGTTCGGCAGCGACATTTACCAGATCACCGGGCGCTGGGGCTGGAGTCCCGGCGGACACGGCTGGGGAGGTTTTGCCACTTTGCGCATAGCTTTAGGGGCCTTTTAGGCCCCCGCGGACGCTTTCGCCGCTGCCGTTCATGCTACTTTTTGCGGAATCCATTTCTTGGAGTCCGTTATGAAAGCGCCGAAGACAATCCTGTCCCTACCGTTCGCCGCCTTGGCCTTGGGGGTGTTCGGGATCGGCAGCGCGGCCGCGCAGGACTGGGAAAACACCATTTCCAGGCTTCAACCGGAGCTCGCCAAGGCCTACGTCGCCTCCGTTCCTTCCGGATTCGGGGCCAATCTGAATACCGGCTGGTATCATAAGCCTCCCTCCCCCCGCAAGTTCGGCTTCAATGTCGAGGGCGGCATCGTCACCATGGCCACCTTGGTCGGCAGCGGGAAAAAAAAGCTGGACATGCGGGTCGCCTTCGCCTTCGACACCGCGAACGCCCGGCATATCGCCGCGGGCGCCGACACCACCGGGATGGGATCGAACGCCGACGCCATCCGCGACTCCCTGGCCATGGTCCTGATTCGCGAGGAGCAGGAGGTCCGCTTTAGCGGCCCCACCGTCCTCGGTTCGAACCGCGACACCGTCAGGATTTATTTCTCCGAACGGAAAATCTTCGTTCCCGGATTCGACACCGTGACCGTGAAGGACGATACGCTCACCGTGCGCGGCGCTTCGGGCCTGCTCGGGAACCTGCCGGGATTGATCGGACGCCTCCAGGCCGTGCCCCTGTTCATTCCGCAGCTCACCTTGGGAACCGTCATGGGAACCAACGTGACTTTGCGCTGGCTTCCCGAAACCCAAACGCTCGAGGAACTCGGCACCGTCAAGCTTTTCGGCATCGGGGTCCAGCACAATCCCGCCGTCTGGTTCGAGCAAACGTTGCCGATCGATTTCGGCTTCGGATTTTTCAACCAGAAGCTCGAGGTGGGCGACCTGATGGTCGCGAAATCCTGGGCGGTCGCGCTGAACGTCAGCAGGACCTTCGGGGAACGCTTCGTGGGGGTCACCCCGTACGGCGGCGTCCAGTACGAGAACACGCAGATCGACTTCACCTACACCTACCGCGACATGAACGCCCAGTCGCACCCGGTGAAATTTTCGCTCGAAGGCGAAAACAAGGTGCGCGGCACCGTCGGGGTCAACGTGCGCGTGCTGGCCATCAATTTGAACCTTGACGTCGCGGTGTCTAAATACCCCACCGGCAGCTTCGGGATGATGGTGGGGATTTAGGAGGGGCGCACGGCCGTGCGCCCGTACGCCAATCCCCGACCATCGGAACAGAGAAGCTAAGGTTTCCTTAAAAGGAAAATAACCGAGTCCCCGTCCCGGGTGAGGGTCGGAAGCCACTCTCCCCCGACGCGCGCCGCCAGCTCTTCGAGCAGCCTGCGGTCCGCCAGAAACCAGCCTTCGGATTCCGGGGCGAACTCCCGCGTCCGCAGGCGCGCGAAGAATACCCCCCCGGGACGCAATACCTCCCACGCTCCCTTCCAGGCCGCTTCGAACGCCGTCGCGTCCGCGCACCAGTGCAGGACGTCGATGCACACGACCCCGTCAAATACAGCCGCGGCGAACGGAGGCGCCTCGGCCCGGCCGGCGCAGGCGGCCAGGCCCGGATACAGGGAGCGGGCGGTGGACAGGGCGTCCACATCGAGGTCCAGCGCGCATACGCGAAAGCCGGCGCTCCGGAGAGCCTCCGCCCGCCTCCCCGTGCCCGACCCCAGGTCGAGGACGCGGGAGGCGGGGGCGAGCGAAGCCAGGTAGGGAGTTAGGTCGAAGGGGACGTGAGGATGCATAAAATTGCGGGTTGTTGGTTGTTAGTTGTTGGTAATCGGATAGGCCGACGGCCGGGTGGCGTCAAAGGAAGAGAATTGCGTTCACCAACAACCAACAACTAAGTACCGACAACTTTCCTAAAACAACCGCCCGCTCATCACCAGCAAGGCGATGTTGAAATAGATGACGATCCCCGTGACGTCGATGAAGGTGGCCACGAAGGGGGCGGAGGAGGTCGCGGGATCGAGTCCGAGGCGCTTGAGCACCAGCGGGAGCATGGAGCCGACGATGTTGCCCCAGGCGACCACGCTGATCACCGCCACGCCCACGGCGAGACCCAGGGTGAGGTAATGGTCTCCGTAGGACTGGAACGCGGTGCCCCACAGGACAACGCGCAACAGCCCGATCACGCCCAGGATGAGGCCCATGCCGAGCCCGACGAGGAGTTCGCGGCGCAGGACCTTCCACACGTCGGTGAAGGCCACCTCCCCCAGCGCGAGGGCGCGGATCACCAGTGTGGCCGCCTGCGATCCGGAGTTGCCGCCGCTGCTGATGATGAGGGGGATGAACAGCGCCAGCACGACGGCCTTGCTGATTTCCATCTGGTAGAAGCTCATCGCCGAGGCGGTCAGCATCTGGCCGAAGAACAGCACGATCAGCCACACGCTGCGCTTGCGCAGCATGCTCCAGAACGAAACCTCGAGGTACGATTCCTCCAGGGGGGCCGCGCCGCCGAACTTCTGGATGTCCTCGGTGGTCTCCTTTTCCTCGAGGTGCAGGATATCGTCGATCGTCACGATGCCAAGGAGCAAACCTTCCTCGTCCACCACGGGCAGCGCCGTGCGCGCGCTGTACTTCTTGAAGGCCTGGATGGCCTCTTCCTGCGGCGCGGTGGCGAGCAGGGCCGTGTAGTGCCCGTCCATCACGTCCGCGATGGCGCGATCTCCCGGCGACAGCAGGAACTCGCGGATGGGGATGTCGTCCAGCAGCTTGCCCTGGCGGTCCACCACGTAGATGTCGTTCAGGGTTTCCTTGTCCTCGCCGTTGAAGCGGATGAAATCCAGCGAACGGCCCACCGTCCATTCCTTGCGGATGGCCAAAAAGTCGGGCGTCATCAGGCGGCCCACGCTGTCCTCGGGGAAATCCAGCAGCTTTTGCGCCTGCGCGCGCTCGCGCGGGCGCAGGAAGCTCAGCAGGCTCTTGGTGTTGTGGGACGGCAGCGTCTCCAGCAGCGCCGTGCGATCGTCGGGATCCATCTCGTTGATGATGCCCGCCATGCGCGAGGTCGAAAGCAGGTCCAGCGTCTCGCGCTGCGCCGTCAGATCCAACTGCTGAAAAATCTCCGCCGCCTCGGTCGCGGGAACCTTGCTCAGGAAATCCGCGCGGCCCGGCCCCTCCAGCTCTCCCACCAGCTCCGCGATGTCCTCCATCGTCAGGTGTTCGCGCAAAGCCTCCAGCGCCTCCGTGTCGCCCGTTTCCACGGCCTGCACGAATTCGGGGTACAGCAGCTGGGTTTCGAGTTTCCGGAGGGCCATGATGGGAAAATTTACTCTCTGTGGGCCATACTTCGTCGTTGGTGGTTGGTGGTTGGTGGTGGGAGTCACGGCGGGCTGGTGCCCGCCTGGAGGAGGGGCGCGAACTACATCGTCATCCCCGCGTAGGCGGGGACCCACGCCGCAGGGGATGCACCCACCACCTCATCCCCGCGCAGGCGGGGATCCACGCTTCGCGGGAAGGAAGCCGAAGTTTGTGCTAACCCCCAACTCCCAACCACCAACCCCCAACGCTCCCCGCCCCTACCACCGCTCGTAACGCCGGAAACGGTATCGTAACCCGTTCTCTTCCTTCCAATCCGAGGAGGCCTTGGGAATGAAGTCGGGGGTGGCCGGGAAGAAGGTGTCGCAGGCAAACTCCGCATCGATCTCGGTGACGTACAAGCGGAGGCAGTCGGGGTGCGCGAGCGCGGCGGCGAAAATCTGGGCGCCGCCGATCACGAACAAGCCTCCCAGGGCGTCGGTATCGTCCAGGTCCTCGAGCGCGCGGTCCAGTGACTCCCAGACTTCGGCGTCTTCCCCGACGTCCAGGCCCGCGCGCGACAAGATGCCGTTCAGGCGGCCGGGCAGCGGGCGGTAGGCGGCCGGAAGGCTTTCCCAGGTCTTGCGGCCCATCAGGACGGCATTGCAGGTCTCGTCGGAATAGGTGACGGGCTCCCCGCCGGAGGGTAACCCGTGAGATACCTCCGCCACGGCCCGGTCGGGATTCGTCGTGAGGTCACGGAAGAACTTCATGTCCCCCTTGAGTTTGGGCCACGGCAGGCCGCCCTGGTTGCCGATCCCGCGGTTCTTGTCCATCGCGACGACAATGGAAAAACCCTTGGACGTTTCTTCGCTCACACCGCCACCGGAAACTTGATAAAGGGCAGGTGCTTGTACCCCACGAGCTCGATGTCCTCGAACTTGAGGTCGAACAGGGGCTTGTTCGCGATGCGCACGGTGGGCAGCGGGAGCGGTTCGCGCCTGAGTTGCTCGCGGATGCCGTCGAGATGGTTGAGGTAGATGTGCGCGTCGCCCAGCGTGTGCACGAAGACGCCCGGGGTGAGGCCGCATTCCTGCGCGATCATCTGGAGCAGCAGGGCGTAGCTGGCGATGTTGAACGGCACGCCCAGGGCCATGTCGGCGGAGCGCTGGTACAGTTGCAGATCCAGCCGGCCGCCCACGACGTAGAACTGGAAGAAGGCGTGGCACGGCGGGAGCTTCATCTTCGGGATGTCCGACACGTTCCAGGCCGAGACGATCAGCCTGCGCGAGTCGGGGTTCTTTTGGATCTGGTCGATCACCTCGCGGATCTGGTCGACGGGTTCCTTGCGGTACAGCCCGTTTCCCTCCGGAGCCTCGACGTAGCGCGGCCACGCCCGCCACTGATGGCCGTAAATGGGCCCCAGCTCGCCGTCGGGATCGGCCCAGGCGTTCCAGATCGGCGTATGCTGCACGAGGTCGTCGTTGATGTTGGTGCTGCCGCGCAGGAACCACAGCAGTTCATACACCACCGCGTCGAACAACACCTTCTTGGTGGTGACGAGCGGAAAGCCCTCGCGGAGGTCGTACTTGGCCTGCATCCCGAACAGCGAAACCGTTCCCGTGCCGGTCCGGTCCTCTTTTTTCTCACCGTTTTCAAGGATTTCGCGAAGCTGGTCGAGATAGGCGCGCATGGGGGAAAAGGTAGGAAAGGCGGGAAAGTTGTTGGTTGTTGGTTGTTGGATGCAATTCGGCGCCCGAGGAGCCTTTTGCTTTCCATTATTCAAGGCGGCCACCCGGCCGCCCTAACTCTTTACCAACAACGAACAACCAACAACTTCCCTATCCTCACACCGCGTACACGAAGTACCGCAACGCCCCCGGCGCCGAAGGTTCGAGCGCGCGAGCGCCCTGCCGCAGCGCCCGGTCCAACGCCAAAGAGGACTCGGGCGCGGCGCCCACCAGAAAGTTCACGCCGTTCCGCTTCATCAGGCGTTCGAGCCCGCTCCAAAGGGCGTCCAGTACCTGCTCCTCGGAGAAACCCGGGTTCACCGCGAACACGCCCGCCTCGATCCAGGAGCAACCCGTGTAGCGCAGCGCGCTGATCCATTCGCCGAGCACCGGATGCGGCAGATGCCGGGGCGAAGGGGCGTCGTCTTGCCGCGGGAAGGCCACCGCGCAGCCTCCCGCCGGGAGACCGTCGGCCTCGACGCGGCAAACCAGCGTGCCGGTCGGCAAAGCCAGGCCCGACCCGGAGAGGCGGCGAAGCGGGTTGAGCGGCGGTACCTGAAGGAAAGCGGCCGATCCGTCCTGGACCCAGTCCAACGTGAAGGCCTCGTGCGCGCAGGGAGGAAAATTCGGGTGGGAGGAGCGTGTGGAAATCATCCGTGTTTCCCGGGTAAGTTGTTGACTCTTCATGCCTTTAGAATACCCGGTCGATGTTTCGGGACGATTGCGCCTCTGCAAGGCCCGCAATTCAGCCCGCGACCCCTCGAATTCCACGTTTTTCCGGAAGCCCTATTGACATCGGTCCCCGTATTTTCGACCTTTGCGCCTCCTCCCTGCCTGGGTGGTGAAATTGGTAGACACGCTAGATTCAGGTTCTAGTGGCCGCAAGGTCGTAGCAGTTCAAGTCTGCTCCCGGGCACCATAAAATTCGAAGGCGGTTCCGCAACCCGGGACCGCCTTTTTGTTAAAAAAAGGGGAATGGGCGCCCAAGTACCACGGCCGCCCAGACGCAGGCGCCGCTTCCCTGTCCCTTTTTCGAGCCCCCGATACCATTTGTTACAGCCGGGTCAAGCCCCGGTAAGTCCGTTGCTTGTATTTTCTCGGGCATCTCAAATCCGGGGTTTTCGATGTTTCTGCGCCTTCGTGTTACACAGGTGTTCTTGATGGCCCTGACTGTTACAAACCTTTTGTCTTCCCCAGGGGCGGCGGACAAGCCCGCGCGTGGCCATGAACCCGGGAAGCATCACGAACGCTTCGTCGCCTGGATGGAAAAAGAGTTGAGCCTCTCGCCGGTCCAGGCGGCCCAGGTGCGGGAAATCCTGCAGAGCGACACGCTCGTGATGGAACATTTCGAAATGGGCATGGGCGCCGGCCCGCACCACGGCCGCCGCCCGGGCGCCCCGCATGGGGGCATGTTTCCGTTCGGGGAGGAATTCCTGGATCAGCTGAAAGCCGACAAGGTGGATACCGCGGCTTTGGCGCAGGGTTTCAACGAGCGCCAGCAGCGCATGCGCGCGCGTCACGATAAGATGGTCTTCAAGTTCGCGCAGGTGCACGGCGTTCTGACGCGGGCCCAGCGCCTGAAGCTGGCGGACCTTCTGGAAAGGCGCCGCGCCGAACACCGCGAAAAGGCGGAAAAAGAATCCCACAAGAAGTAACCCGATTCCGCTCGGGTCGTACCGCCGGCCCGCGCAGCCCGATTATCCATTATTCCGGTTCCGAGGCCCGTTTCGAAAATGAATCCGTCATGAAGAGCTTTTTCCCGCGCCGGACGCAAAGCCTGGGGCTGTGCCTGCTGGCGTTCTTCGGCGTTTCCGCCGCGGATTCCGCGCGAACGGGATCCCTGCTGACGCCGGACGAGGCCGTGCGCCTTGGCTTGCAAAACAATTATTCGATCGCCCTCGCGCGTGACCAGCGCGACCTGGCGGCGGGCAGCCGCCTCGCGGGCGTGGGGCCTTTTTTGCCCACCGCTTCGGCCTCGGCGACCCACACCGGGGAATTGCACCCCGGATCCGGCACCTCGAACAGCGCCGGGGCCTCGGTGAACCTCCAGCTTTTCAACGGCTTCCAGTCATACTACGCCTACCAGCGCCTGAAGACCCAGGAGACCGCCGCGGGCTTGCAGGAGCAGCTGGCGGTGGAGGCCACGCTGGAATCGGTCCTAAGTTCCTATTACGCCATCGCCACCCAGAAGCGGCAGATCGCGGCGTTGCGCGAATTGCTGGCCGTCTCGCGCCAGCGCGCCGCCCTGGCCGAAGCGCGCCTGCAGGTGGGCGCGGGCTCGCGCCTGGAACAATTGCAATCGCAGGCCGACCTCAACGCCGACTCTTCCTCGTTGCTGTCCCAGGAGATGTCCCTGCGCGAGGCCAAGGTCCGGTTGAACCAGTTGCTGGCGCGGGACCCCGCCGAGCCTTTCGACGTGGAGGACACCATCCCGGTGGAGCCCGCGCTGCCGGTGGCCGCGTGGCGCGGCGCGCTCTTGCAAAACAACACCACGCTGCGCGAGGCGCGCCTGCAGCGGAGCGCTTCGGAAACCTCGCTGCGCGAGGCGCGCGGCGGCTACTCCCCCACCGTTTCCGCGGGGCTGGCTTACCGGACCTCGCTGGATTCCCTGGTGAACGGCGGGGGCGCCGGCACCGTCACGGCATCCGACGCGCTGACCTATAGCGTGAGCCTTTCGATCCCCTTGTTCGACGGCCTGCGGACGCGGCAGAACGTGGTCGGCAGCCGCATCGGCCTGCGCCGCCAGGAAACCCTCCTGAAGCAAAGCGAGGCCCAGGTTCGCGCGGACTTCGAGCAGGCGGAGGGGCGGTATGTCCTCGGCCTGCGGCAGATCGCGCTGGAAGAGGGCAACCTCGAGGTGGCGCGGCGTCAGGCCGAGGCCGCGCGGGAGCGCTTCCGGGTGGGTTCGTCGTCTTCCCTTGAATTTCGCGACGCCCAGCAGAAATTGCTGAGCGCGCAAAGCCGCCTCGCGACCGCGCGCCAGTCGGCGAAGCTTTCGGAACTGGCCCTCAAGCGCCTCGCGGGCGCGCTGGCCGTCCCCGTCCAACCTTCCGCGCCCGTGGAGAACCCATGAAAAAGAATCGTCTCCCGTGGATCGCGGGCGGAGCGGCGCTCCTCGTCGCCGCCTATCTCGGCTACCGTTATTGGAAAAAGGCCGACCCGGCCCCGGTGTGGATCACCGCTCCCGCCACGCGGGACGACGTGCGCGTGACCGTGACGGCGACCGGCACGCTCAAGGCCGTCACCACCGTGGAGGTGGGCACCCAGGTGTCGGGAACCATCGCCGCCCTCTACGCCGACTTCAACTCGCGCGTGAAAAAGGGCCAGGTGATCGCGCGCCTCGACACTACCTTGCTCTACGCCAGCCTCCAGGACGCGCGCTCCAGCCTGGAAAGGGTTTCCGCCCTCGACCAGCAAGCCTCCGCCGAACTGAAGCGCATGCGCAGCCTGTTCGAGCGCGAACTCGTGTCGCAGGCCGAGCTGGATCAGGCGGTGGCGAGCGCGCGCGTGGCCGCCGCGAACCTGACCTCGGCGCGCGCCGGGGTGCAGCGCGCCAGGATCAACCTGCGCTACGCCATCATCCAGTCGCCGATCGACGGCATCGTGCTTTCGCGCGCCGTGGAGCTGGGCCAGACGGTGGCCGCGAGCTTCAGCACGCCCACCTTGTTCAGCCTCGCCGGGGATTTGCGCGAGATGCGCGTGCAAGCCGCCGTGGACGAGGCCGATATCGGCAAGGTAAAAGAAGGCCAGCAGGCGACCTTCACGGTCGACGCCTACCCCGAGGAAACCTTCCGGGGCGCCGTCGAGCAGGTGCGCCTACAGCCCACGGTCACCCAGAACGTCGTCACCTACGACGTCGTGCTGCGCGTCCCGAACGACGACTTGCGCCTCATGCCGGGCATGACCGCCAACCTGACCATCACGGTCGACGCGCGCGAAGACGTGCTGACCGTTCCGGTGGCGGCATTGCGCTTCACGCCGCCGCGCCCGGAAAACAGCGGCGAGGGCGAGCGGGCGCCGCGTAAAACCCCGGGCGCCCGCGGCAGCCGGGTGTTCGTCCTGGAGAACGGAAAGCCCCGGCGCGTGGCGGTGGAAACCGGCCTGAGCGACGGCGCGCGCACCGAGGTCCGCGGCGACCTCAAGCCCGGAGCCCCCGTGATCACCGGGGCCCAGACGGCGGAGGCGAAGGCCGGCGGCGCCGGGGCGCCCTTCGGCATGCAGCCGCAGCGCCCGCGCGGCATGGGCGGGGGCGGCGGAGGACGCCGCAACTGATGGCCGCCCCGATGCTGGCGGTCCGCGGACTGACCAAGAACTATCGCCTCGGCGATATCGAATTCCAGGCCCTGCGGGGCGTGGATCTCGACGTCGCGCCCGGGGAGTTCGTGGCCGTCGGCGGTCCCAGCGGCTCGGGCAAGTCGACCTTGATGAACGTGCTTGGGTGCCTCGACGTGCCCACTACCGGCTCCTACCATCTCGACGGCGAATCGGTCGAGCGCCTGACGGCCGACCACCTGGCGCTCGTGCGCAACCGCAAGCTGGGCTTCGTGTTCCAGTCCTTCAACTTGCTCAAGCGCACCAGCGCCCTCGAGAACGTCGAGCTTCCCCTGCTCTACCGCAAGGGCGTGTCGAACCGGGAGGCGCGCGACCGCGCCATGGACGCACTGAAGGCCGTAGGCCTGGCCGACCGCTGGCGCAGCCATCCCAACCAGCTCTCCGGCGGCCAGCAGCAGCGCGTCGCCATCGCGCGGTCGATGGTGAACGACCCCGTGGTGATCCTGGCCGACGAGCCCACCGGCAACCTGGACACCCGCACCAGCCTCGACATCATGGAGGTTTTCCAGGGCCTCAATGCGCGCGGGATCACCATCGTCCTGGTCACCCACGAGCCTGACATCATGCGCTTCGCGGGCCGCCACGTCGTGGTGCGCGACGGACGCATCGTGAAGGACGCGCCCAACGCGCCGGCTAGCGCCCGCGCCCAGGTGGCGGCCCTCGCCGCCCGGGGGGAGGACTGACGTGCGCGCCGGACTCCTGCTGAACATGGGCCTGCGCTCCCTGGCGCGCAACAAGATGCGTTCCTTTTTGACCATGCTCGGGATCATCATCGGGGTGGCCGCGGTCATCGCCATGCTCGCCATCGGTCAGGGCGCGCGCACGTCGATGGAAGCCTCGATCGCGAGCCTGGGAACCAACGTCATCATGGTGTTTCCCGGCGCGCAAAGCGCGGGCGGCGTGCGCATGGAGGCGGGCGCCTCCGGCCGCTTCACCGTCGAGGACGTGGAGGCCGTCCGCAAGGAGGCTCCGGCCCTCCGCCACATTACCCCCATCGCCCGCACCAGCGCCCAGATCAAGGCCGGCGGCGCGAACTGGCGCAGCAGCGTCTACGGGGTATACCCCGAGTACCTGGACATCCGCCAGTGGGAAGTCACCTCGGGGTCGGTGTTCTCGGCGGCCGAGGAGCGCAGCGGCGCGAAGGTGTGCCTGCTCGGGCGCACGGTCGCCGACAGCTTGTTCGGTGCGGGTTCCGACCCCGTCGGCCAAAGCATCCGCATCCAGAACCTGCCTTTCCGGGTCGTCGGCGTGCTGGCGCCCAAGGGCCAGAGCTCCTTCGGGCAGGACCAGGACGACCTCGTGATCGCCCCCTTCACCACCGTGGCCCGGAAGCTGCTGGCCACCTTCAACGCCCAGAGCCTCTATGCCTCCGCCACCTCGGCGGAGGCCATCCCCGAAGCCTCGGCCCAGATCGAGGAGGTCCTGCGGCGCCAGCAGCGGGTGCCGGAGGGGGAGTCGTCCCCCTTCATGCTGCGCACCCAGACCGAGATCACCCAGGCCGCCACGGCCATGTCGACCACGCTGACGCTGCTCCTCTCCAGCATCGCGGGGATTTCCCTGCTGGTCGGGGGCATCGGCATCATGAACATCATGCTGGTCTCGGTCACCGAGCGGACCCGCGAAATCGGCATCCGCCTCGCCCTCGGGGCGCGGGGCAACGACATTCTTTTGCAGTTTTTGGTGGAGGCGCTGGTCCTGAGCTTCGTGGGGGGCCTGATCGGAATCGCCCTCGGCGTGGGGGCCTCGGCCCTGCTGGCCTCGACCCAGGGGTGGGCCGTGCTGGTCTCCCCCTCCTCCATCGCCCTGGCGTTTGGCTTTTCGGCCGCCACGGGTATATTCTTCGGGTGGTACCCCGCGCGCAAGGCGGCACGGCTCAATCCGATAGAAGCGTTACGTTACGAATAGCCTAACCGGGAGTGAACACATGAAAATCAAAGCCCTGCTCATCGACGACGACCGCAAGCTCGCTGCGCTCCTGACGGAGTACCTGCTGCGATTCGAGATCCAACTGCTGCACGCCGCCAACGGCGACGACGGCCTGCGCCAGCTGCGGCTCGAACCCCCCGACTGCGTGCTGCTGGACGTGATGCTCCCCGGCAAGGACGGGTTCGAGATCTGCCGCGAGATCCGCGCGTTCTCCGACGTGCCGGTGGTCATGCTGACCGCGCGCGGCGAGGTGGCGGACCGCATCGTCGGCCTCGAGATCGGCGCCGACGATTACCTTCCCAAGCCCTTCGAGCCCCGCGAGCTGGCCGCGCGCATCCAGGCGGTGCTGCGCCGCAAACAGGCGCCCGTTCGCGGCGAGATCCTGCGCTGCGGAGACCTCGAGGTCGACATGAGCCGCCGGTCCGCCCGCCGCGGCACCGAGGACCTGCGCCTGACCGCCCTGGAATTCGACGCCCTCGCCATCTTCGCCCGGTACCCGGGCACCGTGCTCCACCGCGAGCGCCTGGTCGACCTCCTCAAGGGGGGCGAATGGGACCCGGTGAACCGGTCCCTGGACGTGCTCGTCAGCCGCCTGCGCCAGAAGCTCGGCGATGACCCGCAGCTGCCGCGCTACCTGAAAACCGTGCGCGGCACGGGCTACCTCTTCCTCGGCGGCCTCGAGGGCGAAGATGAAGCCTGAAAAGGCCCTGAAGCGCCCGCAGCACCACTCCCTTCTGTTCAAGCTCTTCATCGTGCTGCTGGGGGCCGTGGGTCTCACCTATTTCGCGTTCAGCGGCTTCTACCGCTCGTACTGGAACACGAGCACGCGCCCCTCGGCGCAGCCCAGCCTCGTGTTCTACTGGACGCTGTTCGCGCGCGACCTCGGCAACGACACCGCGCGCGCCGCCGCGCTGAACCGCCAGCTCGGCGTGCCGATCGGCATCGTCGGGCCCGGGGTCGACTGGCGCTCGCCGGACATTTCCGCGTCGGTCGCGAAGGAAATCCAGCGCGCCACGCGCGACTCGGTGAACCTCGTGCTGCGCGAAGGGCGCATCTGGGGGGGCGTCCGCCAGGGCGGCAACCTCTATATGTTCAGTTCGCGCCGGCGCGCGTTCGAGAATATCTTCACCGACTGGCTGGCCCTGCTGCCGGTGCTGGGCCTGTGCTGCCTGCTCGGCTGGCTGACCCTGCGCCACCTGCTGCGGCCCTTGCGAGAACTCGAGAACGGCGTGCAGGCCGTGGCCGAGGGAAACCTGGAACTGCGCCTTTCGGAAAAGGGCCGGGACGAACTGGCGGGACTGGGCCGCTCCTTCAACACCATGACCCAGCGCCTCAAGGACCGCGACCGCGCGCGCGACCAGCTTCTGCTCGACGTCAGCCACGAGCTGCGGTCCCCGCTGACGCGCATGCGCGTCGCGCTCGAGATGATGGACCAAAGCCCCCTGATCGACAACATCCGCGACGAGGTGGAGTCGCTCGGGAAGATGGTGTCGGAGATCCTGGAGACCGAACGCCTCAAGAGCCCGAGCGGCCTGCTGAAGGTCAAGCCCGAGAACTTGGTCGAGTTGATCAACCAAAAGAAGGCCCGCTTCGAAGGCGCCCTTCCCGGCATCGTATGGGATGCGCCGGAATTCCCGCTCGTCCCCATGGACATCGAGCGGATGCGCCTGGTGATCCGCAACCTCATCGAGAACGCGCTGAAGTACGGAGCGGAAGCGGAGAAGCCCGTCGAGATCACCCTGAAGCGCGAAGGAAACTTCGCCGTGCTCCGGGTGCGCGACTACGGGCCGGGCGTCGCGAAGGAAGAACAGGACATGGTCTTCGAGCCGTTCTACCGTCTCGACCGCTCGCGCTCCCGCACGCCGGGATACGGCCTGGGCCTGCCGCTGTGCCGCCGTATCGTCGAGGCCCACGGGGGCATGATCTCCCTTTCGGGGGGGCCGGGCGAGGGCACGACCATTACCGTGAAGCTGCCGCTGGCGTAACTTTTTCCAGTCCTTTCGATTCGAGGGCCCGGAGCGATCCGGGCCTTTTTCGTGGAACCGGGCGTCCGGGAACGAACGCTCGGGTATATTTCTGTCATGAACGTCTTGCATATCCTCCCCCGCCGCCTTCCCCTTCTGGCCGGGGCCGCCTTGTTCGCGCTGTTCCTGGCCGCCTGCCAGTCGGACAACACGGGACCGACCCCGCCGCAGCCCGGACACGGCGAGGCGCGTCTCGATCACATGGTTTTCAACGACCGCTGGTACCGCACGCTGGATTCCACCGACGAGCTCTCCCCCGCGGATGGCTCCTTCATTTATTCCTGGGTGTATTCGGATGCGGCGCGACATCCCGATAGCTTCTACCTGGGAGTCGATACCCTTTGGCGGCTGCCCCAGGACGTGGGCGGCGATACCGCCAACGATTGGGATCTGGGGATTTGTCCCGCGGGCCTATGCGTGGGGGGCATCCGGTCCGGGCTTTTCGGCTTGAACGTCGCGGCGCCCTTCGCGGAATTCAGGGAGGGCGAAAACATCGACACCTTCACGACGGAACACCATTTTCAGTTCACGCCGGCGCTCCATCCCGTCGTGGGCAATCCTCCCCGCACCTGGGAAGTCGCCCCCGATAGCTCCCTGTTCGGCGCGCTGATGTACGTCCGTTCGCGTAGCGGCAGCAGCAAGACCGATACGGTGCTGGGCTTCGCGGCCTGGAAACTGGAATGGGATACGGCTTATCCGCCGCCGGTGCGCCCGGTGAACGGCTATCTTCCGCGCCGCGCGGACTTCAAGATCGTGAACGGGAAGGTGCGCTACCAACCATGATTCTCCCGGGCAGGCCGGGAGGACGTTCTTTTAAGGGAGCACGTTGATGCGGCGGCTGGAGGAAATCTTTCCGTCCTGGGCCCGCACGAAATAGGTGCCGAACGGCACCGGCTTTCCGGAAGCATCCTTCCCGTCCCAGACCAGGACGCGCGAAGGCTGGATCGTGAGGGAACGCACGTTTCTTCCCTGAAGATCGAGAATCCGGATGGAGACGGGCGCCTGGGAACTGCCGGGATCAAAGGTGATCGTGGAGCCGCGCTGGGTTATTTTCAATCCCTGGATCGCGCCTCGCGACGGACCGCCCACCGAAGCCGGCGCGGCCGCGAGGGCCGCGTTCAGCGCCAGCCGCAATGAATCGTATTTCACGTTGGTCATGGCGTTGATGCGGTTCCCGGCCACGCGCGCGGTGATGACCCCGGCATGGTTGATGACGAAATAAACGTCACGATAGGAATTGTATCGCTTCCACTTCGTCCCGACGTTGTCGACCGGGTCGCCGGTGACGCCCTTCCCGCTGATGCCCGAGTCGTAGGGCACCTTCACGCTCGGAAAGTTGAGCGACAAGGTGTTGCTGTTGGTCAGGCTGTTCCGGTAACTCTGGATTTGCGTGTAGGTCGCGGTCCGGATTTCGGCCCCGATGGCCTGGAACTTCGCGCTGTCCGGTCCGCGCTCCAGGGTATCCACCAAGCGGCCGAACTTCGGGGCGTTCGCGACGCAGCCCCCGCAATCCCATTGGAAAACCACCAGCAAAACCACCTTGCCTTGGTAGTCCGCCAAATTGTACAGGGTCGGGTTCGGCGCAAGATCCGAAAGCCCCGTAAAGGCATACGCCTGCGTGCCTACGTCGCCTTCCGCGGCGACTGCGGACGAGATACCGAGGCAACCCGCGAAAAGGGCGGGTACCAGACGCGAAAACAGGGAGGGTTTCATACCCATAAAATAACCCACCGGTCCTCCTCCCGCCGCGCGTTTCTATCCTACCGGCCTATTCTGGCGAAAAACGCCAACCGGAAGCGCTCAGAACCACCCCCGCCGCGTTTTTGGCGAACACGATCAGGGCATAACCGGAGGGATTTTCCGGATCGGACGGCGCGGGGTCGCGCTCGGATTCCAGCGGGATCTGCAGGCGCGCCACCCAGGTTTTGGCCGAGAGGGCGGGCATGCCGGAGAGCGCCATCAGCGCGGCCATCGTGTCGCGCTCCGTCGTTTCGGCGACGATCACTTCCCAGGGATGGTTCGGCAGGATGGGAATCGTCACGGAACGGTTCTTGACCGCCAGCACCCGGAAGGAAAGCGCGCCCTGCGCCGACGTCGCGCGGTTGAGCACCGTGAACCGGACCTCCATGCGGCGCGCGGCGCTGTCGTAACCCGATGCCGCGGTATCGATCCGGAAGTCGATATAGGTGAGGCTGTCGACGCGACGCGCGCGGCGAATCAGCGAATCGTATTCTCCCTGCGCGAAGCGCACGTCCTTTTCGCGGATTCCATAAGGCGCGTTCGACCCGTTCAGCTTGACCTGGGGCAGGCTGGTGAACCCGAAGGCGTCGTGGCGGGCCTGCGTGCCCGCGGTGATCCAGGGATCCTCCAGCGTGCTGGGAAAGGCGACGTGATAGTTCACGATGAAAAGACGGGGATTGTGGGCGGGCGACGCCTCGTCGAGATAGGGACTCAGGCGGCCCTCGGCGTCGGGGCACGAAGCGCAGCCGTACGCGCCGAACGACTCGAGGATGTGCCCGCGCGCCACCGGGAAATTCTCCGCGGCGGGAAGGTAAACGAAGATGAGCGCGGGGTCGATTTCCTCCAGCGGGTCGTCGAAGGGGATGCAGGCGCAAAGCAGCCAGGAGACCGCGAAGAGCACCGCGGCCGTCCCGCCCGCGCGCAGCCCCCCGATCCGTTTTCTTAAAAGTGGGTGATCCATGTCAGTTCCCCCCCTTCGAACGCGGGTTCGACGCGGCAGCTGCCGCCGGAGCAGACGACCCGCTCCTGGCGCTGGCCGAACCACAGGCTGATCTGGTGGCCCGCGAGGGCCGAAAGCGTGAAGTAGGCCGAGGCCCAGGTGCTTTCGCGCGCGCGATCCGAAGTCGTCATTTCATAGTCCAGCGTGAAGGTCCACGCCGAGTTGCGGCCCAGCGTGGCCGACAGCACGCCCAGCCAGGGCTGTTCGCTGTCCGTCACGGCGCCGACCTGCCCGGGCGTCCCGGAAGAGGCGTTGCCGGGCACCAAGGAACGATAGTCGACCTCGCGGCGCTGGATTTCGGCCTCGGCCTGGAGGTTCCAGGGACCCGGCAGCGGGCGCGTGGCGGTGAGCCCCAGCGTCGCCGCTTCGATGTCCTCGAAGGCGCCCGCCTCGAACCGGCGCTGGCGGTTCCAGTCGAGGTTCGCAAGCAGCGTGCTTCCATCGGCCGCGCCGAGCTGGAGCGACTGGTCCACGTCGAGATACGGCAGCGCGACGTGGTGGATGAGCAAGGCGGGGTTGCGCTCGGGGTGCGACTCGATCGTGGAGACGTTGAGCCCGTAAAAATTCCGGTCGGTGAAGCGCCAGGCCCCGCGGACCAGCGCGCCCCGCTCGTTCTGGTTGTTGGAGAAGAGCAGGTCGCGGGCCATTAGCCGGTGCGTATGGTACTTGAGCAGGCTTGGCGGCTCGGCGAAGCCGAGGTCGTAGTTGTAGTAGTACTTGTACTCGGCGCCGACCTCGAGCCGCCCCCAGTTTTGCGACAGCGAGCCGTACAGCGCGCGCCCGTGGAAATCGTTCGGGTAGTTGAACGCGTCCTGCCCGGTCAGGCCGGCATAGCCCAGGTACAAGGTGGTGGGCCCCCACAGGATCTCGCCGTTGCCGGCCAGCATGCGGACGTGCCAGCTGTCGCGGAAGGCCTCCAGCGCCTGCGCGCCCAGGCGGACGCCCGCGCGCGGCTCCCATTCGCCTTCGGCGCCCTGCAGGTGCGTGTTTCGCTGGTTCTCCTCGTCGGCGTCCAGCGCGTACAAGTCCGTGAAGCGCGCGTAGGTTTTACCCCCGAAAACCGAGACCCGGCCCCGCTGCCCCCCGCCCGAGCCCAGCTTGAGCGCCGCCCACGCGCCCTCGACGTCCTTGTCGATGCGGGCCTGGCGGTCCTCGAACATCCGCAGGACAAGGCCGCGGTTTAGGGTACCATAGAAGTTACCCGCGCGGATGTCGGCGCGCTCGCTTTCGTAGGCAAAGGTCTGCTTGACCACGCGCGCGTTCGGGTCGCGCACCACGTTCTCGCGGGAATCCGGGAGGTCGCGCAGGAACTGGTAGGCCCGGAAGCGCGCCTCGTAGCTCAGGCCGCCGCCCGCCAGCCGGAAATCGAACCAGTCCTCCAGCCATCCGTTGGCGGCGGGCAGGTCGCGGCTTTCCTTGCCGTAATTGGCGCGCAGGAAGTTGGACCCCGAGAGCGCGACCTTGTCGGCCAGGGAGGCCGGGACGAGCGCCGCGACCGGCCCGTCGGACGGCTTCCCGGAAGCGGCCGCGGAATCCGCCCGCATCCCGGCCAGCAGGGCCTCGATGCGGCGCTCGAGATCGGCCTCGTCGCCGGGCTGGAACCCCTCCTGGCGATGGACGATGCGCCCCTCCGCGTCGATCAGGAGGCTCGTGGGCATCACGGAGACGTTATAGAGACGGTAGGCGTCCTGCTCGGGATCCAGGACGACGGGGAACGGGAAGGCGCGGGTGCGGGCGAAGGACCGCGCGCGGGCGACGGTTTGCGGCCCGTCCACCGAGACCGCCACGATCCGTAAACCGCCGGGCAGGCCCGGCCCCGCTTCGTTCGCATGACGCAGTTGCAAGGCGCGGTAGGCCTCGAGTTCCGTGAGACAGGGAATGCAATAGGTGGCCCAGAAGTTGAGCAGGACCACGTGCCCGCGCAGGTCCTCGAGCTGGAAGGGGTTTCCCTCGACGTCGCTCAACCGGAACGCGGGCGCGGGGGAATAGGAAGGTTCGCCCCGCGCCGGCGAGGGAAGCAGCGCCGCGACGAGCAGGAGAAGGACCGGAACCGCAGTCTTCATGAGGAAAGCCGGGTTCTAAGAGGGGCGGGGGCGGGCCGTCAGCCCGCGCCGCCCTCGGCGCGGACGCGCTCGGACCCGAAGAGGCTGGAGACCCCGTAGTCGCGATTCATGCGGGCGATATGTTCCACCGAAATTTCCTTGGGGCAGGCGGCTTCGCACTCGTAGCGATTCGAGCAGTTGCCGAAGCCGGCCTCGTCCATCTTGGACACCATGCGCACGACGCGGCGCTCACGCTCGGGCTGGCCCTGCGGCAGATGCCCGAGGTGCGAGACCTTGGCCGCCACGAACAGCATCGCCGAGGCGTTGGGGCAGGCCGCCACGCAGGCGCCGCAGCCGATGCAGGCCGCCGCGTCCATGGCCGTGTCGGCGTCTTTCTTCGGAACGGGCAGGCCGTTCGCGTCCGGCGCGCTGCCGGTCTTCGCCGAAATGAACCCGCCGGCGGCGATGATGTCGTCGAAGGCGGCGCGATCGGCCACCAGGTCCTTGAGGATCGGGAACGCCTTCGCGCGCCACGGTTCCACCGAGATGGTTTGCCCGTCCAGGAAGCGGCGCATGAAGAGCTGGCACACCGTCGTGCCCTTGTCGGGACCGTGGGGCAGGCCTTCCACCACCAGGGAGCAGGTCCCGCAAATGCCCTCGCGGCAGTCGCTCTCGAAGGCCACGGGCTCGCTGCCCGCGCGGATCATGTCATTGTTCACCTCGTCGAGCATTTCCAAAAAGGACATGTCGGGCGAGATGCCGTGGGCCTCGACTTCCTGGAAGGAACCCGGCGAAGTGCGGTCTTTTTGGCGCCAGAGACGAAGTTTGAAATTCATGCTGCAAATTCTCCGGAAGGGACGCTCCGCGGGACGGAGGTCGGGAGTCTATTGTCCCCCGTCCCCCGTCCCCCGTCTTGTATGCTTTTCACTTATAGCTCCGCTGGGTCAGGTGGACCTCTTCGAAGGCGAGCGGCTCCTTGTGCAGGATGGGCTCCGAATCGACCCCGGTGAATTCCCAGGCCGCCACGTGGCAGAAGTTCTCGTCATCGCGCAGGGCCTCGTTCTCGGGGGTTTGCGACTCCTCGCGGAAGTGCCCGCCGCACGATTCCTTGCGCGTGAGCGCGTCGCGCACCATCAACTCGCCGAACTCGAGGAAGTCCGCCACGCGGCCCGCCTCCTCCAGCGCGATATTGAGATCCCCGCCGGCGCCCGTGACGCTGACGTTGTTCCAGAAGTCCGCGCGGATCTTCGGGATCTCCTGCAGGGCGAGCTTCAGTCCGGCCTCGTTGCGCGCCATGCCGCAATGCTCCCACAGCACCTTGCCCAGGCGCCTGTGGAACTCCACCGCGGGCACGTTGCCCTTTACCGCCAGCAACCGGTCGATGTGCGCCTTCGCGTCATGCTCCGCCTCGGCGAAGGCGGCGTGGTCGGTGGTCACCTTCGGCAGGGACGTCGACGCCAGGTAGTGCCCCAAAGTCTGCGAGATCACGAAATACCCGTCGGCGAGGCCCTGCATCAGCGCGCTCGCGCCGAGGCGGTTGGCGCCGTGGTCGGAGAAGTTCGCCTCGCCCAGGACGTGCAGCCCGGGGATCGTGCTCATCAGGTTGTAATCGACCCACAGGCCGCCCATGGTGTAATGGACCGCGGGGTAAATGCGCATCGGCACCTGGTACGGGTTCTCGTCGGTGATCTTGTCGTACATGTGGAACAGGTTGCCGTACTTCTCGCGGATCTTGCCCTCGCCGAGGCGCTTGATCGCGTCGGAAAAGTCGAGATAGACCGACAGGCCCGACTCGCCCACGCCGAGGCCCGCGTCGCAGACCTGCTTGGCGTTGCGGGAGGCGACGTCGCGCGGGACGAGGTTGCCGAAGCTGGGGTACTTCTCCTCAAGGAAGTAAAAGCGCTCCGCCTCGGGAATGTCATGGGGCGGGCGCTTGTCGCCCGCCGTGCGGGGGACCCACACGCGCCCGTCGTTGCGGAGACTCTCCGACATCAGCGTGAGCTTGCTCTGGTGGTCGCCCGCGACCGGGACACAGGTGGGGTGGATCTGCGTGAAGCAGGGGTTCGCGAAGGCGGCGCCGCGCTTGTGGGCGCGCCAGGCGGCGGTGACGTTGCACCCGGCGGCATTGGTCGAGAGGTAGAAGACGCGGCCGTACCCGCCCGTGGCCAGGATGACCGCGTCGGCCTCGTGGCGCTCGAGGCGGCCCGTGACCAGGTCGCGCACGATGATGCCGCGGGCCACGCCGTCGACGAGGACGACGTCGAGCATTTCGCGGCGGGTGTGCAGCTTGACCTGGCCCTCGCCCACCTGGCGCATGAGGCTTTGGTAAGCGCCCAGCAGCAGTTGCTGGCCGGTCTGGCCGCGCGCGTAGAAGGTGCGCGACACCTGCGCGCCGCCGAACGAGCGGTTGTCCAGCAGACCGCCGTACTCGCGCGCGAACGGAACGCCGAGCGCCACGCAATGGTCGATGATCTTGAGGCTGATCTCGGCGAGACGGTGGACGTTCGCCTCGCGCGCGCGGAAGTCCCCGCCCTTGACCGTGTCGTAGAACAGGCGATGGATACTGTCGC
This sequence comes from Fibrobacteria bacterium, assembly GCA_021155885.1. Lineage (GTDB taxonomy): Bacteria > Fibrobacterota > Fibrobacteria > UBA11236 > UBA11236 > UBA11236. The sequence goes on along the minus strand of JAJNBB010000001.1, from coordinate 48,496 downwards.
CGTCGCCGGGGTAGTTCTTGGCGGCGTTGATGCCGCCCTGCGCGGCGATGCTGTGCGCGCGGCGCGGGGAATCCTGGAACGTGAACGCGTGGACGTTGTAGCCCTTTTCCGCGAGGCTCGCCGCGGCGGAGGCGCCGGCGAGGCCCGTGCCCACCACGATCACCTTGTGCTTGCGCTTGTTGGCCGGGTTCACGAGCTTCATGTTGAAGCCGTAGTCGGTCCACTTGTCGGCCATCGCTCCCGGGGGGATTTTCGAGTCGAGGATCATGCTTAAATCTTCCCCTGGAAGTGGGCCCACACGGCCAGCGCGGCGAACCCGCCGCAGATGACGACGGCGTAGGCCCATGAGAAGCGGCGGAAGCCGGTGTTGTAGCGGGGGTGGTTGACGCCCAGGCTTTGCAGGCTGCTCTGGACGCCGTGGGCGAGATGGGTGAACAGCAGCGCGAAGCTGAGCAGGTAGAAGCCGGTGAACCACGGGTTCGCGAAGGAGCGGAGCGCCTCGGCGTACAGGTCGTTCATCTCCAGGCCGTCGTAGTTCGCGATCGGCGCGACGCGGTAGGCCCCGAACCGGAAGTGCGGCATGTGCACGATCACGAACAGCAGCAGCCAGCTGCCGGTGAGCATCATCCAGCCGCGGTAGGCGCCGCTCCGGGCCTTGGACGCCTTGACCGCGTAGCGCTCGGGGCGCGCGGCGCGGTTCTCGGCCGCCAGCTTGAACCCCAGCCCCAGATGCAGGAGGAAAGCCGCGAGCAGGGAGAATTCGATGGGGATGATGATCTCGCGCAGGGTGTGCGTGAGCAGGTAGCCGTACTGATTGAAGTGCTCGGGCCCCATGAGCAGCCCGATGTTGCCTACCAGGTGGATGAGCAGGAAGATGTAGAGATAGATGCCGGACAAGCCCATCAACTGCTTGCGGCCGATGGAAGATCGAAAATAAGCGGCGATGGGGTTCATCGCGCGCCTAGATCTTGTCTTCGGGAACGTCGGCGGCGTAATCCACGCCGTCGATGCCGAACCCGAACAGGCGCAGGAAGTCGTCGCGGTACCCGGTGCCGTCCGCCCACTTGGCCAGGTTCTCGGTGTTCACCTGCGGCCACAGGCGCTTCACCTCGGCCTGCACGTCCTCGCGCATCTCCCAGTCGTCGACGCGGATGCGGCCCTTTTCGTCCGTTTCGATGGCGGCCCCGGGCCCGCCCTTGTACAGGCGGTCGCGGAAGAGGCGGTCCATCTGCTCGATGCACCCTTCGTGGATGCCTTTTTCCTTCATCACCTTGTACAGGATGCTGATGTAGAGCGGCATGAAGGGGATGGCGGAGCTGGCCTGGGTGACCAGGGCCTTGTTGACGGAGACGTGGGCGGAACCGCCGGAGGCCTTCACCTTGTCGTGGAGGCGGTGCGCCGTCGCCTCGAGATGATCCTTCGCCGCGCCGATGGTGCCGTTGCGGTAGACGGGCTGGGTGACGTCGGGGCCGATGTAGGAATAAGCCAGCACCTTCGCGCCGGGGGCCAGCAGGCCCTCCCGGATCAGGCGGTCGGTCCACATCTCCCAGTCCTCGCCGCCCATCACCTGGATCGTGTGCTCCACTTCCTCGGGGGTCGCGGGATCGAGAGTGACCTCGCTGACGACGCCGGTGTTGAAGTCGAGGGTCTTGTTGGTGTAGGAGGCGCCGATCGGCTTCAGGGTGGAGCGGTAGGCGATGCCGGTCACGGGATGCGTGCGGCGGGGCGAGGCCAGGCTGTAGACGAAGAGATCGACCGGACCCACGTTTTTTTTCAGCTCGGCGATCACCTGGTCCTTCATTTCATTCGAGAAGGCGTCGCCGTTGAAGCTTTCGGCGTACAGGCCCGCCTTGCGGGCGGCTTCTTCCAGCGCCTTGGTCTGGTACCACCCCGGCGAAGCCGTCCGATCGCGCTCGGAGGGACGCTCGAAGGACACCGCCAGGGTGTCGGCGCCGCAGCCGAAGGCGGCGACGATGCGCGACGCGAGGCCATAGCCGGTGGAGGCGCCGATAATCAGGGCTTTTTTCGCCCCCCCCGGGATCATGCCGCCCTTTTGGACGTACCGGATCTGCTCTTCGACCCCGGCTCGGCATCCCTCGGGATGCGCGGTGGTGCATAGAAATCCCCGGATTTTCGGCTCAATAATCATGCTTCGGACTCTCCTGATTCCCCCGGCCGTGGACTCGGCGAACTGCGGGGGGAAAACGGTTGGGCCATCCAAAATTAGCATCTTGCGCTTTCTTCGGCGCATGGAAAATCACGGGAATACCGGACCCTCCGGGAGCGATAGATTATCTTTCCCGGGCATAAATTCCGTCCACGGGCGTGCGCCCGCCGGGACACTCCGAGCGAGAAAACAGGGAGCCAGCCGCATGAAGTTCGAGGCCCAAAAACCGGTGTTCCTGGATGCCCTCCAGATGGCGTGCAACGCCATCCCCAGCAAAACCACGCTCCAGATCCTCTACAACCTCCTGTTCCAGCTCAAGGGCAACGAGCTGGAGATCCGTGCCACCGATCTCGACATGACCATCGTGCTGAAGCTCGAGGTCGAAGGCCATGAGGACGGCGCCATCGTCGTCAACGCCCGCAAGCTGCTGGAGGTGGTCAAGGAGCTTCCCGACTTCCCGGTGCTGGTCTCGGTGGACGACTACCTGTTCACCATCAAGTCGGAGTCGGGATTCCAGGGCAACCTGACCGGCTACGACGCCTCCGAGTACCCTTCCCTGCCCGAGGTCGAGCATGGCAAGGCCTTCCGCGCCCCGCTGAAGGACCTGCGCTTCCTCGCGGAAAAGACCGCCTTCGCCGTATCCTCCGATTTCAGCCGCATGAGCCTGACCGGCGTCTACTGCGAGGGCAAGGGCGGCCACTTCGACATGGTCTCCACCGACGGTCACCGTTTCGGCAAGGCCTGGATCGACTTGTCCGGCGCCAATCTCAAGCCCGGCGTGATCCTTCCCCCGAAGACCCTGACCCAGGTGCTCCGCATGGCGGAGGACGCCGACCAGGAAATCGAGATCGAGATCGGCGCCGCCCAGGCCCGCTTCAGCACGCCCACGATCACCATCCTGACCAAGCTCATCGACGGCCCCTACCCCAACTACGAAAACGTGGTGCCGAAGGAATTCTCCCGCGTGATGCGCTGCAACCGCGAACAGCTGATCTCGGTGCTGCGCCGCGTCTCGACCATGGCCAACTCCAAGACCCGGCTCGTGGTCTTCAACTTCCAGGACCGCTCGCTGCAGCTTTCGGCGAAGAACCCCGATCTGGGCGGCGATTCCGAGGAATCGATTCCGGTGCAGTTCACGGGCGACCCGGTGGAAGTCGGCGTGAACGCCACCTATCTGCTCGAGGAACTCCGCCTGGCGAACAGCGAGGAAATCCTCATGAAATTCAACAACCCGCTGGGCGCCATCGTCATCGAGCCCGCGGTCGACAACCCCAACTATTTCTTCATCGTCATGCCGCTGCGCATCCTGAAGGAACCCGGCTGACCCCGGGAAACCCGGCCTTTATCCCCTGAAAGGGGCTTTCATGAAATTCGTCCCCGCCCTGTGCATGGGCCTCCTGCTTTCGGCCTCGCTCTCCTTCGCGAAAAAAAAGGCCCCCTCCCCCGTCAAGCCCCCGGAGCCGACCTTGACCCAGGAAGACGTCGGGCGCCGGGCCCTTACGGGCATCCTGCGCGGCGTGCCGACCGACTCCCTGAAGCATTATTTCGAGGACAGCGTGCGCGCGAGCCTCAACGACGAAAACCTCAAGGGCTTCGCCGAGCAGGTCACCTGGCTGTCCCGCTTCATCGGGGATTCGCTGGACCAGTTCATGACCGGAACCCAGGTCGTGGACAGCACCGGCCGGACCGCCTTTTTCCGGGAGTACCGCTTCGCCACCGAGACGAACCGGCGCGCGCCCCTGATCGTGATGCACCTGTACTTCAAGGACTCCACTTCCCTTGAAATCGCGGGCGCCTACAACAAGACCTTCGAGGGCGATACCAGGAACCGCATCGCGGACGCGCAGGTATGGAACACGCCCGCGGGCGACATCGACGTGCACTCCGTGTCCTACGTGGAGTTCTCCACCGGAATCCTGCCGGTCATCCGGGTTCATGACGAGGCCGACACCACGACGCTGGACAGCGCCCTGGCCGCCGCCAAGGGCGGGCCGATCGTGCGCGAGGCCATCGCGCGCGGCCATTTGGCCGCGATCAAGGCCGCCAAGCCGGGCGCCACCTTCCTGAACCGGTTCGGCGTGGCCTTCATCCGCAAGGACCCCCGCTACGGCTATGGACAGCTGTCCTTCGCCCTGGCCCCGGAGAGCTACGGCGGCGCGAGCGACGCGGAACTTGAAAAGAAAAAGGCCGCCGCCAAGCCGACCTCTAAAAAGGCCGCCCCGGCGAAGAAGAAAACGACGACTTCGAAGAAAAAATAAGCCGGGTGGTTGGGGGCAAGGCCTTGCCCCCGTTAAACGGCGCCGTATTGCTCGCGGTAGGCGCGCATGCGGGCCGGCAAGGACGCATCCTGTTCCAGGTACGGCGCCCCCTCCTCCGTTTCGAGATAGGCGATCAGGTCGAGCACCGATACGATCGCGGCGGTTTTCAGGCCGTATTCCTCCCGGATCTCGCGCAGCGCGGGCCGCTCGCCCGCGCCCTTTTCCATGCGGTCCACCGAGACGACGAGGCCGACGGCGCGCGCCTTGCCCCCCGCCTGGATGAACGGCAGCGACTCGCGCACCGAAGTGCCCGCGGTGGTGACGTCCTCGATCAGCACCACGCGGCACGGAGCCTCCCCGGCCCAGGCCTTGTAATCGTAGCCCACCAGCAAGCCTCCCTCGCCGTGGTCCTTGGCCTCCTTGCGATTGAAGGTATAGGTCACGTCGTGGCCGAAGAGGCGGTTCAGCGACATGGAAGCCGCCACGGCCAGGGGAATGCCCTTGTAGGCGGGCCCGAAAAGATTGTCGAAATCGCGGCCGTGCGCCTCGGCCAGGGCGCGGGCGTAGAATTCCCCCAGCTGCTCCAGGTGGGCGCCGGTACGATAGGCGCCGGTGTTGATGAAATACGGGGTCTGACGCCCGCTCTTGGTGGTGAACTCGCCGAAGCGCAGCGCGCCTGCGGAAAGCATGAAGCGGATGAAGTCGGTTTGGTAAGGGAGCATGGGGGTACGGTGGGGTTAAAGGTTTTACGTAGTCGGTACTCAGTACTCTGTACTCAGAAAGCGAAAAGCGAGTTGTGTTTTCACCGAGTACCGAGTACCGACTACTGAGTACTCAAGGATTCGGGACCGGATTCGAACGTCTTTCCAGCATCAGCATGCTGTCGCCGGTGGGCAGGTCGTGCTGCGAGTCCACGACGAAGCCCGCGCCCGCGGCCAGGGCCTTGAACTCGGGAAGATGCGTTTGCTTGACCTCGATATAGAGATAGCGCACGCCGGAAAGGGCCGCGGGAGCTCCGCGCAGCAGCGGCATCTCGTGCCCCTCGACGTCGACCTTGAGCAGGTGCACGGTTTCCACGCCGTTCTCGCGGGCCCACACGTCGAGCGTCTTGCATTCCACGGGCACGGTTCCCGTGTCCGAGATCATGTTCAATACCGAGTAGCCGCGCGGCGATTCCATGTAGATCGTGCCGGCGCGGTCCGAAAGCGCGAGCAGATGCGCTTTGCACAGGTCGTCGAGGCCGTTGGCGATCAGGTTATGGCGGAGCCGCGCGTAGGTGTCGGGGTTCGGCTCGAAAAGCTCGATGCGCGCGAAGCGCTCGCGGCCGTACTTGTGGATCAGGTACAGCGTGAAAAGCCCGATATTCGCCCCCACGTCCAGCACCACCGAGTCGAACGGCACCGGCAGGTCCTCGTCCTCGTCGAAGAAAACCGTCTTGATGTTGCCGAGCTCGCCCGTGAACTCCTTGTACTGGATTTCGAGGCCCGAAAAACGCAGCACGCGGACCTTCGGCGCCAGGGGGAGCCTGAGGATCAGGTACAGGGCATGGCGGACCGTCGAGTATAGGAAGGTCCAGCGCGAGCCCCAGCCGTTGAACCGGCCCAGGTTGGCGAGAAGGCCGATGCCGACCTTGAAGGCGTTAGTGTAGAAGCCGCTCATGGAGGGGGAAAATAGCACTTCGGGGGCGGTTCTGCGCCATCCGGGCTTTTTCGGCGGCGCGTCTCGCCCCGCAACCATATCTTTCAGGACCGAAAGGAATATCATGAAAAAGATTCTTCCCCTGGTCACCCTCCTCGCCGCCCTGGCCCATCCCGAGAACCGGACCAAGTTCTCGGTGGATCCGATGGCTCTTTTCGTCGCGAACTTGCAAAACTTCGAGATGGAACGGACCGTATTCGACGGGAAGCTTGGATGGGCCTTTTATTTCGCCCGCACGGGAACGGCCGCGCGGGAAATCGACGGTTACGCGTTCTATGGGACGGAGCAGGCCCTGACAGCCAAGTATTACTTCAACAACGTTTCCCGGTCCTCCCTTTGGTTGGGCGGCGCCCTATCGGTGGCGAGCGCCAACGTGTATGAGCGGGTGAACGGGAGCAATACCCTGGCTAACAGCGCCACGAACATAGGCACCCTGGGCGTGCACGCCCGGATAGGCTATCAATGGAAGTTCGGAAGCTGGTTCGTGGAGCCCGTCTCCGGCCTGGGCTTCGCCTTGACCAATAACTTGTTCGGCGGAAGCCGTTATCAGGGCGATGTCGAGGAAGCCCATCTTTTGCTTAAATACGGGATCCAGTCCGGTCTTTCCTTCTGACCCGTTCGCGGAGCGGCCCCGGAAGCGGCGCCGGCGACCGCCCCCGGAGCGGCCCCGGGCGTCCTCTCGTAAAAATTCCGGACTTCGACCCATGCTTCCTGGACCCGTGAAATCCCGGTGAAAAGCTATCTTTGGGCCTCCCACCCACGCCTCCAAACCCCTGAATTCAAAGGTCTTGGACGGCTTTCGAGGACCCGAATGCAAGTCGACGTCAAAGCCCTGTACGCCTCCCTGGAAAAAGCCCACGCCCATGCCCGCAAGACGCTGGGCCGTCCGCTGACCCTCGCCGAAAAAATCCTGTGGTCGCACATGGACGACAAGAACCAGGGCCCGCTGACGCGCGGCAAGTCCTTCGTGCTCCTGCGCCCCGACCGCGTGGCGATGCAGGACGCGACCGCGCAGATGGCGATCCTGCAGTTCATGCAGGCGGGCAAGCCCCAGGTGGCGGTCCCGACGACGGTGCACTGCGACCACCTCATCATCGCCCAGGACGGCGCCGACCGCGACCTGGAGATCGCCAACCACGTTAACAACGAAGTGTTCGCGTTCCTGTCCTCGGCGGCCCGGAAATACGGCATGGGCTTCTGGAAGCCGGGCTCCGGCATCATCCACCAGGTCGTGCTCGAGAACTACGCCTTCCCGGGCGGCATGATGATCGGCACCGACTCGCATACGCCCAACGCGGGCGGCCTCGGCATGTTCGCCTCCGGCGTGGGCGGCGGCGACGCCGTGGACGTGATGGTCGGCATGCCCTGGGAAGTGCTCTACCCCAAGGTCCTGGGCGTGCGCCTCACCGGCCGGCTGAACGGCTGGACCTCGGGCAAGGACGTCATCCTCAAGCTGCTCGAGATCCTTACCGTGAAGGGCGGCACGAACAAGGTGATCGAATACTTCGGCCCCGGCGTGGAGTCGCTGTCCTGCACGGCGCAGGCGACGATCACGAACATGGGCGCCGAACTGGGCGCGACCTGCTCGATCTTCCCCTACCACAAGGCCATGGGCGACTACCTGCGCCTCACGCGCCGCGCCGACATCGCCGACCTGGCCGAGCAATACGCCGCGGCGCTGCGCGCCGACGCCGAGGTCGCCGCGAACCCCGAGGCCCACTACGACGAGGTGATCACGATCGACCTCGACGCGCTGGAGCCCTACATCGTCGGGCCCCACAGCCCCGACAAGGCGCGCCCGCTCTCGGCCTTCAAGGCGGAGATCGAGGCCGAGGGTTATCCCGCGCAGCTCGGCGCCGCCCTGATCGGCTCCTGCACCAACTCGTCGTACGAGGACATGGGCCGTTCCGCCCACATCGCCGGAAGCGCCCTGGCCAAGGGCCTCAAGTCCCGGTCGAAGTTCTACGTCTCCCCCGGCTCCGAGCAGGTGTTCGACACCGCGCGCCGCGACGGCTACCTCGATACCCTCGACGCGCTCGGCGCCGTCGTGATGGCGAACGCCTGCGGCCCCTGCATCGGCCAATGGAACCGCAAGGACATGCCCGAGGGGGCGAACAGCATCATCACCTCGTTCAACCGCAACTTCCGCGGGCGCAACGACGGCAACAACGCCACGCTGGCCTTCATCGCCTCGCCCGAGCTGGTCACGGCCTACGCGCTGGCCGGCGACCTGCGCTTCAACCCCCTCACCGACACCCTGACGGCCGAGGACGGCACGCCCTTCAAGCTTGCCGAACCGCGCGGCGAGGCCCTGCCGCCGACGGGATTCCAGTTCAACGACGGCGGCTTCGTGCCGCCCGCCACGGACGGCTCCTCGGTGGAGGTCGCCGTCAGCCCCGACAGCCCCCGCCTGCAGATCCTCGCCCCCTTCGCGAAGTGGGACGGCAAGGACGTCACGGGCGCGCGCGTGCTGGTAAAGGCCGCGGGCAAGTGCACCACCGACCACATCTCCCCCGCGGGCAAATGGCTGTCGTTCCGCGGCCATCTCGACAAGATCTCCGACAACGCCTTCCTGGGCGCGACCAACGCCTTCGAGGGCGCGGGCCGCGGCATCGGCACCGGCGCCAACGTCGTCACCGGGGAGACCGGCAAGACTTTCTCGGCCATCGCCCGCGACTACAAATCGAAGGGCATCGGGTGGGTGGTCTTCGGCGAGGAAAACTACGGCGAGGGCTCCTCGCGCGAGCATGCCGCCATGTCGCCGCGCTTTTTGGGCGGCAAGGCCGTGATCGTCAAGAGCTTCGCCCGCATCCACGAGACAAACCTCAAAAAGCAGGGCCTGCTGCCGCTGCACTTCACGAACCCGGCCGATTACGACAAGGTGCGCGAGGACGATACGGTGGACATCAGCGGGCTGCGGGGTTTCGCTCCGGGCAAGAACCTGACGGTCACGCTGACGCACGCCGACGGCTCGCAGGACTCCTTCGAAGTCTCGCATACGTTCAACGCGGAGCAGATCGAATGGTTCAAGGCCGGCGGCGCGCTCAATTTGATGCGTTAGGGGAACCATAAGGCGCCACAAAGAACACATAAAAAGGGCCGCAAACGCGGCCCTTTTTTAGTTCCGGGTTTTGTGATCTTTGCGATCTGTGCGGCCATTCTTGTTGTGTTAACTTAGGGCCTATGCGCACCCTGCTGAAACTATCGATATTCGCGGCCCTGCTCCTCGCGCGGCCGGTTTTTCCCGCCACGGTTCCCGCCACCGTGCACCCCAACTGGACGAAGATCGAGCTGCGGCCCGCGGGCTTTCAGCCGCAGGTCTCCGGCATGGGCTTTCTCTCCGACGGACGGCTGGCGGTGGCGCACTGGGACACGGTGCGCAGCCGCGGCAACAATGTGACCGAGACCGTGCGCGCCTTCAGCGGCAAGGTATACGTGCTCTCCGGCGTGCTCGGTCCCACGCCCGCGGTCTCCATGGACACCATCGCGCGCGGCCTCGAGGACATCATGGGGCTGGCGGTGGTGAACGACACCCTCTACGTCTCGGGCGGCAACACCATCATCCGCCTGAACCGCGCCGGCAACACGGGCCCCGTCACCCGCGTCGACACGGTGTTCATCCTCCCGGGCACGCCCGCCGAGGGATCGAGCGACTCTCTCAAGCCCCGGCACGGCAGTCAGGAGTACCTCAACGGATTGCTCCATCGAAACGGGAAACTGTATGTCAGTCCCTCGTCCTTGGATCCCATCGGCAGCGTCCAGGGCAGCCCGCAGGCCAACCCCCACCGCGGCACGCTCCTCGAAGTGACGCCCGGCAACGGGACCACCGACAAGCGCGGCGCCTTCCGGATTGTGGCGAACGGCATCCGCGCGGCCTCGGGCCTGGGTTTCGGTCCCGACGGCCTGCCCTGCGTGCCCGACAACCAGGGCGACTGGCTGCCGGGCAACAAGCTGATCTGCGTCCAGGAGGGAAAGTTTTACGGCGCCAAAAAATCGGGCGGCCTCGCCGCGGCCTACTACGCCCCGTGGGACAACCTGACGGAAACGCCCCCCACGGTGTGGGCCGTTCATAATGACATCGCCAACTCGCCCACGGCCCCGCTGTACATGACCTTCGGGCCCTACGCGGGCCAGATGCTCATGGGCGACGTGCGCTGGGGCGGCATCCAGCGCTATTTCCTCGAGAAGAACGCCCAAGGTGGCCTGCAGGGGGCGGCATTCGTGTTCACCGGAGGGTTGGAGGCGGGCGTGTTCCGCATGGCCATCGGTCCCGACAGCATGCTCTACGTAGGCATGATAGGCGGCCGCAACGATAACGACGGCTTCCCCAAGAGCCAGACCACCACGACACGCGTCGATTTCGGGCTCGTGAAACTGCGGTTCATGGGCGGGGATCCGGCCTTTGAAATGCTGGCGGTGCGCTCCCGTCCGACCGGCTTCGAAATCGAGTTCACAAAACCCGTGGATACCGCCGTCGCCAAACTCGCCTCGAGCTACACCGTTCAGAGCTACCACATGACACCGAACAGCACCTATGGCGGAGGCAGCAAACTGGGCTCGAAAACCCTCGTTCCGAAATCCATCCTGTTCTCGCCCGACCGGCGGAAGGTGTTCCTCGCGCTCGACAGCCTCGTGCCCTCGACGCCCACCCAGATGCGCGTGGTGCAAATAAGGCTCAACAATTACAAATCCTCCACGGGCGACAATCCCTGGAACACCGAGACCTGGTACACGCTGAACGCCCTGGGAACGGGAACTCCCTTTGATCTCCCCGTGGCGTTGCGGACGCCGCTCTCCGAAAGCCCCGCCGCGGGCGAGGTGCGCTGGATCGTGGGCCAGGGAAACCTCCACGTGAGGACGCCGGCGGCGGCCAGGGCGATCGTGAGGCTGCGCGGCGTGAACGGCGCCCTTCTCGCGGAACTGAGCCCCTCAGGAACCGGGGAACATACCCTGGCGCTCGGCGCCGTGCCCGCGCGATTCGCGATTCTCGAGGTAACCGGCGAGGGCTTCCGCCTCCGCAGGCTGATCGACCTCCGCTGAGCCTTGGCGGCCCGAACCCAGGCAAATGGCCCCGGGGAGCCCATAGAACTCCCGGGGCCGCCGGTGGGCCATTCCTGTTGTGTAGTACCTTGATGTCCATGCCTGCCGAACCCGTCCTCCCCTCCGTTCCCCTCCGCCCCACGGGCTTTCGCGGCCGCGTTTACACGATCATTTTCGAAACCGAAACCAAGGGCGGGCGGGCGTTCGACGTCGTGCTGATCTGGGCCATCCTGCTCAGCGTCGGCATCGTGCTGCTCGAAAGCGTCGAATCCATCCGCGCGGCCGGAGGCGGCCTGTTCGAGATCGCGGAATGGATCTTCACCGGGCTCTTCACGCTGGAGTACGCGTTGCGCCTCTATGCCCAGCCGAGACGGCTGGCGTACGCGCGCAGCTTCTTCGGCATGGTCGACCTGCTGGCGGTGCTCCCCACCTACCTCAGCCTGTTCTTCCCGGGCCTGCACGCCTTCGGCGTGATCCGCATGTTCCGGCTTCTCCGTTTGTTCCGGATCTTCAAGCTGCTGCGTTACATGGATGAGGCCCGGGTGCTGGGCCTGGCCCTCAAGAGCGCCCAGCCCAAGATCACCGTGTTCCTGACCACCCTCGCGGGGATCGTCATCAGCCTGGGCGCGCTGATGTACCTGATCGAGGGCAGGGAGTCCGGCTTCACCAGCATTCCCAAGGGAATTTACTGGGCCATCATCACCATCACCACGGTGGGCTACGGCGACCTCGTACCGCGCACCATGCTGGGACAGGCGATCGCCAGCGTCGCGATGATCCTCGGCTACGCCATCATCGCCGTGCCGACAGGCATCGTTTCCGCGGAATGGACCCGGGCGGCGCGCACGGTGGACCAGGACGGGGCCCGGGAAGACACCTTCCGCGTTTGCCAGGTTTGCGGTCACGAGGGAAGCATCCATGCGAACTACTGCGCCCACTGCGGCGCCGGGTTTGATTCGGGGGGGTGAGCCCCGGCCCCGGCGCCGCAGGCTTTGCCGGCCATTTCCGGCGCTCCATTTATAAATGAACGTTCGTTTATTTATATTTTCCGGCCACGATGCGCGCCCGCGACCCCCGCAAGGAAAAACTCATACGCCGCAAGGCCATGGAGCTCGCCGTCCGGGAGGGCTTCGACGGCCTGAGCATGCACAAGATCGCGCGCGCGGCGAAGGTGTCGGCGGGAACGCTATACGTGTACTTCGAGGACCGCGACGACCTTCTCCTCCAGGTCTATCTGGAGGAATCGGAGAAGGCGCTCAGCGCCATGCTCCGGGGCTTCGATTCCGCGATGCCTTTCGCCGAAGGCCTGCGCGTGCAATGGCTGAACCGCGCCCGCTACTACATGCGGCATCCGCGTTCCATGCTTTTCCAGGAGCAGTTCAAGCATACGCCGCTGCATGAGCGCGCGCTGACGCTCGGCGGCACGCGCTTTCGCGAGGCCATGCAGGCCTTCGTGCGCGGGGCGATCCGGCGCGGGGAACTCGTGCGCGCGCCCCTCGAGGTCTACTGGTCCACGGCCTTCGCGCCGCTCTACAACCTCCTCAAGTTCCACACCCAGGGGAAAAGCCTGCCGGGCGCGGGCAAGTTCGTCCTCACCGAGGCGCTCCTCCTGCAGACCCTGGAACTCGCCCTCAAGGCCCTCACGCCTTTGCCCGCGACCGCGGACCCCGTCCCGGCGATCGGGACGAAAAAGCCCTCCGCCGCCCCTGAACCTAAAGGAAAGTAAAGGAAAACAGTCGCCATGACCTCGCAAGCCCACGCCGCCGCGACCGCGGCCCCCGAAAAGTTCACCCGTTACCAGGTTTTCGTGATCGCCCTGCTGGCCTTCCTGCAGTTCACCATCATCCTCGACTTCATGATCCTCGCGCCCCTCGGGCCGATCCTCATGCACGACCTGTCCATTCCCACCGCGCACTTTGGTTGGGCGGTGTCGGCTTACGCCTTCAGCGCCGGCGTATCGGGCCTGCTCGCGGCGGGCTTCGCCGATCGTTTCGACCGCAAGCGCCTGCTGATGTTTTTCTACACGGGATTCATCCTGGGCACCTTGTTGTGCGGGATCGCTCCCAACTACCCCTTTTTGCTGTTCGCGCGCGTAGTGACGGGCCTTTTCGGCGGCGTCATCGGTTCGATCGTCCTGACGCTCGTCGCCGATCTCTTTCCGCTTTCCCGCCGCGGCCGCGTGATGGGATTCGTGCAGACCGCCTTCGCCGCCAGCCAGGTGCTCGGCCTGCCGCTGGGACTGTACCTTTCGAACTTGTGGGGGTGGCACGCGCCCTTCCTGATGATCGCCGGGGTGGGCGCCGCCGCGGGCGTCGGCATCTTCGCCGGGCTGCGCCCCGTGCGGGAGCATCTCAAGCAGGCCCCCGAGCCGAACCCGTTCCGCCATCTGTTCCGCACGGTGTCCAAGCCCGATTACCTCAAGGCCTTCGCGGCCTGCACCTTGCTCGTCACCGGGGGCTTCATGCTCATGCCCTTCGGCAGCGCCTTCACCGTGCACAACATGGGCATTTCCTTCGCGAAGCTTCCGACCATTTATCTCGTCACCGGCATCTGCGCCCTGGCGATGGGCCCGCTGGCGGGCAAGCTCAGTGATTCGATCGGCAAATACCAGGTGTTCCTGGGAGCCTCGCTGGTCATGATGGTCATGGTGGGGATCTACACCCACCTCGGGATCACGCCGTTGTGGCTCGCGATCGTCGTCAACGTCCTCCTGTTCGCGGGCATCACCGGGCGCATCGTCCCCTCGCAGGCCCTGCTTTCGGCGGTGCCCGAGGGCCGCGATCGCGGCGCGTTCATGTCGGTGAACGCCTCCATCAACCAGTTCGCGGGCGGCATCGCGGCGGGACTCGCCGGCCTGATCGCCGTGCAGGGCGCCGACGGCCGGCTCGAGCGTTACGACGTGTTGGGCTACGTGGTGATCGGCGCGATGGCCATCACGGCGGTCCTGATGTACGGCATTCACCGGCGCCTCCTGCGACGGGGCTACAAGAGCGCCTAGGCCGGTCGTTTTTTTCGTTCTTTTTGGCTTCTTTTGAGGCCCGCGGCCGCACCCGCCGGCTTTAAATTATTTTCCTTTCGTGGACAATCCCCTTGCCGCCTCCTCCTCGCCGCCGCCCCCCGAGGGGGCTGGCGCCGGCGTCGAAGTCATTCCCGACACCGAGCCCGATTACAAGATCACGGCGGGCGACCGGCTCCTTGAAGCCATCAAGCGCTTCGTTCCCAACGCCGAGACCCGTCATCACCTGCTGGCGCAGTATGCGCGCGCGTACGCCGCCTTTCCTCCGCACTACCACATCCCCTCCGCCCTCGAAAAGACCGTGCGCTTCCACGACCGCAGCCTTCCGCTGGCCGTGGGCGGCCCGATCTTCCTCGCGGCGGGCGGAAACAAAACCGCCGAGCACCTGGCCGCGTTCGCCGAACTCGGCTTCGGGGGCATCAGCGTCGGTTCGGCGACCCTCAAGCCCTGGGACGGCAATCCCTTCCGCCCGCGCGTGCGCCTTCTCCCGGCGGACCGCGCGATGCAGAACTCGATGGGCCTCAACAACCCCGGGATCGAGCATATCGCCCGCGAGGTCGACGCCGCCCTCGGCCGCTGCCACCGCCGCCGCATGGCCATCGGCATCAGCGTCACCGACACGCCCGGGGTGACCGAAGAGGCGCGCATTCTCGCCGAAGTCGAGGCCTCCTTCCGGCGCGCTTACGGGGCCGCCGACTACGTAGAGCTCAACCTCAGCTGTCCCAACACGGGCACGACCCGGCTCGACACCGACGTGGACCTGCTTCGCCGCATTCTCGACCACGTGATGAACGTGCGGAAGTCGCTCGTGCCCCGCAAGGCCGTGCTGGTGAAGCTCTCGCCCGACATGGGCGTGAAGACGCTGGAGGCCGTGCTGCAAACGGTCTCGGACGCGGGCGTGTCGGGGCTGGTTCTGTTCAACACCTTCCCCGGCGACAAGGGAAAATACCTGCGCATGGCCACGGCTCCGGCCGACGTCGAGCCGCTCACGCACGCGGGAAGCAAGGGCGGCATCTCCGGCCGCATCCTGTACAAGAACACCCTCCCCGCGATCCGCTATATCCGCCAGCAACTTCCGCACATGACTTTGTTCGCCAGCGGCGGCATCGACCACGGGGAAAAGGTGCTGGATCTTCTCGAGGCGGGCGCCGACGCGGTGCAGGTCTATACCGTGCTGGCCTACCGCTGGAACGCCGTGCGCCAGATGAACAAGGAATTACTGGCGGCCATGAAAGCCCGGGGCGTCCGGAACCTCGAAGGGTATGCGCCGTGGAGGGCGGGGGAATAAACGGGCGGCTGGCGGTACGCAAAAATACCGCGACTCACCTGGAATTAGCGATTGCGCTTCCTGCCAACTACCGCCTGCCGCCTGCCGCCTCTTCTTCGACCCCGAAGTATTTCCTCTCCTCCCCCGTCATCTTGCCCCTCTCCGCTTCGAGGAAAGCGCGGCCGTCCCGCGCGTCCTGCGCCAGCAGCCACCATTCCTCCCGGGCCGTCACGCGGGTTTGCCGCGCCCGGATGGAGTCCAATCGCGCCCAGGAACTGTCCGCGGTCTTCAGCAGCAGGTCGCGCACCTTGCGGCGGTTAAAGAAATAGGGATCCGCGAGAAGAGGCGCGAGGGAGATGTCGGGCGCGGACTTTTGCGCCCCGAGCGACCACAGCCGCTGCTGTAGTTCCAGTCCCTGCACGGAGGAGAGCCCCTCCAGCAAAAGCGGGAGGTTGCGGGGCGCCGGGTAGGTTCCCAGGTTGCGCACGGCCATGCGGCGTGCCGGTTCGAAGGAAGACTTGAGCCAGGGCAATGCGGCCGTCCGGAAGGAAGAATCTCCGAGCCAGGAGCCGATCGACAGCAATTGGACGCGGATCGTGTCGGAGGGCGCGTCGGCCAGGGCGGCGGCGAGAAGCGCGCGCGGACGGGGGTTGCGGCCCGAATCGCTCGACAGGGTGAACAGGCGCTCGACGTAATGCTGCTGGCGGGGAGTCTGCCGGCGCAGCCGGTTCCGCAGGAGATAAGGCAACGTTCCCGAGTCGGCCAGCAGGGCCTTTTCCGCCGCCGCGCGCGCCGCCTGAAAGCGGGGTTCGCCGGTGGCGGCGGTGACGAACAGGCTGTCGAGGCGACTGAATACGGGTGGGGTCCAAGCAAATGAGGAATGCGGAAGGATGAATGAGGAATGCAGTGCCGCCAGGACGAGACCGCGAAGCGGACCAATCCTGGGGAATGAACAAAACGCGCGGAGATACATCATTCCTCTGTATCCATCCCATAGCCATATCCCCTGACCTTCCCGTCATAGGCGCGCCACGCCGCGTTGTCGCGCGGCCCGTCCGTGGAGGCGGGGTAGGCGTCCTGGCCGCCCAGGTCCAGGAAGAACCCGAAGCTGCCCCGGTCGCGGCGCATGTCCCCGTGTCCCAGGGTCATTCGGAGGTCGCCCAGGCCGTAGCCGTCGGCCCCGTTCATGTCCAGAAAAACGCCCAGGCCGTTGGCGCTGCCCGCGCCCGCGCTCATGTCGACCGCCAGGTTCCGGTCGTTGCCCTGCTCGTCCACGAGCAGGCCGAAGCCTCCGTCGTGCCCGCAACCCTGGCTGACGCCCTTGCTGACCCGCACGTCGGCGCCGGCCTTGTCCCACAAGGTTCCCGCGGCGAAGTGCACGCCCGCGCCTTGCGCGTACTGGTGCGCCGTGAAGCGATCGCTTCCCGCGTCGTCCATCAGCAGGCCCCAGCCGAACCAATATCCCGCTCCCTGCCCGAAGATGTCGGCTGCGTACAGATCCTCGCCCGAACGGTCCCACAGCACGCCGATGCCGCCCGCGTGGCGCGGCGCGAAACCGCTGGAGAAGCCCTGGGACATGCTCAGGAAGTGATCCCGGTACCGCAGGTCGTCGGGAAAGACGGGGCGGGAGAGGTAGTGATCGTTGCCCGCGGCGTCGAGCAAAAGGCCGAGGCCGTTCGTGGCCGAGGCGCCCTGCGAGAAAAACCAAGAGGAGTAAAGGTCGTTGCCCCCGGCGTCCTGAAGGATCCCGACGCCCTGAAAGGCGAAGCCGAGCGAAGCGCTGCGCGCCTCGTAGACGTCGTCTCCTCCGCCGTCGAAGAGATGGCTGTAGCCCATCACCGCCGCGCCGAAGGCCAGGTCGCCGCCGAGATAGCGATCGTGTCCCGTCTCGTCGTGGAGGAGCTGCACTGAAAGGAAGGCGGCCGCGGCCCCCACGCTGTCGCGCGCGCGGTATTCATCGTCGCCCGCGAGGTCGATCACCAGCAGCCAGCCGCCGGGGCGCGCGGTGTCGGGAAACTCGTAGCGGTCGTTGCCGCCGGGATCGAACACCAGGCCCCGGTCGAGGCGATGCACGTCGTCGCCTTCGGACCCGATCGTCACGGGGGTTCCGCGCGCGCGCAACGCCTTGAGGCGTTCGATGGTCACGGCGACCCCGTCATGGCGGGCCGAGCCCAGGATTTTGCGGCGGGCCTGCTCCAGGGCCTGGGAGGCCTCGGCCAACCTCTCGAGGGGAAGCCGGCCCGCGAGGCGCATCACCGAGTCGGTCCGCGCCTCGCCGCGCAGGCGTTCGATCTCGGAGGCGATC
The DNA here is from genome assembly GCA_021155885.1 of Fibrobacteria bacterium. GTDB lineage: Bacteria > Fibrobacterota > Fibrobacteria > UBA11236 > UBA11236 > UBA11236. The sequence goes on along the minus strand of JAJNBB010000001.1, from coordinate 30,745 downwards.
GGGTCCAGCGAGGTGTCCTCCGCGCCATGCACGAGCAGGGCGGGCGCCTCGGCGCGCAGATAGGCCACCTCCGTCGAAGCCAGGGGCTTCAGGAACAAGCGCAGCAATTCCTCGGCGACCAGGATTTCATCCTTGCCCGAGCGCACGGTCCGTGCCGGGGTATGGACATCGATCCAGGGCCACAGGGCGTGGGAAAAGTCGGGGGCGGAATTTTCGCCAAGGGCCGCGCGCAGCGCCGGCACCAGCGAGTCCACGCTCCGCGGACGGCGGAGCAATGCCTCGACGGTCGTAAGCATACGGGGCGGTTCGGCCCGGAAACTGATCAGCATGTCGAAATCGACGGGCCGAAAACCGGCCGGCGCCATCAGGCGGCGCGTGACCGTATCGAAGGGCGCCGCGGCGGCGGAAAAGGCCGGGAGCGCTCCGCAAAGGAGGATGAACGCGGGAACGGCGGCGCGCAAAACGGCGGAACCCATCGAGGCTAGAGGCCCAGTTGCCGCTGCAGCGCCGTCAGTTCCGCTTCTTTCAGCGGCAGTTCTTCCAGCAGGACGCGCAGGCGGCGCCGGCCGAAATCATGGAGGCTGGCCTCCATCGGCGTTTCGCCGTTCAAAAGATCATGGGCCGCGCGCGCCCAAGCCTTCCAGTCTCCCGGCGCGGGCGGGGCGGATTCCATGCGATCGCCGCCCGGCGAAGATCCCGAGGCCATGCCGAGGTGGTCCCCCAGCCAGTGAAACACATAGGGTCGGTAGGCCTCGTCGAGCAAGGTCACCTGCAACCCCGAGGTCCCCGCCTCCAGGCGCGCCAACGTCAGCGCGCGGTAGCGCAGTTCGAAACGGTTGCGTCCCGTGGGGACGGCCCCGCCCTCCTGCAACTGGCGCGCCGTGTTCCACCGTTCCGGGGCGGGCAGGTGAAAGGAATGCGGCGATGAAACCGTGCGCGAGGGAATCCCCACGCGCGCGTCGTAGGTCATTTCGCGCCACAGCGAAAGCAGCAGGGACCCGTGGCGGCGCCATTCCTCGCATTGCACGTCGGGGCGCAGGCCGCTGCCAGACTTGATCCCGAGGGCCTTGCAGATTCCGCGCAGGCGGTCGGGAAGCACGGTCGCGGCGCCCTCGGAAAAAACCAGAAGCGCGGGATGGACCTGCTCCTTGCCCCGGTACGAAAGGATGCGCCCGGCGAAGTAGCGGCCCGGTTCGGGCAGCTCTCCCCCGTGCTCGATGCGCCGCGTCCGGTCCGAATCCGCCATGCGGATGTAGGCGTGCCGGTTGTCGGCCTCGATCACGTACCACAGCCAGAAGGGGGACAGGCTCCACTGGCGGAAGTCGTTGGCCAGGCGCAGGTTCTTTTCCTCGATGTCGCGGGCCGCCCGCAGGATGGGCCGCGCGTCGGAAAACTGCACGGAATAGTCCCAGAAGAAGTTCGCCATCATCGCGCGGCCGTAGTCGGCATCGGCCATCAGCAGGTGATGCGGGTATTCTTCCTCGCTCAGGCGCTCCCAATAAACCTGGTACAGGTTCCGCAAGGGAAACAGATACATGAAGAGCTCATGCAAATCGTGGCGAAACGCCGCGCGGTCCGACGCGTCCCCGCCCTCGGCGGGCGGCGCCTGAAAAAGCCCGCAGCATTCGGCGTAGGGAAGCGTGTTGCCGCAGATGCAGGAATTCTTGAGCTTGATGGCGTCCACGGGGGATAAGATAAAATGATGAATGCGGAATGATGAATAAGGAATAAACGCGAAAGAAGGGAAGAAAAGCCCATTCTCCCTTCATCATTCCTCATTCATCCTTCATCATTTCCTTTTCCCCCGCGAGTTCCTCAAACTCCTCCAGCCCCTCATAGTGAGGCAAAAGCAGCGGGATGACCTCGCCCAGCAAAAACAGGGATCCGCAGAACACCGCCCGATCGGCGCCCGTTCCCTCGCGCAGGAGCGGCTCGATTCCGTCCCAGGCAAGCGGGACGTTGCGGGGCGGACTTTCGCGGGCATCCTCCAGGGCGCCCTTCAACTCCGCGAAAGAAAGCGCGCGCGGGAAAAGCGCGCTCATGTCCAGAAAGACCACGTCGCTCGCCGCCGCGCGCAACGCGCGATACACCGCCCGATATTCCTTGTCGCGCATCACGGAGAAAAACACGCGCGCGCGGCCTCCCTCCGTCTTCAGCACGGCGCACAAGGCGTCGACGCCGGCGGGGTTGTGCGCGCCGTCCAGCATTACCGGCACCCGCGCGGGCCGCGTGGATCCTTCCGCGGCGCCGGTCCGCGGCATTATCCGCTGGGTGCGGCCGGGCAGGCGCGCCCCGCGCAACGCGGCCAGCCATAACGGTTCAGCGCCCGGTTCCGAAGGCCCGCCATTCGGCAGGGCCCGGCCGTGAAAAGCCTCCAGGGCCAGCACCGAAAGGGCCGCGTTGCGCAGCTGATGGCCTTCGGCCCGCAACCCCGCCGGCAGTTCATACGACGCCCATTGGCCGCGCACCGTCCACGTCCCCTGCTCTCCGGGCCGCAATCTTCCGGCGAGGTTGACGAACGGGGCGCCGATCGCGCGGGCATGCGCCTCGGCCCGGCCGGCCAAGTCCTCGCGCGCTTCGTCGACGACCACCGGCACGCCCGGCTTGACGATGCCCAGCTTCTCTCCCTGGATCGCCTCGAGCGTGTCCCCCAGGATCGCGGTATGGTCCAGCGAAATCGAGGTAATGACCGTGACGGCGGGCGCGACGACGTTGGTCGCGTCCAGGCGGCCGCCCAGGCCGGTTTCCAGCACGACCGCGCCGCAGCGGCTTTGGCGGAACCAGTCGAACGCCAGCGCGGTCACGCATTCGAAGTACGTGGGATTCTGGGCCTCGAGCACGGGGAACGCGGCCCGCATCCAGGCCGTCACGGCGGCCTCGGGAATGGGCCGCCCGTCCACGCGGATGCGTTCGCGGAAGCTCACGAGATGCGGGGAGGTATAAAGCCCGACGCGCCCGACACCGAGGGCGGGAAGCATGGCGGCCAGGTTGGCGCACACGCTTCCCTTGCCGTTGGTGCCCGCCACATGCAGGAAGACGCCGCCGCGTTCCGGATTGCCCAGCGCCGCCAGCAACGCCCGCGTGGCCTCGAGGCCGAGCTTGATCGAGAACTGGTTGCGGGCGTACAGCCAGCGAAGGGCGGAAGGGTAGGACGAGGGAGTCATACGGAGAATGATGAATTAGGAATGATGAATTATGAAAGAATTTTCCGCTGACTTCAGCGCTTTGAAGCGCGCGTTTTCATCACTCATCATTCCGCATTCATCATTTGCATCCGGAGACACACGGATTGGAACGCTATGCCCTTTCCCGGCCGTCCTTATCTCAAATGCGACAGGATCTTGCCGACGGTGCCCTTGAGCTCCTTGCGCGGGGCGATGACGTCGACGAAGCCCTTTTCCATCAGGAACTCGGCGCGCTGGAAGCCCGGAGGCAGCTGCTGCCGGATGGTCTCGCGAATCACGCGCTCGCCGGCGAAACCGATCAGGGCCCCCGGCTCCGAGATGTGCACGTCGCCCAGCATGGCGAAGGAAGCCGTGACGCCGCCCATGGTGGGGTTGGTCAGGATCGAAACGAAGGGAAGGCCGGCTTCGCGCATTTGCGCGATGGCCACCGAGGTGCTCGCCATCTGCATCAGGGAGAGGATTCCCTCCTGCATGCGCGCGCCGCCCGAGGCGGAAACGATGACGGCCGGGGTCTTGTCCTTGAGCGCGCGACGGAAAACCCGGGCGATTTTCTCGCCCTCGACGGAGCCCATGGAGCCGCCGATGAAACGGAAGTCCATCACTCCCAGCGCGAGGGGGATGCCGTCCAGCTTGCCCGTTCCGGAAAGCACGCCCGAGTTGGTTCCGGTTTTCTTCTCGGCCTCGACAAGGCTGTCCTTGTATTTCTTCTTCGCGCTGAACTTCAGGGGATCCGTGGAGCGCAGGCCGGTGTCCATCGCCGTCCAGCTGCCCTCGTCGACCAGGATCCGGACGTACTCCGCGGCGCCGATCCGGAAGTGATGCCCGCAGTGATTGCACACGTGCAGGTTCTCGGCCAGCTCCTTGCGGTAGAGGACTTCCTTGCAGCCCTCGCATTTTATCCATAGATCGACCGGCGTGTCCTTTTTGATCAGGGTGCCAATGCCGGACTTCGCTTTACGGAACCATTCCATATGTCGTTTTCAGAAGAAAAACCCAAGATAACCTTTGCCTCCGGGTATGTCCAGCATGAAGGAATTCAGGGGCTTTGAGGGAGGAATTGGGGGGTTGGACACAAAAAAGCCCGCGGAAACCGCGGGCTTTTTTGTGGGCGCGGAGAGCGAAGCTCTCCGGCCTGAAGGCTCGGCGTCAGTGCGCCGAGTGCCCGAGATCCACGGGACGATAACCGCCCTTGGACCGGAAGTACAACAGCAGGACCAGATAGCAGACGAACATGATGACCGGAAGGATCGCGACGGTGGTCAACGCCGTCTTCTTCGAGGTCACCACGGCCTGCTGGACCGCCGCCTGGTCTTCGGCCGGCGCCATGGCCAGCTTGGAACCGTCCACCGCGCGGTACTTGCCCAGCACGCTGACCTTTTCCACCGTGACGTAGGTGTCATGGATGGCGGTGCCGTTCTGGTTGTCGTACATGCGCACGTTGCGGTCGATCGCCTTGTCCTGGCTCAGGCCGAGGATCACGGAGCCGACGACGCCGGCGCTCAGCATGCCGATGCCGCCGATGGTGTTCAAGGTCAGCGCGCCGCCGCGGGGGAAGCGCTCGGCGACGACGCCGATCATGGTGGGCCAGAAGAAGCTCTTCGCGATGCCGTAGAGGGTGGCCGCGGCGAGGATCACGATGCCGGCCTGCGCGAAGGACAGCCAGTACAGGCCGACCGCGGCGAGGGCGGAGCAGATCGCGAGCAGGCCCAGGGGCGTGGCGACCTTGACGATCGGGCCCGCCAGGAAGCGCAGGATGACCATGATGACCGAGGTGTACACGATCACCCAGCCGGCGTGCAGTCCGATCTTGTGCATTTCAGGGCCCATCAGCTCGGTGACCCAGCCGTCGGTGCCGAGCTCGGTGATGGCCAGGGGCATCATGATGAGCAGCAGGAAGATGAACATCGGACGGCCCAGCGAGCGCACGTAGGCGAAGTAAACCACGGTGGTCACGATGATCGCGCCCCAGACGAGGCCCTGCGACCAGGAGAAGACGCGGCCGATTTCGGAGAAGATCAGCCAGGAGACGATGAAGATGCCGAGCGCGCCGACTTCCTTGAGCATGTCCTTGTAAGGCACGCCGGCGGCGACGCGCTCGTTGACGGGAAACTTCACGGAGATCATGAGCACGCCGTAGACCAGCGTGGGAAGGAGCATCAGGAGCATGCGGGTCTGCCAGGTGGCGGAGCCCATCGCGATCATGATGATGCCGGCGAGCGCCAGGCCGCCCGGCCAACCGGCATGGAAGATGTTCAGCCACTTGACCTTTTCCCGGGTGAACATGGAGGCAACCACCGGGTTGCCCACGGCTTCCACCGTGCCGGCGCCGAGCGCCGCGATGAAGGTCGCCCAGTAAAGCGTCCAGTAATCCTTGGCCGTGATGGTCAGGACGACGGAGAGGACGTGGCAGATGAAAGCGAAGCCCAGGGCCGTCTTGTAGCCGATCCGGTCGATGATCAACGAAAAGACGACGATGGAGATGGCGAAGGGCCAAACGCCCACACCGAGAATTTCACCCTGCTGCGTGGCGGTCAGACCGAACTCCGTGCCCCAGTCTCCGATGGAGAAGGCGCGGATGATGAATCCGAAGGACGTGGTGATCAGGGCGATGAAGACGCACCAAAACACTTTCATGTCGGGCGCGGCCTGGGTATTCGATGTTGACATTTTCCCTCCTTCAGGGTAAAAAATGGAGCCCCTAATCTACCGCAAGAAAAAATAACCGGGGCGTGTTTTTTCGTTTTTTTAGGGCCTTTTTGGCTTTAAAACGCGGGTATGCGTTGGATTCTACTATTTTTTGGAGGAAATTTACCGACCCGCCGCGAGCCTATTCGGCCCAGTGAACCCAGCCGCCCCACGCCGTCACGAGCACCACGATCCCGAACACGATGCGGTACCACGCGAAGGGAATGAAGTCGTGGGTGGCGACGTAGCGCAGCAGCCAGCGCACGCAAATCCAGGCCGAGAAAAAAGAAACCAGCAGCCCCACCGCGAACAGGGGGAGGTCGGCGGCCGAGAGCAGGGCGCGCTCCTTGTAAAGGCTGTAGGCGCCCGCCCCGAGCAAGGTGGGAATGGCCAGAAAAAAGCTGAATTCGGTCGCCGCCTTGCGGGACAAGCCGAGCAGCATGCCCCCGATGATAGTGGCCCCCGAGCGGCTCGTGCCGGGCACGAGCGCGAGGCACTGGACCAGCCCGACCTTGAGCGCGTCCAGCGCCGTCAGGTCTTCCACCTCGCCCACGCGCGGACGCGCGGGCCCGTTGTCGATTCCCGCCTTGTTCACGCGCGACTTCCGCTCGGCCCAGAGAATGATCAAACCCCCGGCGATAAAGGTGGAGGCCACCACCACGGGCGTGAACAGGTGCGCCTGGATGGCCTTGCCGAACAAAAGCCCCAGAACCACCGCGGGCAAAAAACCGATGAGCACGTTGGTCACGAAGCGCCGTGAATCCCGCCGCTTCGACCCGTTCCCGCCGACGGAGGAAACCGCCACCGCGCCCAGGCGCGCCCAATAAACGCCGATCACCGCGAAGATGGCCCCCGTCTGGATCACGATCTCGAAAACCTTGGCCTTGTCTCCCGTAAAACCCAGCAACGAGCCGGCCAGGATCAAATGACCCGTGGAAGAGACGGGCAAAAATTCCGTGAAGCCTTCGACGAGGCCGAGAATGGCGGCGATGAGGAGTAGCATGGGAGGGAAAGGTAGTAGGTAGTAGGTAGTAGGTAGTAGGTAGTAGGTAGGAGGCTCGGCAAGAAACGAAAATGAAATTTTAGCGCGGGAGGCGCACGTTCCGCATGGGCCAACCGCGCCACGCCTAGATCAGAGGAATGCTTTGCTTGGCTCCTACCTCCTACCTATTGCCTCCTACCCGTGTGAATACCCCTTCGCTTCCAACGCCCTGTCCTCTCCGCCCTCTCGCAACATCACTCCCTCTCCCGCTTCCACGATTCCGATTTCGGTGACGGGGGCCACGGCGTTCAGGCGCGCGAGCTCCGCCTCGTCGAAGTTTCCCGTGAACAGAAGTTGATACTCCTCGCCGCCATGCAGGAGGTAGTCGCGAACCGGGAAGCCGGCGGCGAAGGCGCCCGCCAAAGCGGGATGCGCCGGAAGCCGGTCCGCGTCGACGCGCAAGGCGCATCCCGACTGCCGCGCGAGGTGGGCGAGTTCGGAGGACAGGCCGTCGCTGATGTCGATGGCCGCGATCTCCCGGCCGTCGCCCCCGAGCGCGGCCAGCAGGGGACCCAGTTCGAGCGGGGGGCGGGGGTCGAGGTGGGCCCGCACGAGGGGATGCTCCTCGGCCCCCGCCCGGGCGAGGACGTCCCGCGTCTTCAGGAGGTAGAGCCCCGCGGCGGAGCCGCCCAACGCGCCGCTGACGTAGACCCGGTGGCCCGGACGGCAGGCGCTCCGCAGCAGCGGACGTCCCTCGACCTCACCCGCCACGGCGAAGCTGAAAAAACTCGAGTCGGGAAGCTTCACCGTGTCCCCGCCCGCGACGGAGAAGCCGAAGGCCTCCTCCATCGCGCGCAGCGCGGCGCCGAGAGCGTCATAGACCGGGTCGGACCAGTTTCGGCGCGCCCCCAAATTGAAAAACGCCTTGCGGCTCCGGCCGCCCATGGCGTTGATGTCCGAAAGGCTGGCGGCCAGGGCCTTGCGCAACGCCCGCTCGGGAGACGTCCAGTCGAGGCGGTAATGCACGCCCTCGGCGCTGACGTCGGAGGTGATGAGCAGGGGCCGGGAGGCGCCGGACCGATCCCACACGAAGGCGTCGTCCCCCAGGCCGCGGCCGTCGCGGGCGAAGTGGTCGGCGGCGAACATCCGTTCGATCAGGGCGAATTCGCCGCCGGGGGCGAAGAAGCGATTCATGAAAAAGGAAACTAAGTTTTACGCTCCCGTTTTCCGGACGCATCATGGATTTTTCGCAGCTCGTTTCCGATCCCGCCGTTTGCCAGGGCAAGCCCCACATCAAGGGCACGCGCCTCAGCGCGGAACTTCTGCAGAATCTCCTGGCCACGGGCTGGAGCCGGGAGAATATCCTGGAAACCTACCCCTACCTGACCTCCGAGGAAGTGGACCAGGCTCTGGCCGCCTCGAAAAGCCTCGACTAAGATCCGGAACCGGGGCGTGCGGCTCCGGAACAAGTATTTGCGGAAATACCACAAAAGTATCCGTGTTTTCCCCTCTATTCCGTCCAGAATGCTGTTTTGCCCGGAAATTTTGACGGGCCGGGTATAGGTTATACAAGTACACATTCCGTTTGGACCAATTGCCGGTCCAAGCTTTCCCGTATGAGGATGCCCATGTCCACGATCAAAAACTTTTTACAGGCCAGTCTCGTCGCCGCCCTGGCGATCACCGCCTTTTTGCCGGGCTCCGCCCGGGCCCAATCGTGCCCCGACCCGGTCGCCGCGGATTTTCGCGTCGATACGCTGGCCTATAATACCAGCGGCGATCTCTACGAAAACAGCAGCGCCAACGGCGGCGAGTCGGGAAACTACGGCGTGGTGCAGATCGCCGTCGCGCCCGACGGCAAGGTTTTCGTCGCGAAGATGTGCTCCGGCCAGGTGCGCGTTTACGATCCCGCCAGCGGGTTGAAGGCCACGACCACGCTCGCGGGCCGCGTTCCCACGAGGTGCGCGAACGAGGACGGCCTGCTGGGCATCGTGACCTCGCACGACTACGCGACGACGAAGTGGGTCTACGTTTTCCACACGGACTCCATCTGGCCGAGCTCCCCGGCCAACGCCGACACGGGCCGCGCCCACATACTGACCCGGTACACCTACGACGCCGCCGCGCCCGCCGGCCAGCAGCTGAAGAATCCCAAGCGCATCCTGCGCTTCGGCCGCATGATCGACAACAACGCCTTTCATGCGGGAGGCGGCATCGACATGTCGAGCGACGGCACCCTCGTGATCGGCACGGGCGACGACACCAGCCCGCACTCGGGCGACTGCAACAACAATAACTTCGCGCCCATCCTGTGGAACGACCGCGGGTGCGATGCGCAGAAGTCCTCCTCCAACTCCGCCAGCCTGCGCGGCAAGCTCCTGCGCATCCGGCCCATTGCCTTCTCCGACGCAAGCACCCCCGAGCCCGGGCTGAACTCGACCTACACCGTGCCCGCGGGCAACCTCTGGGAAAAGATCGGCACCCCGTCCTTCAACCCGAACTGGAATCCTTCCGTCGACAGCGTCTCGAAGGTTCGCAAGGAGGTCTATACCATGGGCCACCGGAACCCGTACCACCCGCGCATCGACACGAAGTCGGGCTGGATCTTCACCGGCGAGGTCGGGCTGGACGCCTCGGCCCCGTCCGCCACGCGCGGGCCCGAAGGCCGCGAGGAATGGAACCTGGCGACGGACGCCGGATTCTACGGCCACCCCTATTGCGTCGGCAAGAACGATCCCTGGAAGAAATTTACCTCGCCGTCGACCACCTGGGACACCGAGTCCTATAACTGCGCCGCCATCCAGAACGTTTCGCCGAACAATTACGGCATCGTCAACCTGCCTCCGGCGCGGCCCGCGACCCTCTTTTATTCGAACGCGAGCAACAACGGGGACGACAGTTACCGCATGGGCTTCACCAGCGGCGAGACCGCCGTCGGGGGCCCCATGTACCGCTACGACCCGGCGCTCGTCTCGGCCGTGAAATTCCCCCCGCAGTACGAGGGGAAGATCTTCTTCTTCGACTGGGCCGCCGGCAAGTCCTCCTTCCGCATCATCCACATCAAGCCGAACGGCACGTTGGACAGCGGCAGCGCTCCCGGGGTCGGCGTGACGGCGGCCCCGTGGGGGGGGAATAACCTGAGTGCCCTGCCGAACGGCAGCTATATCGACATGCGCTTCGGCCCGCATGACGGCGCCATGTACCTGTTGCGCGGCAGCAACACCCAGTACAGCAACTTCAACCAGGCGGCGCTGTTTCGCATCGCCTATACCGGAACGATCAATCCGTCGTGTTATACGCCGTTCAACGCCACGGTCGGTCCCGGTCCCACCTCCATCGACGGCCGTCCGGCCCTCCGCCGGACCTTGTCGCCGGCCTTCGTGTCGGGCGGCCTGCTGACCTTGCCGGTCGGCTATCGCTCGGCGGCGCTTTACGACCTCTCGGGCCGCATGGTGTGGAGCTATACCCGCGCCGCCGCGGACCGCGCCGAGATCGTGACCGTCCCCGAACGGTTCGCGCGGAGCCTGCTGCAGGCCAAGCTGGAACCCTGAGCGCACGCACGCATCCCGACACAAAAAAGCCCCGGCTCTCGCGAGCCGGGGCTTTTTTGTTGAAGACTCGCGGGTTCAGACCGTCACCAGGGCCTTCATGTCCCCCACCGCGCGCTCCATGCCGACCAGGATGGCGCGGGCCATGATGGAATGCCCGATATTGAGTTCCCAGACCCCCTCCAGCTCCGCGATGGGCCGGACGTTGTCGTAGTCCAGGCCGTGGCCCATGTTGACCTGCAAGCCCTGCCGGCGGGAGTAGACGGCCGCCGTCGCGATGCGCGCGAACTCGGCGTCGGGGGCGCCCGCGTGAAAGGCGCGCGCGTAGGCTCCGGTATGAAACTCGACGAAGGCCGCGCCGCTTTTCAGGGCCGCCTCCACCTGGGACATTTCCGGCTCGATGAAAAGGGAAACGGGTATGCCGCGCCCCTGCAAGGCGAGCACCGCTCCGGATATCTCCGCGAGGCGCGCCGCCGCGTCCAGGCCGCCCTCGGTGGTCAATTCCTCGCGGCGTTCGGGAACCAAGGTGGCCATGTCCGGCCGCAGGTTGAGGGCGAAGTCGATCATGGCCGGCGTCGCGGCCATCTCGAGGTTCAGATGGGTGGTCACGGTGCGGCGCAAGGTCACCACGTCATGCTCCTGGATGTGCCGCCGGTCCTCGCGCAGGTGGACGGTGATGCCGTCGGCGCCGGCCCGTTCGCACAAGGCCGCCGCCTCGACGGGATCCGGCCGAAGTTCGCGGCGCGCCTGGCGCAGCGTGGCCACGTGATCGATGTTGACGCCGAGTTTTGGCATGCCGTACCTTCCTTATTTCCCGCGCCGCAGTTCGCCCAGCGGCGCCCACAACAACCCGAGTTCCCCGAAGGCCCCGGCGCGGCGGCCGAAAAGGCGGGCGAGCGTCCGCGGCAGGCCCGGGGAGTGGCGCAGAACCCAGATTCCCTCGCCGGATTTTTGGGCGAGGGCGGCGCGGCGGTCGAGCTCGGCCTCGAGATTCCCTTCGGAACCGGGGACCTGCGCGCGCGCGGAAAAACTTTCGGCGCCCGACTTTTGGGAGAGCGCCGTGGTTTGGCTGAGCGGCGAGCCGGTCAGGTCCAGGAACACCAGCGAACGCGAGGCCATGAAGTCCAGCACGCTTTCCATCAACTGCGGGTTCTCAATGGCGCGGTCGCCATGCGTCGTGGCGAAGCCGCGCGCCTTGGGATAGGCCTCGAGACGGCCGCGCAGGATGCCCTCGGCCTGATCGCGGGAGTGGTCGATGAACAGGGCCCGCGGCCCCGGCTTCACGTAGGGATAGGTGGAAGGCTCCATCGGCAACTCCACGAAGATGTCGTGCCGCAACTCGGGTTCCCGCGCCTTGAAGCGCGCCAGCAAGGCGGAGGTATCCGGCAGGACCAGCGTCACGGCCTCCCCGAATTCCAGCCAGGCCTGGAGGTCTTCCTCGGAGGCGTTCCCCAGGCCGATGATCACCAGCGCCATGCGCACCGATCCCGGCAGGGCGTTGTCGCCCAGCACCAGGCGCAGCGCCAGGGAACGGCCCTGCGCGTCGGCGAGGCGGTATTCGACTTGGTCGTTCCCGGTTTCGCGGCCTTCGACCACCACAAGGCCGGCGCGCGCGCACAGCGACTCCACTTCGTAAGCGTATTCGTGTATCGGCCGGCCGGCGGGGAAACTGACCTCCACGAGGGCGCCGCGCTTTTTGACGCTGCGCGGCCCCAGGGCGCCGGCGCGCGCCAGCGGGAGAATCAGCGCGTCGCGAAAAGGCTCGTACTCCGCGCGCGTGTAGAGCCAGGGGTTCGCCTTGCGCCAGGCCGCGTCCTCCTCCTTGTCCGGCGCGGCTGTCGCGAGGGCGGAACCCGGATCCCCGGCGCGGAAAAGATCCTTGCCGAAAAACCACCCCGCCCCGGCCAGCAGAACGACAAGCAGCGCAAGCAACAGAAGACGCGGCAGGCGTTTTTTGGGGGACGGCGAAGAAGGCTTCATGCAAAGGCGAATTTAGTAATGGAAAAGTTGGGGGTTGGGAGTTGGGGTTTTCCCTCTTTGGACGCTCCATTGCTTTTGTTGACCTATTTCGCGCCTCGCTTGCCCGTTCGCGGCGAGCGACCGCGAAGACCTCGACACGGCGAGGCCCGGGGGAGCTGTCACCAACCCTCAACGACGAAGCAAGGCCGACAAAGTATCTTCCCCGTCCATGCCCCTCGTCGCCCTTCTGGGAGGCCCGACCGCCTCGGGAAAGTCCGCGCTTGCCTTGCGCTGGGCGCGCGCGCGCGGGCTGGAGATAATCTCGGCCGACTCCCGCCAGCTCTATCGCGGGTTTTCGATCGGAACCGGCGCGCCCACGCTAGATGAACGGGCCGAGGTCCCGCACCACCTCGTGGGATGCGCGGACCCGCGCGAACCGTTTTCCCCGCAAAGGTTCCGCGCCGAGGCCGCGTCCCTGCTTGCGTCGCGACCGGAGTCCCGTTTCTTGGTGGTGGGCGGCACGGGACTGTACCTGAAGGAATGGATGTTCCCCTCGGCGCACGATCGGGGCGAAACGCCCCCGCAGATCCGAGCGGCGGCGGAGCGCGAGCTCGCGGAGCGCGGAGCCGCCGCCGTTCACGCCGACCTGTCGGCCCTGGATCCCGGCGGCATGGAAGGCGTGGCCCCCCAAGACCGCTATCGCCTTCAAAAACGATTGGAGAACTGGCGGTTCACGGGAAAATCTTATGCGCGCGGAAACGGAAACGCGCGACCCGACGCCGCGTTCGACGGCGTCCCCTTCGCGTGGCTCGATCCGGCGCGCGACGTTCTGCACGCGCGCATCGAAGCCCGCGTGCGCGCGATGTTCGCGCAAGGCTGGATCGACGAGGTGCGCGGGCTTTTGAGGGCCTACGATCCCGCGACCACCGCGGCCTTCAACGCCCTGGGGTATCGTGAGATCGCGGAGGCCCTCGCGGCGGACCCGGCTCTTGCGTCGAGGCCTTCGGAAGCCCTCGTCGAAAAAGTTCTCGCGCGCACCCGGCAATACGCCAAGAAGCAAACCACCTTTTTCCGGCATCAATTCTCGACGACGAGCGGTCCCATGGCGCGAGCCTTCTCGCCCGAGGACCTCGCTGGGCGGCTGGAGTCCTTCGGTTGGGACCCGAAATGCCTTTTTCCGCCCGAATCCTTGTCCTGATGACGGGAGGAGGATTGACAACCTCCCCTCCCAAAGCCTATATTCCCCTCTCCGTTTTCCGGATTTTTTATCCGAATTGCCGGTTTTGTGGATGGAACCAGGTTTCCGGGAATGTCCGGGGGAACTTCGGGTCTGTAGCTCAGTTGGTTAGAGCATCGCTCTGATAAGGCGGGGGTCGGAAGTTCAAGTCTTCCCAGGCCCACCATCCACGAACCGGTTTTTTTACATCGAATATCGACACTTCCGGGGTTATAGCTCAATTGGTAGAGCGCCTGCTTTGCAAGCAGGAGGTCAGGAGTTCGATTCTCCTTAACTCCACCAATTTTGCTTCTCCAAGTCCGTAGAAACGCATTTTCAATTTGAGGCGTATATGGATGGATTCTTTTACGGGCTTTACATGGATAGCGACTTGCTCTTGGGGATGGGACTTAAGCCCGCGAACCCGCGAATCGCCGAGTTAAAAGGGTTCCGGCTTGATTTATATGGATCCGTCAAGGTCGTCTCCGACCCCTCAAAATCGGTTTGGGGAATGGTCCTCTCCCTTTCGGACGAGGATCTCCATACCATGTATTCAGGACCTAAAACGAAGGCCTACCGCGCTTTCAAGGTAAGCGTCCATGCTTCCGATGGCACGGAACTCCCCGTGCAATGCTATAACCAGGAAGCGACGCCCGAGGCCCCGCTCAACCGGGAATACCTGGAAAAGTTGGTCTCCACGGTTCGCAAGCTCGGTCTACCCGGGGAATATGCCCGCGCCCTGGAGAGGATTGGGAACTAAAACCCTTTCGCCGTTAATTTTTCCCCGTCCTCCTAGCGCGTGACCGGAATCCGCGCCTCGAGCGCGCCCACCGTTTCATCCCGGGCGTTCAACAGGACGATGCGCACCGCATACACGCCCGGAGCGGCCCGCACGCCCGCGGCGGTCGCGCCGTCCCAGGTCAAGGCCCCACCGCCCAGCGCGGACACGCGGCTGTGCACCGTGACACCGCGCGCATCGAGCACGGACACGCGCGCCTTGGCGGCTTCTCCTTCGATGTCGAAAATCCACCCGTCGCCCGACGGCCGGGGCGAGAAGGCCGCGCGCGGTTTCGCGGGACGGCCGAGGGAGGCCGGGATCGCGTCCTGCAGAGAAACGACGGCCGAACCCGCCTTCTGCGTCTCGTAATCCAGTTTGATCCAATCCCCGTCGCGCGCGGCGCTGGACAGGCGCACTTCGTCCAGGATTCCGTCAAACGGACGCTGCACGGCGGTGTTCGAGGTGGGCTGCGCGCCGATCACCACGTCGGTGTTCAGCACCCGGGCCGCCGTGGAAGCGGCCGTGGAGGGACCTGCATCCACGCGCACGCCGTTCACATAGATCCCGGCATCCGCCCCGGCGCGAAAGCCGACCAGGTAGGTCCAGGCGCTCAGGCCGCCCTCGGTGGAGGCATTGACCCAGTTCCAGCCCGCCGCGGTCTGGTCCGTGCCGTATTCGAAGAATTCCCAGTTCGTGGCATCCGCGTTCAGCTTGAGCGCATAGGCATTATCATGCTTGGAGACGAGGGTCCCGGCGCCCGGAAGCGTGGAGGTAAAGGCCCATGCCGAGATGGAGTAATTGCCTCCCTCGGGGAAGTTGAGTTTTCCGGAGGCGGTGCCGGTGGCGCGGAAATAGTTGCCGGCCGAAACCGTGCGGCCCGCGCCCACCGCGCCGGGGGCCGAGGGAGGCGTCCCGTTTTGCGCGGCGGTGAAGGCGTTCAAGGTGGCGTCCGCCTCGTCCCCCGAAGCGGACATGTGCCAGACGGCCTGGAAGGCGTTCGTGGTGTCGAACACCTTTGCGCCGCTGGAACTGTCGGCGGCGGCGGCGTTGCCCCAGTGCATGCGCAACGCATGGTTATTGCTGTTGGCGGGGATGGTATCCGCCAGCACCCAAATGGCGGCGGTCCGCGCGGTGGCGTTCCAGGACTCGATTTGGTGGGGGAGGCGCGTGACGTTATTGGTCTTGGTGAAGCGCAGATCGGCGCCGCCGGACTTGGCCTGGGTGAAAATGGAAGCGTGGGTGGAGTCCAGGCGAACCAGCAGGGGGTACTTGACGACCGCCGCCGCGATGCCCGCCGTCCGGGAGTTCACGATCACGTACTTATGGCCGCTCCAGGCGGTTGAATAGTTCTCCTGGGCCGAAGCCGTGATCGCGCAAAGGGCGGCGAGGAACAATGTCTTTTTCACGGTTTTCTCCTGGATGGAAGGGGCGAGCGCTTGCTCGATCCTAAGCTACCGCCAAAAAACCGCTTTATTGGTATAAAACTTGCAACCTCTGGTAGTTTTTAGGGATTCTTGGGAGCCGCCCGGCCGCGCGCGTCCCGGACCCCTTCCCCATCCTCCATGCGAAATCCCGGAGCGCCCTCGCCCGGCAGCGGGCTTCCCCCGCGACGCCAGGCTTCCGGACGCAGCGAACGCCCCTGCCGCAAGGCCGTGGCAAGCGGGATGCGCGCCACGATCGTGTTGATGGACCGGGCCCTCGCGCTGAAGGAAATGAAGCCCGAGCCCGCGGTCCTATCCGGCTGGCGCGCGAGGTCTTCGCTTTCCGACGTGCGGTAATGCCGCACCTGCGGTTCCGAAAGCGCGAACCGCGAGAGATCCAGCGCATAACCGCGGTCGGCGTTCGACGCGTTCAGGATCACGAGCACAAGGGATTGCGTTTCGGGAACCAGCGCGGCCAGCACGCTGTCCGTCCCGCTTTCGATGATCGTGGAACCCGGGCGGATGAAGCGGCTGAAGCCGGCGTGCATGAAGTAGCGCTTGTTCGGAAGCGCGCTCTGATCCTCGTAGTCCACGTGGATCGATCCCCATACGCCGCCGTCGATGACCTGCCAGTCAAGCCAGGCGTTCACGCGCATGTCCAGGAGGTCCCGAATGATCACGTCCGCCATCCACAGGCTGACGTCCATCTGGTCTCCCCCGGGCCAGGTGAGCGGCCCGCTCTCCGACTGCCAGACGCGCTTGCCGCGGGGTGCGACCGCGGCGGCGAAGTCCTTGCGCCGGACCTTTCCGTTATAGGAGTGCGCGTTGATCTGGGAAACGAAGGACATCGCCGAGTCATCGAACTTGCCCAGGCTGGTGATCGCCTCCGCCAGCGAATTCTCATCCGACACGCTGACCGCGGTGGACAAGCCCTTGGCCTTGAGGGACTCCCCCAGCAGCTTGACCATGCGCGGCTGGTCGTTCAAAAAGCCGCATCCTTCCTGGTTCTTGCCCTGCATCCACCAGCGCGCGCTCGGCTCATTGAAAGGCGCGACGGTGCGGAAGGTGATCCCCCAGGAGTCGCGGAACTTCCGGACGACTTCGCTGAGGTAATCGGCGAAGTCGTCGAAATATTCCGGCTTGAGATTGTCCGACCCGTCCGCGCTTCCCGCCGCGCAGCCGCTTTTCGTCATCCAGTGCGGAGGCGAATTGGCGAAGGCCTCCCACGCGAGCGCGCTCCCGCCGGACCGGGCGGTGAGGTCGGCGATCATCTGGCGCTGGTAGGCGTCGGCCGTCCAATCGTAGGGGGAGGTTTCCGCCGCCTTGTATCCCGGGATGTCCCCGTAGGCGCGCATATGGTCGTGGCCGGGCGCATCCCCGCCGCCGATGTTATAACGGAACAGCGTATAGCCCAGTCCCGAATCCGGATGGGCGATCAAGGTCGCCACGCGCCCGCGGTTCGCCGGGTCCCAGCGTCCCACGCCGTTCGCCCACCAGCAAAGGCTCACGCCCCAGCCCTCGAAGGACTGGCGCGGTTTCGCCGGGTCGGGCGCCACCACGGTTTGGGCGGCCGCCTGCAGCACGCCCAGCCCCAGGAACAAGGGCGCCAGCCGCCTCAGGCTCACCCGTGTCGGGGAAGAAGGGAAGGAGAACGGGAACACTCCCTCAATCTATCCCGAACCGGGTTCGCGTCCAAGCGAAAAGAAGCTTACCGGTTCTTCAGGTAATACTCCATCAGCGCGTTCGTCGAGGCGTCGTGCTTAAGATGGGCCTTGCCCTTCTCTCCCGCGACGAGTTCGGCTTCGATTTTCTTCGCCAGCTGCTTGCCGAGTTCCACGCCCCACTGGTCATAGCTGTTCACCCGCCAGATCACGCCCTGGACGAAGATCTTGTGCTCGTATAGCGCGATCAGCGCGCCCAAAGTTTCGGGGGTGATCTTCGGCGTCACGATCGTGTTCGTGGGACGGTTGCCCTCGAATACCTTGTGCGGCGCGAGCTCGGCGATCTCGCCGTCGGAAAGGCCTTGCGCCCGCAGTTCGGCGGTGGCCTCCTCGAGCGTCTTGCCGACCATCAGCGCCTCGGTTTGGGCGAAGCAATTGGCCAGCAGAATGCGGTGGTGATCGCCCAGGGAGTTGTGCGATTGCATCGGGGCGATGAAGTCGCAGGGAATCAGGCGCGTGCCCTGATGGATCAGCTGGTAGAACGAATGCTGGCCGTTGGTTCCGGGTTCTCCCCAGATCACCGGGCCGGTCTTGTAGTCGACGCGCTCGCCCGAGCGCGTGACGAACTTCCCGTTCGACTCCATGTCGGCCTGCTGCAGGTAGGCGGGCAGGCGGTGCAGGTACTGGTCGTAGGGCATCACCCCGTGCGACTCCGCGCCGAAGAAGTCGGTATACCACACGCCCAGAAGCGCGAGGAGAACGGGCATGTTTTTGTCGAGGGGGGCTTCCCGGAAGTGGCGGTCCATGGCGTAGGCGCCGCGAAGCAGGGCCTCGAAGTTCTCAAAGCCCACGGTGAGCGCGATCGGCAGGCCGATGGCGCTCCACAGGGAATAGCGGCCGCCGACCCAGTCCCAGAAGGCGAAGGCGTTCGCCGCGTCGATGCCGAAGGCCTCGACCGCGGGGATGTTGGTCGAGAGCGCGGCGAAGTGCTTCGCCACGGCGGCCTTGTCCCCGCCCACGGCGGCCAGCAGGGCGGCGCGCGCGCTGAGGGCGTTCGTCATCGTCTCCTGGGTCGTGAAGGTCTTCGAGGCCACCAGGAACAGGGTCTGATCCAGCTCGACCTTCCGGAGGATTTCGGAAAGATGCGTGCCGTCGACGTTGGAAACGAAGTGCGCTTCGATGCGCGCGGCGCCCGCGCTCCCTTTATCGGAGGCATCATAGGCATAGTGCTTGAGGGCCTCGGTCACCATCACCGGGCCGAGGTCCGAACCGCCGATCCCGATGTTCACGACGTAGCGGATCGGCTTGCCGGTGTGACCCTTCCATTCGCCCGAGCGCACGCGCCCGCAGAACGCGCGCATCTTGTCGAGCACCGCGCGCACCTTGGGCATCACGTCCTCGCCGTCGGCGATCACGGGCTCGGAGCCCTGATGGCGCAGGGCCGTGTGCAGCACGGCGCGCTTCTCGGTGAAGTTGATCTTCTCGCCGGCGAACATGGCCGCGCGGGCCGCCTCCACCTTCGCCTCGGCGGCCAGGGCCAGCAAATGCTTCAGGGTGGCGTCCTGGATGCGGTTCTTGCTATAGTCGAGGCGCAGGCCGCAGGCGTCCACGGCGTAGCGCCCGGCGCGGCCGGGGTCGGCGGCGAAGAGGTCGCGCATTTTCCAGCGCGACGCTTCGGAATAGTGGGTTTCGAGGTTCTTCCAGGCCGGGGTTTGGGTCAGCGAGCTCACGGTTTCTCCTTGGAGTTTCGTGCGCTTCAGGGTCCGGCAGACGAAGTTGGGGAAGCGCGGCGGATCGTATATTGTTTTTGAGGCCCAAGAATATAGCACGTGTCCTGCCCGGCACCCCTGTAATTCTTGCGTGGAAAGGCGTTATGGCGGGCGTTTCCGGAAAAAAGATCGTTCCCCTGCTCTATGGGTCGGCGCTGCTGCTGTGCCTGGGACTGTTGTGGTACGGAAAAATGAAGGCGGCGCAAACTCCCGGCAAGGACGGCGTGCCGACCGTGGAGGCCGTGGCCGCCCTGCGGACGCTCCCCGCCGAATGGACCCGCATTTCCTTCATCGAAGGGCAGGGCTGGGTCGTTTACGTCCCCTGCGGCTTGCCCGCCGGCTCCCTGCGCCTGGAGGTCTCGGACGCCGGCTCCGGCATCGCCTGCGACTACTGCGACTCCCTGACGGGAGCGCGCATCCTGGGTTTCGCCAGCGAAGGCCTCGCCGGCACGCCCGAGCCCGGCGTCTACCGGTTCGACGTCGACCCGGGCGAGGACTTGCGCATCGAGACGGTCGGCGCCGAAGTCCTCGCGCGCTTCCCCGAAGCCCCCCTGCGGGACTACCTGCTCACCTGGAAGATCTCGGCGCAGGAGGCCCTGTACTTCGTGCCGACCGAACAGGCGGAAGGCTTCGAAACCCTGAGGGCCGAGGACGAAAGTCCGGAAGGGTGTTTGGGGGAATGACGCCCCTTCAAAGGCCGCGCTTCGTCGTTGGACCGTTCATTGAAGCGGCTTCATCCACACGCTGTTGCGGGGATCGGCCCAAGGGCTGACGAACTCCGCCGCGCCCGCGGCGGACTGCGGAACCGGGATGATCACCGATTCGGGAAAGTACCATCCCCAATACAGGCCTGTGTAATAGCTGAAGAGTCCCCAGACCAACGTCATGCCGGTGAACGATCGCCGCATCTCGCTCTGGCCGACGACCTTTCCTCCGCGTCGGGCCTCGAGCGTCACCTGGCGCGGGGGCCCTACCCTGCGGACGGTGGCCTGTCCCACGCCCAAGGGCTTGTCGTCGAGAAAAATCTCGGCCTCGGGATCCTGGCTCGTGACGCGCGTGGACGCGCAGCCCGTCGCGAGCAAGGCCGCGAACAACGGGGCGAGAAGAAAGGAAATCTTCATGGCTCGCCGTCCGCCTACCTTCCGAAGGCCAGTTCCATGCGCACGAGAAAGGCGCGGGGAATATCGCCGCGAGGCTCTTCCATGCGGAACAAGCCCACGACATAACGGCCCTGAAGGCGGAGCTGGACGGTGGAAGTGCGGTTTAGAATCACGCCCCCGCCCGCATGCAGCATCAGGCCCTTCCCGCTCGTGGATCTCCCCAGGTACTCGGTCTCGGCGAATCCCAGCCCGAGGCCGCCTCCGAAAAAGGGCGTGACCTTGTCGGCGTAAACGGGCTTGAAGGCGGAAATGGAAAGCGCGCCGAGGCCGCTATTCTGGCCGAAGGTATACGTCTGGGCGTCCACCTCGAACAGCACCGTGCGGGCGTCGTAGGCCCAGACGAGCCCCAGGCCGCCCACGAACGGTTCGTTCCAGTCCTTTCCGGCGAGAATGCCCGGCGTGAAAAGCGCGCCGCCGATCCCCAGGCCGAAGGAGTTGCGCACCTGCGTTTGCCGCAGGTTCCGCTCCTCGTAGCTCGTGACCGAATAGATGTCGCCGTCGTCCGCGGCCCGGCGCGGCGTGCCCAGGCTTCGCGCCAGCTTCTGGAAAATCGGGTCCAGGTCATTGGGGCCGGCCGCTTTGAGCTTGTCGGTCCAGAGGCGCCCGCCATCCGCGGTGGAATACAGCGACACCGTCACGATCACGCTCTCGCTGATGCGGTTCAGGTCTCCGATCAGGTAATAGGGGCAGTCGCGCCTGAGCGCCTCGGCGCGAATCTCGGCGGGCGTCTGCTGGAAGCCCGTGTCGGCCCGGGCCGGGATCACCAGTTCGTATCTGCCCTGCTCGTCGACGTAGGACTTGAAGAGGCGGGCGGTGGAGTACTGGTAGTCGGGATGGACGTTGATGAGTTCCAGGAAGGGCATGTAGACCTTCTCGGCGGCGACCGCCGTGCCGAGGGCGCAGACCAGGAAGATCCTGAAAAATTCGTGACGCATGGGGGCTCCTGTTTGGCGATCAAAATAACCCGGGCATGGATCCTTGCGGAGGTGTTCCGTCAAATAGAACGCCCGTAGGCCCGTCCGGCGTTAACCCAGGTCAACGAGGGGCCTTAACCCGTTAATTTTCCCAACGCCGCGACCGGCGCATGAATCGCGCGCAGCCGCGTCGGCCCCAGGCTGAGGCGGTAAGCCTTCTCTTCCTCGAAGAGAAAACTCAATTCGGCGTCGGAAAATCCGCCTTCGGGGCCCGTGAGCACGTGCAGCGACGGGGGTAACGGCGAAGGTACGGTATCCTCGCCGGGATGGGCCACCGCCAGCGGGATCCCCCGGTGCGCCGTGCGCCAGGCCTCCAGGCCTTGCGGCGCGTGGATGCGCGTGAGCCAGGCTTTCTTCGCCTGCTTCAAGGCCGTCAGGCTTTTCGTCCGCAAGCGCTCGACCAGCTTCGAGAAATCCTGCCCCTTGAACGTTTCCGAATGATCCAGATTCAACAGGAACAAATCCCGCACCGCGAATTCACAAATCGCCTCCGCGGGTTGTTCCGTGTCCCTTCCCTTCAGGATCGGCAGACCCACGCCCAGCCCCGGCCCGGGCTCGATCGCAAGGGCTTCGGTAACCTCTATGTTACCCAGGTCGTCCCGCAGGACCGCGCGGTACACCGCGCCCTCGCCGTTCGTTACCGCGATTTCGGCTCCCGCCCTCAAGCGCAGCACGCGCGCGGCATGATGCGCCTCCTCTTCAGGCAGGCGCGCGGAAGACCCGGGAGCCGCATCGCCCGCGAGCGGGGCATAGAACCAGGTTTCGTCAAAGAGCGTGGGCCTCTTTCCGCTTTCCGTTTTCATCTTTATTCCTCGACCCCGTACACCTTCGCCGGGAGACCCAAGGCCTCGACGCGGTCCCGAATGTTGCTGAGGAATTCCGGCGTCACGGGATGGATGAAGGATTCGGCGGGCCGGCGCGCGAGGGTGTACAACTGGACCTCGAGGATGCGCGCGCCGGAGTCGCGCACGCGACCGAGGCGGGCAAGCCACGCGGTGATTTCGGCCTCGTCCCAGCCTTGTCCGCCCGCCGTGCAGAAGAAGGACTGAATCTTGAACGGGTGATCCTTGCCCAGGGCGATGAGGTTCGCTTCAATGCGGTCCAGTGCGACCCGGCTGACGTTCACCCGCTGGTACCAGGCCTCGGTGCCCGCGTCCAGCTTGGCCCACACCTCGCCGTTTTTGGAAAGGAGCGCATCCACGCCGGCGACCACCCCGGAGCGGTCGAGCAAGGTCGCATTGGTGATCAACACCAACTTGAAATCAAGGTCGGGGCGCCCGGCCTGAACCTCCGCCAGCATCCGGCACACCGCGGCGAACTCCAGGACCATGGTCGACTCGCCGTCGCCGGAAAGGGCGATGTCGCGCAATTTTTTCTGGGCATCGGGAAGCCCGTCGAACAAGGGAAGCCGGCACACGCCCTGCGCGTCCACCGAATCCAGCAGGGCCTCGGCCTCGGCGCGGATGCGCGCCAGGTCCAGGGCCTGCGGGCGGCCCGGAACGGTGCGGTCCACCTGGCAGTAGGGACAGTCGAAATTGCAGGCCTTGTCGAGATTCACGTTGACGCCGAAGGAAACTCCCCCCGAGCGCCGCGACAACACCGGGTACACATAGGTGAACCCGGCGTATTCGCGCGGATGAAACCGGTACAGTTCTTCGCGGGTGGACATGTATGAAAGGTAACAGGTAGGAGGTAGGAGGTAGGAGGTAGGAGGTAAGAGGTAAGACGGGGCCGAAAGCCTGTACCCTGTCGCCTATTACCTCCTACCTCTTACCTCACTTCGGCAAATTATCCCGCGTCGCGGGGTCGCGCACCGGCATGGGATCCTGCATGGCAGGCGAGCAATCGCGGCTGCTTTGGTCCAGCGATTCCTTGAGCAGGCGCTGGCTCTGGAGCATGCCTTCGAGGCGGTGCTCGGCGGAGGCGGCCGAGGCCGTGTCTCCCTGCTTACGGTAGTCCCGGACCTCGTTCATCGTGGCCTTGACCTTGGCGTCCAGCTCCTTTTTCTCCTGCAGTTGCGCCTCCATCGTCCGGCAGGCGGGCGTGAGACCTTGCATCGAACCGGCGCAGGCCGCCAGGAGCGCGGCGAAGGGGATCAGGAGTAAAGCTTTCATGCCCATAGTATAGGTGTAAATTGGCGGAAAATCACCACGGCGGTAATCTTTTTGAAACATCACAACCCGGGAAAACGGGTTTACGTTAAAATCATTAGAGCCAGGAAAAACCACCGAACCCCCGGATCCATTATGCTTTCTTCCCTGCTGCACAAATCGCTCTTCGTCGCCCTGTTGGGCGTCCTCCCCGCCTCGGCCGCCACCAACTTCACCTTTTTCCTGACCTCCGACGTTCACTACGGAAACCGTTCGGCGGCCAACGACACCAACCGCAACCGCATGGTGCGCTACATGAACGCGCTGCCCGGCACGGCCTACCCGGCCGCCATCGGCGATACCGTGGCCACGCCCCGGGGCGTGCTGATCGCCGGAGACCTGATCGAGCGCCAGGATACCGTTTTATGGAACGAGTACACGTCGGACTATGGAATCGCGGGCGAGAAGAAGCTCAGGTACCCCGTCTTCGACGCCTTCGGCAACCATGACTTCTACACCACCGGGACCATCAAGGACACCCTGTACATGGTGCGCCGCATGATCGCCCGCAACGTTCCCCGCCGGTCCTACTTCACCAGCCTGGACTCGTCGGGTTTCCACTACTCCTGGGACTGGGACGGCGTGCACTTCGTCAACCTCAACATCTACGCCGGCAGCACCGAGCTGGGCTATAACGGCTACCGGCCCCTCAAGGCCCTCGAATTCCTGACGGCCGACCTGGCCGCCAACGTGGGCACCAGCGGCCGCCCCATCATCCTCTTCCAGCATTACACCATGGACGCCAACGGCAACGCCAACAACGACTGGACGAACGTCATGAAGGACGCGCTCTGGAACGTGGTCCAGAACTACAACGTCGTGGCCATCCTGCACGGCCACTCCCACTCCAAGAAGATGTACAAGTGGAAGAGCACCATCGACGTGATCGACAACGGGGCCGCCATTCTCGGCGACATGGTGGTCGTCAAGGTCACCGACGGGCACTTGCAGGCGATCTCCCGCAGCGCCTCGGCCACCGCGACCTCGCAAACCTGGAGCTCCACCTTGATCCTGAGCAAAACGATCAGCATGGGGACACCCGCGGCGGCCAGGCCCCGCCAGGCCTCGGCGGCCCACCACCACATCCTTTTCTCGATTCCCGGGACCGGGTGGAACCAGCAAATCCCCGCCCGCGTGAAGCGCCTCGAGATCACCGACGTGCGCGGGCAGCGCCTGCGCGTGCTCTCCGCCGCGGGAGGGCGCGTCGAGTGGAACCGTCTGGACTCCAAGGGCCGCCGCGTCCCGGCGGGCATTTACTTCCTGCGCGAAGAGGGGAAGAAGGCCTCCCTCGGGAAAATCGCCCTCCGCTGAAGAGACGCGGGATCCGATGCGGATCCCGCTTTTGTACTCAGTACTCGGTTTCAACGCGCCTCTGAGTAGCGACTACCGAGCGCCTTTTATCCTACTGGATTAGTAGGGCAATCCCCTCTGGAAATACTCGAAAACTGCTTAAAATTGCTTTAAATGGCCTTTTCAACGTCTCTCAAGTCTTTAAACTGACTAGATTAATATGTATTATAGACTATCCCTATTTAAAGTCGGAGCGAGCCTTCCGTGCAAGATCATCTCGACCAACTCGAAAACCAAAGCGTCTACATCCTGAGGGAGGCGTACGCCAACTTCAAGAACTTGGCCATGCTTTGGTCCATCGGCAAGGACAGCACCGTCCTCCTGTGGCTGGCCCGCAAGGCCTTCTTCGGCCATGTGCCGATCACCTTGGTGCATATCGACACCAGCTACAAGATCCCCGCCATGATCGAGTACCGCGACCGCGTGGCCCTCGAGTGGAACCTGAACATGGTCTACGGGCAGAACACCGAAGTGCTGAAAAGCGGCGAGACCTTCCCGAACGGGAAGATCACGCGCCTGCAGTGCTGCAAGGCCCTGAAGACCGACGCCCTCCGCAACACGCTTTCGGGCGAATGGCCCCGTTTCCGCATGAACCACCAGACCGGCAAGTACGAGCCGGACACGAACACCGACCCGTACACCGGCGTGATCGTGGGCGCGCGGGCCGACGAAGAGGGCTCCCGCTCCAAGGAGCGGTACTTTTCCCCGCGCGACAAGAACAACGAATGGGACGTGGGCGACCAGCCCCCCGAGCTGTGGAACCAGTTCAAGACCGACTTCGCTCCGGGCACCCACGTGCGCGTGCACCCGCTGCTGGACTGGACCGAGCTTAACATTTGGGAATACATCCAGCGCGAGAACATCCCCATCATCGACCTGTACTTCGACAAGGGCGACGGCAAGCGCTACCGCTCCCTCGGCTGCTATCCCTGCACCACGCCGGTGGATTCGACCGCCAAGAACGTGGGAGACATCGTCGAGGAACTGAAAACCGGCAAGTTCGCCAACATCGCGGAGCGCTCCGGGCGCGCGCAGGACAAAGAGGACGGCGGCCTGGAAACCCTGCGCCGCGACGGGTACATGTAATGGCACAGGATATCATGGATAACGCCCGCGAGCGTGCGCGGATGGACATCGTCATCGTCGGCCACGTCGACCACGGCAAGAGCACGGTGATCGGCCGCCTGCTGGCGGACACCAACTCGCTGCCCGAGGGCAAGCTGGAGTCCATTCGCGAGTATTGCGCGCGCAACGCGCGTCCCTTCGAGTACGCCTTTTTGCTCGACGCCCTGAAGGACGAGCAGGCGCAGGGCATCACGATCGACACGGCGCGTACCTTCTTCAAGTCGGACAAGCGCGATTACGTGATTATCGACGCGCCGGGCCACATCGAGTTCCTCAAGAACATGGTGACCGGCGCCGCGCGCGCCGAGGCCGCCGTGCTCGTGATCGACGCCAAGGAAGGCATCCAGGAAAACAGCAAGCGCCACGGCTACCTGCTGTCGATGCTCGGCATCCGCCAGATCGTGGTGGCGGTCAATAAAATGGACCTGGTGAACTACGACCGCCGGGCCTTCGAGGACATCCGCGACGAATACGTCGCCTTCCTCGCCCGCATCGGGGTGACCCCGCGCTTCTTCGTGCCGCTGGCCGCCTTCCCCGGCGAGAACATGGTCAAGGCCTCTTCGATGATGCCCTGGTACAAGGGCCCCAGCCTCCTGGCCGCCGTGGACGCCTTCGAGAAGGCCCCCTCCAAGGCCGCGCAGCCCTTCCGCCTGCCCGTGCAGGACGTGTACAAGTTCACGGCCGGCGGCGACGACCGCCGCATCGCGGCGGGACGCGTCGAATCGGGAACCCTGCGCGCGGGCGACGAAGTCGTCTTCCTTCCTTCCGGCAAGCGCAGCAAGGTCAAGACCCTCGAGGGCTTCAACGCCCCGGCGCGCGACGCGGTCGAGGCGGGCACTTCCACCGGCGTGACCTTCACCACGCAGCTCTACGTCGGGCGCGGCGAGATCATGGCCCGCGCCGACGAGGCGCTGCCGCAGGTCTCCGACCGCATCCGCGTCAACGTGTTCTGGATGGGACGCGCGCCCCTGCGCAAGGGCAAGGATTACCTGCTCAAGCTGGGCACCGCCAAGGTTCCCGCGCGCCTCGAGCATATCAACGTGCTGATCGACGCCTCCGAAAGCGGGCGCGACAACCAGTCCGACCTGATCGAGCGCCACGACGTGGCCGACTGCATCCTGCAGCTCAAGAAGCCCATCGCCTTCGACCCGACCTCCTCCCTGGAGGCCACCGGCCGCTTCGTGCTGGTCGACGCCTACGAGATCGCGGGCGGCGGCATCATCCGCGAAGCGCTGGAGTCGAACGAGGGGGGCCAAGGCGAGGCCGTCCAGCTCCATCGCGCGCTGCATCGCGGCTATAGCCCCGAGGCCCGCGCCCAGGCGCTCGGCCATAAAGGGGCCATCGCGGTCCTCTCGGGAGACGAGCCCGCGCTGGATCGCGCCGCGACCGCCTTGGAGGCCTCGTTGCTGGACGGCAGAACGCCGGCAATCCTGCTCGGCCTGCCCAAGGCCGACGAAATTTCCGGCGGGGCCAAGGGCCAGCAAAGCTACAAGGAATTGCTGCAGCGCCTCGGCGAAGCGGCGTTCCATCTCTCCGCCGCGGGCGTGACGGTCCTCTTGCGCCTCGAGGAACTCGACGCCCAGGATGCCGAATTCCTGGGGTCCATCCTGGCCCCCTCTCCCGTTCTCTGGGCCGGCGACACGATCCCGCAAGGCGTCCAGGGGGAGGCCTTGCTCGTGCCTCCCCATCCCGACGCCGATAAAATGACGGCCGAGCTGGCGGAACGCCTGCGCAAGCTTTCTAAATAGAGAACCATGAGCGACGCGCACCCCCCAGGTTCTCCCGACATCGTCTGGCAGAAGACGACTGTGGGGCGCGCCGAGCGCGCGCGGGCCATGGGCGAGCGCGCCGGCCAGCGCGGGGCCGTGCTGTGGTTCACGGGCCTCTCGGGCAGCGGCAAGTCGACGGTGGCCAACGCGGTCGAAACGCGCCTCAACGCCCTCGGCCGCCTGACCTATTTGCTCGACGGGGACAACATCCGCACGGGACTGTGCGCCGACCTTTCCTTTTCGGACGCGGACCGCCAGGAAAACATCCGCCGCGTCGCCCACGTTTCCCGGCTTTTCTGGGACGCGAACCTCATCACCTTGGTTTCATTCATCTCGCCGTTTCGCGCGGAGCGGCGCCTGGCACGCGACTTGGTCGGCGAAGACTTCATCGAGGTGTTCGTGGACGCGCCGCTCGAAGTGTGCGAACAGCGCGACGTGAAGGGCCTGTACAAGAAAGCGCGGGCGGGGGGCATCCCCTCCTTCACGGGCATTTCTTCGCCGTACGAGGCGCCGGAACACGCCGAGATCCACCTGCGGACGGGCGAGGAAAGCCTGGAGCAAAGCGTGGAACGGGTTTTGGCGTACTTGCGCGAACGCGGGTATATCGGCAAATAATCCGGACCCGCCTCGGGAAGGGACAGATTGTCCCCAGCCCCTTCCCACAAATTCGCCTTCGTTATCGCCCTCACATTTACATTGGGATTTCCTTAATTCCCGAGGCCCCATGCATCTCCTGAACTCCCTCAAAGCTCGGATCCCCGCCGGCCTTCTATGCCTGCCGCTCGCGGCCTTCGCCGCGCCGGTGTACATCGACGCGACCAACGACGTGGCGATCAACGGCGAATCCTTTTTCGGCGCCTCGAACATCCGGGACGAACTGACGCGCCTCGCCCGCCGCGACAGCGTGATCGCCCCCACCGCGACCTTCCGCCAGATCGCCGTATCGGGCGCCCTCATCTCCCAGATCCTCGGCTATTATCGCAATGCCACTCCGAAGCCCAAGTACGTGATCTCCGACGGCGGGGGAAACGACCTGATGAGCACCTGCCCCGCGCCCGCCACCGCGGACTGCCCCACCGTCAAGAACACCTTCGCCGCGGTGAAGGCCTATTTCGACACCATGGCGACGCACGGAACCCAAAAGGTGCTGTGGATGCGCTATCCCGACCCGCAGGGCGCCAACTGGGCCACCTTGAAAACCAACCAGGACCTGTTCAACCCGCTCGTCAAGACGTTGTGCGACACCATCAAGTCGCTCAAGTGCGTCTGGATCGACCTGCGTCCCGTCTGGGAAGGGCATTATTCCGAATACACCACCGACGGCATCCACGCGACCAACGCCGGGGGCACCGCGACGGCCGAAGCCTTCTGGAAGGTCATCATCGACAGCAACTTTTTCGGGGGGACCGCTACCGGGATCCGGACTTCGCCGCGAAGCGCGCCCGCCCCGGGCGTTCGCATCGCCGCGGGACGATTCGGGGGACTCGACGTGCGGATTTCGAAACCCGGGTACCATGCGGTGGAAATCCTGGACGCTTCCGGCCGTGAAATCACGCGCCGGCAGGGCCAGGGCCCCGCGAACTACAGGTTCCGGGAGGCGAAGCACGCCGGGCTGTATTTCGTCCGGGTGAACGCCGGCGGCGAATCCTTCGCGCGCAAGGTGTTCGCCGGCGAATAAGGCCGTTCGGGGCAGCTTTGACAAAGCCTCTCCGATTAGTCAGGTTTTCGGAACCCCTCCGGAGACTTCGATATGCTCAGAACCGCCCTCGCCATCGTCCTCGGCTTCCTCGCCGGCAGCGCCGTCAACATGGGCTTGGTCATGATCGGCTCCCTGGTCGTCGCCCCGCCCCCGGGGGTCGACCTCAACGACATGGAATCGCTCAAGGCGGCCATGCCCCTGCTCGGCCCGAAATACTTTCTCTTCCCCTTCCTGGCGCACGCGCTGGGGACCTTGGTCGGAGCCCTGGTGGCATTCCTGATCGCGCCCCGGGGCAAGGGCTGGGTCAGCCGGGTCATTGGAGTCATGTTCCTCGTCGGAGGCCTTGTCGCCGCCTTCATGATCCCCGCCCCGAAGTGGTTCATCGTGGCGGACCTGGCGCTGGCCTACCTGCCGATGGCGTGGCTGGGCGCCCGGATCGGGGCGGCCCTCCGACAGTCCTCCGGCGGGGCCCATGTGGGATGAACGCTATTCGGTACCCGAGTATGTGTACGGCACCGAACCTAACGATTTCCTGGCCGCGCACGGAACCCATCTGACCGGACCCGTTCTGTCGATCGCTGAAGGCGAGGGACGAAACGCGGTTTATTTGGCGGGTCTTGGGCTGGAAGTCGTGGGCGTGGACAGTTCCAGGGTGGGACTCGCCAAGGCTCAAGCCTTGGCGGCGCAGAGGGGCGTCTCCATCGAGACGCGCGCGGCCGATCTGGCCTCCTTTGAACCCGAACCGGGCCGCTATGGCGCGGTGGTATCCATCTTCGCCCATCTGCCCTCCGTGATCCGCAACCGGCTCTATCCCCTGCTGGTCCGTAGCCTCAAACCGGGCGGCCTCTTCGTCCTCGAGGCCTACACACCGGCCCAGCTGGCCTTGGCCACAGGCGGGCCCAAGGACGAGGATATGCTCATGAATTCCGGCAAAATCACGGCGGAATTCCCCGGCCTCAAACCCCTCATCCTTCGCGAACTGGGCAATCTCCACTATGGCCGCTCCGCGGTCGTCCAGTTCGTCGGGAAGAAAATTCCATGAGAAGTCTCGAACGCGTCTTCGCCATGACCTTCGCCAGCGTGTACCCGCTCTACGTCGCCAAGGCGGAGCGAAAGGGCCGTACGCAGGAGGAAGTCGACCAAATCATCCGCTGGCTCACCGGGTACTCCGCCGCCGGCCTGAAGAAGCAAATCGCGAAGAAGGTCGACCTCGAAACCTTCTTCGCCGAAGCCCCGGCCTTCCACCCGAACAGCGCGCTCATCAAAGGGGTCGTTTGCGGCGTGCGCGTCGAGGAGGTCGAGGATCCCCTGATG
>JAJNBB010000042.1 GCA_021155885.1 Fibrobacteria bacterium | reverse complement strand
CTTTACCCCGGTGTATTATCAAGGCAAGTTCTACGCGGCCTACGGCGGTAACACCGGCAGCGGGAGCGGCACCGCCAACCTGAACGCCTCCTCGTTCTACTCCGGCGCGCTGCTCACCTGGGATTCGAGCACCACGGCGCTCGATACCTTGGCGAACCGCTCCTTCGGCGGCGGATTGCGCTCCCCGGACGGAACCGCGCTCGGCCCGAACGGCACCATCTTCTACACCGACCACCAGGGTTCCTGGCTTCCGATGTGCACCTTACCCCCAACTTCGCCCAGGCCTGGTATGACCGCGGCCAGGCCGACTACGTGCCGCCCGTCGCCATCAACCGTTACAACCAAGGCAGCAAGACGGGCTGGGTGGGCATCGCGCAGCCCCTATGGCTGACGCAGGGTCCCTACGCCGGCCAGATCCTCGTGGGCGACATCAACAGCCACGGCCTGTGGCGCGTGGCCCTCGACACCTTGATCGACACCACGGGAGCCCAGAACATGCAGGGCGCCGTGTTCTACTTCAACCCGGGAAGCACCGGCAACGGCACCAACGGGTCCATCCTTGGGACGGGAAACGCGGGCATCAACCGCCTCACCCAGGGCCCCGACGGCACGATTTACGCCGGCGCCGGGCGCGGCGTGGGTAACTGGGGTTCGGGTTCGAGCAGCGCCCTGATGTACGTGTTCAAGCCCAAGGCCAACTCCACCCAGTTCGAGGTCATGAAGATTCACTCGCTCAAGGACGGGTACGAGCTGATCCTGAACAAGAAGGTGGACCCGAAGACTGTCACCAACGGCAGCTTCAGCGTGAAGCAGCGCTCCTGGGTGCGCCAGGCCGCCTACGGCATGGGGTTCGCCCCGGCCAACAGCCCGACCAACACCACCGGCGCTCCGCAATTCACCAATCGGACGATCGACTCGATCCAGGTGTCCACCGACAGCCTGCGCATCCGCCTCAAGGTCTCGGGCATCAAGCGCCTCAACCAGGACCGTCGCGGCGACTCCGTCACGCATTGGCACACCGTCTTCTTCTTCGGCCCCAAGCTGCTTTCCAAGACCGGTGACTCGATCTATACGAACGAGGCCGACTACGCGCAGAACTGGATCGACACGACCACATGGAACGGCGGCAGCATTCCCCGCGACACCCAGGTGGTCGTGGGCCTGCGCCAACCGTCCCGCCTGCAGAACAACGTATGGTTCACGCAGCGTCCCGGCTTCGTCAACGTGAACGTCGACAACATGAAGCCCTACCTCGTGGTGCTGCGCGACCTGCACGGCCGCGTGGTGGACCGCAAGGCGGGCGCCGCGGGCGTGCCCCTGCAGATCAAGGCCCCGGGCGCCGCGCAGTCGGTGTACACCCTCGAGGTCAAGAGCGAGGGCGAGTCCTACAGCAGGATCTTCACCTTCTGATCCGGATGGGTTCAGAAACAAAAAAGCCCGGGGAAACCCGGGCTTTTTTGATTTAGAGGGAGCGGATCAGGACAGTTCGACGGACCGCTTCTTCGCCGCCAGGACGGCCCGTCCCAGCATGTCACGGAACCCCTCGGCGCGCAGCAAGTCCTGCGCCGCGGCGGTGGTGCCCCCCGGGGACCGTACGCGCGCGGACCACTCGTCGGGAGTGGCGGAGGGAACGCCGTCCACCGGCTTCAAAAGCTCCAGGCTGCCCCGCACGGTTTGCTGCACGAGTTCATAGGCGACCTCGCGGGACAACCCCGCCTTCTCCCCCGCGGCCGTCATGGCCTCGACGAACTCGAAGACGTACATCGGCCCCGAGCCCGAAACCGCCGTGACGGCGTCCATCTGGTCCTCGGTCACGCGCACCGTCGTGCCGCAGGACTGAAAGATCGATTCCACGATGCGAAGGCTTTCCTCGGAAGCCGCCTCCGTCGCGATGGCGGTCGCGCCTTGGCCCACGGAAAGGCCAAGGTTGGGCATCACCCGAACGACCACGCTCCCTTGCGGAGCGATCTCGCGCAGCCAGGGCGCCTTGATTCCCGCCATGATGCTGACGTAGGTCTTGCCCGAACCGTTCAAGGAAGCGAAGAGCGCCTTCCAGTTGTCCCGTTCGGCCTTGGCGGTTTGCGGCTTGACGGCGATTACCACGACTGACGACCTTGAAAAAAGGTCGGCTTCGGACTCCGCGAATTGATAACCCTGCCCGGCCAAGGAAGCGGCAAAATCCGCGGGCAATCCCGGGTCCTTGATCAGGATACCCGAAGCCGGCACGATGCCGGCAGCGACCACGCCCTTGGCGATGGCCTTGCCCATGTTGCCGAAGCCGAGGAAGCCTAGGGTCCCGATTTTTGAATCCATGATATCCCCCGTAAAAAACGTAGGGGCGGGGTTACCCCGCCCCTACGAGAAAAATCGGCACCGAGCCGGTCCGTGCGCCTTTGAGAATACGGAACGTGGGTGCCGAGGCGCCCTGCCTTCCTTCTTACCCGTTCATTGAGTCCAAAAACTCCTTATTGGTCTTCGCGCCCTTGAGCTTTTCACTAAGGAACTCCATGATCTCCACCGGCGACAAGTCCTGCAGGTAGCGGCGCAGCACCCACACGCGACGCAGGTCGTCGGGAGGCATGAGCAGCTCTTCCTTGCGCGTGCCCGACTTGAACACGTCGATGGCCGGCCAGATGCGTTTCTCGGCGATCTTGCGGTCGAGGATGAGCTCCATGTTGCCGGTGCCCTTGAACTCCTCGAAGATCACCTCGTCCATGCGGCTGCCGGTCTCGATCAGCGCCGTGGCGATGATGGTGAGCGACCCGCCGCCCTCGATGCTGCGCGCGGAGCCGAAGAAGCGCTTCGGCTTCTGCAGCGCCATCGCGTCGACGCCGCCCGAGAGGATCTTGCCCGAGTGCGGGATCACGACGTTGTGGGCGCGCGCGAGGCGCGTGATGGAGTCGAGCAGGATCACGACGTGCTGGCCGTGCTCGACCATGCGGCGCGCCTTCTCGATCACCATGCTCGACACCTGGATGTGGCGCTCGGGCGGCTCGTCGAAGGTGGAGCTGAACACCTCGGCCGGTACGTTGCGGCGCATGTCGGTGACTTCCTCGGGGCGCTCGTCGATGAGCAGCACCATCAGCTTCACGTCGGGATGGTTGGCGACGATGGCGTTCGCGATGCTCTGCAGCAAAATGGTCTTGCCCGCGCGGGGCGGGGCCACGATCAGGCCGCGCTGTCCCCGCCCGACGGGCGTGAACAGGTTCATGATGCGCGTGCTGATTTCCTTCTGGTCGTACTCCATGTTGAAAGCCACGTCGGGATGCAGCGGCGTGAGGTTGTCGAAGGTCACGCGCTCGCGCACCTTCTCGACCGGATCGCCGTTGGCCTTCTGGATGCGCAGCAGCGCGAAATATTTCTCGTTCTCCTTGGGCGCGCGCACCAGCCCCGTCAGGGTGTCGCCCGTGTTCAGGCCGAAGCGCTTGATCTGGGTGGCCGAAACGTATACGTCGTCGGGGCCGGCCACGTAGGAATGGTCCGGCGAGCGGAGGAAGCCGTACCCCTCGTCCATCACCTCGAGCACGCCCTCGGCGTAGATGTTCGCGCCCGCGTCCGAACCGCCCGTCTCGCGCTCGAGGATCGAAAACATCAGCGCCTGCTTGCGCAGCATGCGAGGTTCCGCGATGCCCTGGCTGAGGGCCAGGTTGACCAGCTCCTTCATGCCCATGCGCTTCAGCGTCATCCAGCGGCTCTTGGCCTCCTGCAGGGTCTTTCCCCCGCCGGCCTCCTGGGACTCGGATTCCTCGGCGGCGTCGGAGCCGGCGGCCGCGGGCGCGGCGCTTTCCGGCTCATCGAAGGACAACGCCGCGGCGGCGGACTCGATTTCCTCGTCGGAGGGAACTACGGCCGCTTTTTTCGAACTGGATCGGGGACGTCCTGCCAAAGGGAGGCTCCTTAGATTTGCGCGCGGTGCTTGGGAATGCGCCGATCGCCCGGTTCCTATCCGGAGGCGACTGCGGTGCCCTCTTATAGTAGATGCCGGAGGGGGAAAAGGCAAGGGGTTCAAGCCTCTCCGGGGTGGGATCCCCCGCCGTTGTTGGTTGTCGGTTGTCGGTTACTGGAATAAACAATGCCAAAAAAGCAGGAAATCCCTCCCCTGAATTTACGCTATTTCAAATAAGGCAATGAGTTACAACACGAAAACATACAGGATCAGGCACTCACGAACAACTAACAACCAACAACCGTTCTTCCCTGTTTTCTACCTTCCCCGACACATGGCACCACGCGGAAAAACAGTCTGGCTTGCCCTCGGGAGCAACGTCGGGGACCGGGCCGCCTGGCTGCGTAAGGCCCTGGAATCGCTGCGGGAAATCGCGAGCGGGGCCCTGAAGGTCTCCAAGATTTATGAGACCGACCCCGTCGGTCCGGGGCCTCAGGAGAAGTACCTCAATCTTTGCCTGCGTTTCTCCACGGTCTTGAACCCCCGGCAGCTTCTGGACTATTGCCGGCAAACCGAAACGAAGGTGGGACGGATTCCGCGCGGCCGCTGGGAACCGCGGGAAATCGACATCGACATCCTGTCCTATGACGGCAAAATCCTTCAGGAAGAAGGGCTGACCCTTCCCCACCCCCGCATCGCCGAGCGCCAGTTCGTGCTGGTTCCCCTCGCCGAGATCGACCCCGACCTCGTCCTGCCCGGTTTCGGCGAGACGGTCTCGCGCCTTCTGCACCGCAGCCGCGAGACCCTCGGCCCCGCGGACATCCGGGAATACCGCCTGCTGCCCGCCGGGTCGGCGGCGTCCTTGCCCGACCGCCTGCGCTACGTGGCCATCGAGGGAGTGATCGGCGTCGGTAAGACCACGCTTGTCCGCATGCTGGGCGAACGTCTCGGCGGCCAGGCCCTGTTCGAGGAGTTCGAGAACAATCCCTTCCTCGCCGACTTCTACCGCGACCGCAACCGCTTCGCCTTCCAGACCCAGGTGACCTTCCTGCTCTCGCGCTTCCGCCAGATCCAGGAATATTTTCACCAGCAGGACCTGTTCCGCCCGCAGGTGGTGAGCGATTACATGTTCGCGAAGGACAAGATCTTCGCGACGCAGAACCTGGACGAGAACGAGATGAGCCTCTATCTGCGCCTCTCGGGCCTGATGGAGCGCCAGCTTCCCCAGCCCGATTACGTGGTGTATCTGCAGGCCGACACGAAGACTTTGATGAACCGCATCCGGCAGCGGGACCGCGACTATGAACGGAACATCGACGAGGCCTACATCGAATCGCTGAACCAGGCCTATAACGCCTTCTTCCACTACTACGAAGCCTCGCCCCTGCTGATCGTCAACACGAACCACATGGACTTCGTGCGCAAGGCCGACGACCTCAACCTGCTGCTGGACCAGATCCTCAAGGCCCCGGAAGGGGTGACGTATTTTTCTCCGGGAGCGAACCACTAAGGAAAGTGACGAATGATGAATGATGAATGATGAGTAAAGCGCAAACCCGTTTTCATCATCATGAGCAGATCTTGCCCGGCTTCCATCATTCATCATTCATCATTCATCATTCATGCTGATTCTCCGCACCATCCCCGAACTCCGCGCCTGGCGCTCCTCGTTGAGCCCTTCGCTGTCCCTCGGCTTCGTGCCGACCATGGGCGCGCTGCACGCAGGCCATTTGAAGCTGGTCGAGGAATGCCGCCGCGCATGCGACGCGGTGGTCGTCTCGATCTTCGTGAACCCCCTGCAGTTCGGCCCGAACGAGGACCTCGCGCGCTACCCGCGCCCCTTCGAAAAGGACGCCTCCCTGTGCGAGGCCGCGGGCGTCGACGCGATTTTCGCGCCCGAGGCCGATGCCTTCTATGCCAAGGATCATGCGACCTACGTGGACGTCGAGGGCCTCGACCGCCATCTCTGCGGCGCGGCGCGGCCGGGTCATTTCCGGGGCGTTTGCACCGTGGTGCTGAAGCTGTTCCATCTCGTGCGGCCGCGCCGCGCCTACTTCGGCCGGAAGGACATCCAGCAGTTCCTGATCCTCCGCAAGATGGCGGCGGACCTCGCCTTGGACATCGACTTGATCGGGGTGGACACCGTGCGCGAAACCGCCCGGGGCGCCGAAGGCCTCGCCCTTTCTTCGCGCAACGCCTACCTGAGCGAGGAACAGCGCGGGGCGGCCACGGCGCTGTATCGGGGCCTTGCCCGCGCCCGCGACGCGCACCGCGCGGGCGAACGCGACGCGGGTATCCTGAAGAGCTTGATCCGCGCCGAGATCGGGGCGTCCCCCCTGGCGCGCGTCGACTACGTGGAAATCGTGGCGGAGTCGGACCTGCGTCCGGTGGAGGAGGTTCCCGCCGTCATGGCCGTCGCGGTATTCTACGGGACCACGCGGCTGATCGACAACGTGGCGGTCTGAGGGCGAGTACTCGGTACTCAGTACTCAGTACTCAGTACTCAGTACTCAGTACTCAGTACTCGGTACTCGGTAGTCGGTAGTCGGTTAAGAAGAAACTTCAGGCGGCAACGCTTCCAGGACTGGGATGTAACGGACGGCTCCGAAACGCTGAGTACTGACTACTGAGTACCGAGTACTACTTCCCCGTCAAGGCGTTGAGCGCGCTCCGGGCCTGAACCATGTCGACCATGTCGGGCTTGAGTTGAAGCGCGCGCTGGTAATTCCGGATCGCTTCGCCCACGTCCCCCTGGCTTTCGGCCACGACGCCGAGGCCCATCCAGGCGTCGGCCGCGTTGGGGTTGACGGCCAGCAGCGCGCGCAATTCCTTTTCGGCCGCCCCGGGATCCTGCAGATTCATCAGGGCCCCCGCCGTCATCATGCGCGCCTCGACGTTGCCCGGATCCCGCACGGTGATGGCGCGAAGGCGGCGGACCGCTTCGGTGAATCGGCCCGCGGCGTAAGCCTGCTTCGCCAGGGCTTCCTGCGTTCCGGCGACGTTCGGATCCTGCGCCGCCATGCGGTTGATATAAGGTTCGGCTTCCGCGTCCCTTCCGAGCCGCAGCAGCGCCTGCCCCATCAGGCGGATGGCGTCCCCGTTGTTGGGGTCGAGACGCAGGGCATGACGGTAATACGGGAGGGCGCGCTCCGACTGGCCCTCGCGTTCCAGCTGGGCGCCGACGAACAGGGAGCTGGGAATGGATTCCAGGCTCACGGTGTCCTTCTGCAGGCCCCGCAGGGCGATGCGCGCGGCATCCTTCGTCTTGCCGGCCCAGTTCAGCACCTTGGCGACGTTGTGGTAGCCCAGTCCCTCTTCCTGCGGCGTCAGGCGGGCGAGGATCCTGGCCCGCACCCGCGCGAACCCGGAGTCGGAAGGGCCGGTGAAGCCAGCGCGCGGCCGCACGAGGCCCATGCGCGCCATCTCGGCGAAGATCCCTTGCGCGATCAGGCCGTAGTCGTCCACCGTCAGGTGCACGTGGTCGACGAAGTCGGGTTCGCCCAGGATCGCATGACCCTGGTCGCGCAGGGTGGCGGCTTCCAGCGTGCCGGTGAAGTCCACGAAGCCGCTTCCCGTCTCGCGGGCCACGCGCCGCTCCATCTCCCGCATCGGCGGCAGGGCGCGCAGCGGGCAAATGTCCTCGTCGAGGGCGCGCACGAGCAGGGCCTTGGCCTCGGGGTAGCGCCTCGCCTTGAGCGCCGCCTGTCCGGCGGCGTACAGCACTTCGGCGTTGCGCGGGTCGGTCCGCGCGGCGGAGTCGAAAAGGGCGAAGGCGGCCGCCGGGTCGGAGGCTTCCAGGGAGCGCCCGCGCGCCATCCAGGCAGCGATGCGCGCGCGCTGCGCGTCGTCGAGCCCGGGCGTCGGCTCGCTTTTGAAGGGCGAGCAGTCCTTTTCGTTCGCGGGGGTCGTCAGGTAGACCACCCGGGCGTTCACGGTTTTGGCCAGCAGCGCCATGCGCTTTTGCGAAGCGTAATAGTGCTCCAGGACATCGCGGCGGAGCGTGTCGTCGCGAACGTAGGAGGTGGGCCCGATGGTGCGGGCCAGCACGTCGTCGACCTCGCCCGCCAGCGGCTTGCCACCGCCCGGGGGCTTGGCGAGGCGCCGGAGGACCGAATAGGTGCGCGTGCGATCCAGCAGCAGCGAAAGCGAATGGGTCCAGGCCGCGCCCTCGCGGGCGCCCCGATAAGTTCTTTCCTCGAGAAATTCGTTGTGCCCGTTGTAAACGATAAAGAGATCGGGCTCGTAATCCAGCAGTTCCTCGGTCAGCTTCGCGGTGCGGTAGCTGGCGTAACTGATGCCTCCGCAATTGATGACCTCGAAACGACGGGTGCCGTCCCCTTCGGCCAGCATCTCCCGGAGCCAGGCGCTGAAGGAGGTGGTGTCCCTCCACGGATGGCCGTAGGTGGTCGAGCCGCCGAGGGTGAAGATGCGGAAGGTGCCCGGGGCCTTCTTCGCGGAGAACGATTGCGGGTTGAAGTGGGTCAGCTTGACCGGATTAGTTTGATAGATATCCGAACCATCGCTGCCTTGCCTTTTCACGAACAAGGGCTGACCCGAAGCGAACCCGAAGTACGGATCCTCGGTCAGGGAGAGAGGCTTCACCCCCGCAAGTATCAAAACACCTTCGGAAAGAGCAAGAAATACCAGCGGGCTGACAATAGCCAGCAAAATATTGACCCAAAGTTTCTGTTTACGAAGCGGGGAAGCGGGAGAGGTTTGTTTTTTATTCAACGGAATATCCGAGGAGAGCGGATACAAAATGTATCCGTATGATCACACAAATCACGTGAATTAATGGCAACGAACACGTACATTAATATAGCGTCCGGGCACCTATTCGTGACCGGCGTCTTCAAAACCATTTCGAGGGGAGAGACATGTTCAACAAGCATATGAAAATCGGGGCCGTGATGCTCGTGGCGGGGATGGGCTCCGCCCTTGCCCTGATTCCGGGCGTTACTTGGTCCGTCAATAATTCGACGCGCACCCACGTTTACACGCGGGGCGTCGCGATCGCCCCCGACACCGCCACCCTCGTGGCCGGCGCGGCCGCCGACACCATGGCGGCCGGGCTGAACGGCTGCGGCGTTACCCCGGCCCTGCCCGCGGGCCTTTCGATCGCGCGCATCGCGAACAACAAATGCGTGATCTCAGGAACCCCCACGGTCACTTCCCCAACCACGCTGTATCATGTCCACTTCCGCGCCCAGGCCGGCGCCGACTCCATCACCTTCCAGACCATCACGGTCGGCCCGGTGACCAACCTCAAATACCCGACTTCGGGCATTACGGCCACCGTGGGCAAGGCCCTCGTGGCCGTGACCCCCACCTTGGGACTGAGCACCGGCACCATGGTCTATACCGCGGATTCCGCGCTGCCGGCCGGCCTGGTTTTGGCTTCGGCCACGGGCATCATCACGGGCACCCCCACGGCCGCCTTCGCGGGCCGCACCTACGTGATCACCGCCGCCAACGGGACCCAGGATACGACCAGGACCACCCTGCACATCCAGGCCCGCGCCGCGGTGAACTACAGCACCTGGACCAATCGCAAGACCATCACCGTCAACACGACCGGGCTTAACCTGGGCGCGGCCGTCGCGCAATTCCCGGTGCTCGTGCGCCTGACCGGCGCCAACGCCGACGTCTTCACGACCTCCAAGACCGGCGCCGACCTCCGCTTCACGGCCGCTGACTCGACGCCCCTGGCCTACCAGGTCGAGCGCTGGGACACCACCGCCCGCAAGGCGGAAATCTGGGTGACGGTTCCCTCCGTCGCCAGCACCGGCAATACCACCTTCAACATGTATTATGGCGCCACCGGGCAGACCACCGCCTCGAACGGCCCCGCCACCTTCTCCACCGCCAACGGCTTCCAGGCCGTGTGGCACATGAACGGCGCGGCCACCGCTGTCGAGCAGGACGCCACCGCCAACGCCTACAATGCGACCCCCACGGGCACGACCTCCACGGCCGGCGCCATCGGTCCCGCCCGCGCCTTCGACGGCAGCTCGTATCTGACCGCCCTCGGCACCGCTTCCGGCAAGCTGAACTTCGCGCACAGCTCCGCCTGGACCATCTCCACCTGGGTGACGAACACGCAGCAGCTCCAGAAGAGCGTGGTCACGAAGTCGAACACCCAATACGCCCTGCAGACGGCGTACGACGGCGATCCCCGCTGGGAAACCGTTGAATTCCTGAACGTGATGCAGCCCGGCGGCGCCGCCGTGCTGCGCGGCGGCTGGCCGCACGCCTTCTCGACCGCCGCGGACATGAAGGCGGGCTGGAGCAACGTCGTGGGCGTGAGCCGCGCCGCCGGCCTGTACACCTACGTGGACGGCGTCCTCGTCGGCACGAACCTCTATGGCGTCGGTTTCAACGCGAACGGCACCACCGCCCGCACCACGGCGAACGACGTCGTGATCGGCGGCATGTTTGAGTCCGCCACCGCGGCCCTGACCCGCGGCTGGGACGCGAACATCGACGAAGTGCAGATGTCCGACGTCGCCCGCGACTCGAACTTCATCCGCCTGGCCTATGCCACGCAGCGCCCGACCGGCGCCGTCGTGTCCGTCGAAGGCTCCGTGGCCACCGTGCCCGGCGCGCCCACGATCGGCACCGCCACCCTCAGCGCCGGCACCTCGGCGATCGTGACCTGGTCGGCGCCCGCCAACGACGGCGGCGCGGCCATCACCGGCTATACCGTCACTTCGGTGGCCGACGCGGGCA
Organism: Fibrobacteria bacterium; assembly: GCA_021155885.1. Classification (GTDB taxonomy): domain Bacteria; phylum Fibrobacterota; class Fibrobacteria; order UBA11236; family UBA11236; genus UBA11236. The sequence continues at coordinate 34,919 of JAJNBB010000042.1, read as the reverse complement.
AGACCTGCACGACCACCGGCGCGCTGACCTGCACGGTCACCGGGTTGACCGGCGCCCACACCTTCACGGTGAAGGCGACCAACTCGGTCGGCACCAGCGCCGCCTCGGCGGCCTCCGCCACCGTCACGGGCATCGCCCCGGGCGCACAGGCCCTCGCGGACCGCTTCACGGTGTCGCAGCGCAATGGCGCGATCCTGTTCTCGCTGCCCGCAGGCGCGCAAGCCGGCCGCCTCCTCGTCTCGGACGTCCGCGGTCGCCAAGTCTGGTCGGCGAACGTGACGGGCTCCACCGTCTCCTGGAACGGAACCCTGGCGAACGGCAAGCCGATGAACCTGGGCACCTACCTCGTGCGCTTCGTCGGATCCGACGCGCGCACCTGGGAATCCAAGCTGGCTTACACGCGCTAGACCCAGCCCCGCGCGACAGTTCTTTCGGCCCGCAAAACCGGGGTCGCGAGCATGAGAGAGGGTCTTCGGACCCTCTCTTTTTTTTGTCTTTTCGGCACGCTCGGAACCGCGTTTTGGACCGGTGAAAGAATGAAATAACAGGGGTTTTCCACCAAATCCGGGAGTTCGCCAACAAATGGGTTCGGTTTTCGGCGTAAATTCGCCACTTTTAACCGGTTCGGATCGATTATTCACGGATTATACTGGTATTATTCATTCATTACCCTTTACCGCCACCCAAAGTTAAGTGGATGAAAATCGGATTTTTTAAATCTAGGATTGACAAATAAATACCAAGAGAAAAAATCCGACTTTGAAGGAACTACCCGCAATAAAAGGGACTTGGCGGTAAATTCAGAACCGGTTTCTCGATTTCCGCGCCTACCGGTACGGAAAACACTACACGTCAACAGGGGATTTATGATGAAACGCCGTTTAGGATTACTTGTATTTATGGCACTGGCCTCGCTGGCCGGCGCTCAAGAGAATTTTACGCAATGGGCGAAGTTCAAGGCTTACCGCGTTAACACGAGCAATGCCTCGGGACTCGCGCTGGGCGCGAACGTGCTCAAATTCCCGCTGCTCGTCCGCCTGACCGCGGCCGACTCGGCGATTTTCAAGGAAGCCAAGACCGGCGGCGCGGACATCCGCTTCGTCAAATCGGACGGCGTCACCCCGCTCAAGTACCAGATCGAGCGCTGGGACTCGGCCGGGCGTTCGGCGGCCCTCTGGGTTCTTCTGGATACCCTCTACAGCAACAACAACACGCGCACCACGCGCATGTACTGGGGCAACGCCGCGGCCGCGGACTCCTCCAAGGGTGCGGCGGTATTCGACACGGCGAACGGCTTCCAGGCCGTCTGGCACATGAACGCCTCCCTTAACACCGACAACGAGCCCGACGCCACGGTCAACGGCTTCACGGCCACCCAGTCCTCCAACCCGGGCATCGCGTCCGGCGTCGCCGGCGGCGCCCGCAACTTCGCGGGCGGCGGCGGCGGCGGCGGCTCAAACAACGATTACTTCGACGTGAACGGCTCGAACACCGGCAAGCTCGCGTTCGACATGAACTCCCGCTACACTCTCTCCGCATGGGCCCAACTCACGGGCAACGCCTCGGCCAACCGCACCATCGTGCAGAAGCACGACCGCAACTGGGCGCTGCAGATCAACGGCGGCACGCGCTGGGAAGCCTTCTCCTACAACAGCAACCGCGGCTCCGTCACCACGCCCGCCCCCATCGGCGATCCGGCCGCCATCTGGGGCTGGCAGGCCGCCGCCGACACCGTCAACGGCGCCCCCATCGCGGGATGGCATCACGTCGCCGCGGTGCGCGACAGCAACGTGGAGCGCCTGTACGTGAACGGCGTCCTGGCCGGGCTCAACCTGGGCAACGACACCGCGAAGTTCTCCGGCGGAAACAGCGCCAACCCGCGCCTCGACACCAGCCGCGTCCGCATCGGCAAGCAGGCCGAAGGCACCGGTAGCAGCACCCGCAACTGGAGCGGCAACCTCGATGAGGTCACCCTTTCCAACGTGGCCCGCAGCGCGAACTTCATCCGCATGAGCTACGAGACCCAGAAGCTCAACCAGGTCGCGGTGACCGCGGTGACCGCGCCGTTGCTCGTTTACGGCAAGGATACCCTGGCCTCTGAGGCCGGTTACGTGGTCCTTCCTCTCGCTCCCACCGTCGTGGTCACGTCCCCCGTCGTCACCTACTCGGTGTCCCCGGCCCTTCCCGCCGGCCTTACCCTTAACACGGCGACCGGCGTGATCTCGGGCACTCCCACCACGGCCGGCAATACGGTCCATGCGGTCACGGCCACCAACAGCGAAGGCACGGCCGTGGACAGCGTGTACATTCGCATCGCCGCCGCCACGGAGGCCAACTACTCCGCGTGGACCGGCACCAAGACGGTCAATTTCCGCAGCCCCGCGATGGCCGCGGCCCAGACCCATTATCCCATATTGATCCGCCTGACCCCGTCGGCCGACTCGCTGGTGTTCGTCCAGGCCAAGGCCGGTGGCGCCGACCTGCGCTTCTCGCGCGCCAACGGCACGCGTCTGCGTTACCAGCTAGAGTCCTGGGACGCGACGAGCCGCAACGCCTCCGTTTGGGTGCAGATGGACAACGTGGCCAGCGCCGCCAACCATGAGATCCGCATTCACTGGGGCAACGCCTCGGCCAACAGCCAGTCCACCGGTTCGGGCGTGTTCGCGAAGGAGCTGGGCTACCAGGCCGTGTGGCACATGAACGCCGGCGGCACGGGCAACGAGTCCGACGCGACGAGCAACGGTTTCACCGCCAACGCCACCAACGCCCCCGCGGACACCGTCGGCCTGATCGGGCGCGCCCGCGCCTTCAACGGCACCAACCAGTACTTCATGGTTCCGAACAGCGCCAGCGGCGCCCTGAACCTGCAGATGAACCAGAGCTACACGCTCTCTTCGTGGGTCTATCTCGACAGCATCCTCACGGCCAGCAACGGGAACGGCCAGAAGATCATCGAAAAGGGCGACAACCAATACACGCTCGCCTTCTACAACAACAATGGCACCAATGCGGGCAAGTTCTGGGAAATCACGACGCGCGGCAACAACGGCTACCTCCAGGCCACCTCTCAGGCTTCCGGCATCACCACCGACCAGACCCGCCGGGCCTGGCGCCACATCGTGGGAACCTGGCAGGGCGGCGCCGTGGGCCACCCCATGGTTGAAAAGCTTTACATCGACGGCAAGCTGATCCAGACCCTCAATCTCCAGAATGTCAGCAATTCGGGACGCGATACCGCGTACAACGTGTTCATCGGCACTGCCGCGAGCGGCGGCGGTCCCCTCGGAACCTCGTACGCCCGTTATTGGTACGGCTTGCTCGACGAGCTGAACATCACCACGACCGCGCAATCGGCCGACGTTGTCGCTCTGAACTACAAGACGCAGAAGCCCGGCGTCGCGCCGGTCTCGAGCGTGGCCTACGCCAACGCGAACGCTTCCTATACGATCGGCTCGGCGATCACCGCCAATGCCCCCGTGGTCAAGGGTTCGGTCTCGCGCTACTCGGTCTCCCCGGCCCTTCCCGCCGGCCTGGTGCTCAACGACACCACGGGCGTGATCTCGGGCACCCCCACCACGCTGGGATCCGGCGCCCACACGGTGACGGCCTGGAACGACAGCACCTGGTTCGCCACGGCCACCGTGAACATCGCGGTCACCCTCGGCGCCGAGACGTATTCCACCTGGGGCAATAACGGCAGGAAGTACATCAACACCACGGTCAACAACGGCGCCGCCGTTCGCGGCCTGGTGCGCAACTTCCCCGTGCTGATCCGCCTGAACAGCACGAACTTCAACACCGGCTTCGCCCAGTCGGTGGGCAAGGGCGCCGACGTCCGCTTCACCAAGGCGAACGGCGTTGTCCGCCTGCCGCACCAGGTCGAAAGCTGGGATAGCGCCGGCAAGACCGCCGCGATCTGGGTGCTGGTCGACTCCATCAAGGCCGATGAGCGCAATCAGTACATCAACATGTACTGGAACAAGACCGGCGTGCCGAACGCCTCGAGCGGTACCGAAGTGTTCTCCGCCGCCAACGGCTTCATGGCCGTGTACCACCTGAACGACTCGACGACCCAGGTCGACGCGAGCGGCCAGGGCAACGCGGGCACCGCTTCCCCCACGGCCCCCACGGCCGCGACGAACGCCCTGATCGGCGGCGCCAAGACGTTCAACGGCACCTCGAACTGGTACCAGATCGGCACGGATTCCACCGCGCTGAACGTGAACACCGAAACCGGCCCATACACGGTGTCCGCCTGGGTCAATCCGGCGTCCTGCGATGCCCGCATCGCCGCGATCGCGAAGTACACCAACGGCGCCAACCCCCCGGGCCGTCAGTTCGCCCTGCACACCAACGCCTCGTTCACCGACTGGCGCTTCACCAGCGGCTCCGTGGCGACTGCCGGAGAGTTCACGGCGGACGCGCCCGGTTCCTGCGTGACCGGCTCCTGGAGCCAGATCGTGGGCACTTATAGGTCCGGCGCCACCCCGACGGCCGACTCCGCGGTCAACGCGAAGATCTACGTCAATGGCGTGCTGGCCGGCCAGGGCGCTTCCGTCACGATCACCGGCGCCGGCCGTCAGGCCAACGCCTACATCGGCCGCCTCCACGGAGCGGAACGCTACATGAACGGTTCGCTGGATGAGATCACGGTTTCGACCGTGCTGCGCGACACGAACTGGATCAAGCTGAGCTTTGAGACGCAGAAGGCCGGGTCGATCGTGGTTACCGATACGATGCGCGCCGTGACCTCGATCGGCAACGTCGCGGCCCAGTTCACGGGACGCTCGCTGATGGTGAAAACCGCCGGCAAGGGCCTCCTGTTCCAGATCCAGGGCGTCGAGGCCGGCAAGGCCAACGTCTCCCTGGTCGACATGTGGGGCCGCACGGTGTGGAACAACGCCGCGCAAATCAACGCGGGCCTGAACAACGTGTCCTGGAACGGAAACGCCAACAACGGCGTGGCCGTCTCCTCCGGCATCTACATCGTTCGGGTCTCCCTGATCGACGCCGCGGGCAAGCAGGTCGGCACCCTCCAGCGCACGGTTCCCTTCGCGCGCTGAACCGGTCTGATCCCGGATGAAAAGCCCCCGCTGAAAAGCGGGGGCTTTTTTCTTGCCGGGTCGTTACTGAAACGTATCGATACCTATATCACAAAATCAAACAATCCCTGGATTGGGATTTTTTCGTCATTTACTTGGATTTTTTATAGTGGTTAAATATCGACAGAACGTGATAATCTCCCAGTTTTTACCTTTATTTTACCTATTTATACCTCAATTCCTTCAAATACCCCGCCGAAATCAGGAACTCGCAGTACGTTGAGTTCCTCCCGGAGCAATTAAAAAGGTTGTTTCAGCATCCAGGCGACGGGGTCACATTCACGAGGGGATCCATTCATGCGACGTATTCTAGCACCTGTTCTTCTGCTGGCGGGCCTCGGCCTGACGCAGGAAACGGGTTATAACACAAACTGGTCGGGGCATCGGACCCTGCATCTGAACACGCTGGCGAATTCAAAAACGTCCACGACGATCACGGCCAACGTGCTCAAGTATCCCATGCTGGTGCGCCTGGGCCAGGCGGACTCCGCGATTTTCGCGGCGGCCAAGACGACCGGCGCGGACATCCGCTTCACCAAGTCGGACAATACGACCCGCCTCAAGCATTCCATCGAGACCTGGGACGCGACCAATCGCATCGGCGCGGTCTGGGTGCTGCTGGACACGGTGTATTCGAACAGCCTGACCCAGAATTTCCGGATGCACTGGGGTAACGCCGGCGCGGCCGACAGCTCGCAGTCGACGGCGGTGTTCGACACCGCCAACGGGTTCGTGGCCGTGTGGCACATGAACGGCGCCACGAACAGCCTGGCCAGCGTCACGGCGAACGCCTTCAACGGCACCGTCGTCGGCAACGCCAACACCAACAATCCCCAGATTACCTCCGTCGCGGGCGTGATCGGCAGGGGCCAGGACTTCCCGGCCAGCACGAACAACGACGGCACCGGCGGCGCCTACCGGATTGAAAACTCCAGCACGGGAGCACTGAACTTCCCCGACAGCGGCGTGTATACGCTCTCCGCCTGGATCAACCAGCAAAGCAACAACCAGTTCCGCACGATCATCGGCAAGGGCGACAACCAGTACGCCATGCACAGCAACGGCACCACCCTGGAATTCTTTCAGTACGCCTCCATCGTTTCGGGCACCAACAACGGCGGCTGGCAGGCCGTTTCCCTTCCCGGGGGCTCCGCCCTGAATAACTGGCTGCACATCGTGGGCATCCGCAACGGGCCCTCCTCGATGCTCTACATCAACGGCGTCCTGGTGGACACCACCTACACGACCGCCGCCAACGGCGCCATCCGCGTGGACACCGCCAACGTCTATATCGGCAAGTGGGGCGGCGCGGCGGGAACCCAGCCCACCAGCAACGACCGATTCTTCGACGGCATCCTGGATGAAATCCGCGTCTCGAAGGTGGTTCGCAATGCGAACTGGAACGCCCTCGACTTCGCCAGCCAGAACGCCGCGCAAACCTTGGTGACCGATTCTGTGGCTCCCGTCATCGGCTATGCCGTGGACAGCATCGTGGCGGAAGTGGGCGTTCCCATCGCGACCCAGCTGCCCGTACTCTTCTCCGGCGTGCCCCACCCCACCGTGGCGATCAATCCCGCGCTCCCCGCCGGCCTCACCTTCACCACCGGCAACACCAACCGTGGAATGATTTCCGGCAACCCCACCGCCGCGCAGGCCCGGACGATGCACGTCATCACCGCGACCAACGCCAAGGGAACCTTCATGGACACCATCTACGTGACCGTGAACGCCAACACGGAGAGCTACACCGCCTGGACCGGCATCAAGACGCTGACCTTCACTTCCCCCGCCACCGAGACGGTCGCGCAGTATCCGTTGCTGGTTCGCCTGACCGCGGCGGATTCCGCGGTGTTCGCGGGAGCCGGCGCCAACGGGGCCAGCCTGCGTTTTTCCCGCACCGACGCCGTCAAGCTGAAATATGCCGTCGAATCATGGAACGCCACCACCCGCAACGCCATCGTCTGGGTGCTGGTGGATCAGGTCACCCCGGGCTCGAACTCGCTGCGCATGCACTGGGGCAACGGCTCCGCAGCCAGCCAGTCGAATTCGCAGGCGGTGTTCTCCCGGAGCAATGGTTTCGTCGGCGTGTGGCACATGGGTGACGCCTCCGGCGCCACGGCGCGCCCCAACTCGGTGCAGCCCGGCGTCAACGACGCCGTTCCCGGGGGCAGCGAGACCGCGACCATGCTACCCATCGCCGGCGTGATCGGCATGGCCGACACCCTGCGCGCCCAAGGCGCCCTGAACACGACCAAGGCGACCGATGATCACTTTTACCTCGGTAACGGCATCCGCTTCGCCAACTACCAAATGTCCATGTCGATGTGGATCAACCTGCCGGTCACGATTCCCTCCGGGTGGAACCACTGGATAGGCTTCGGCAACATCGCCGGCAGCGACAACGTCTGGTTCGGGCGGGTCGGCAGCAACAACAACTGGAAGGCCCGCGGCGCCGCCAACGGATCGGAATCCAACAGCGACGGCTCCCTCGTGGTCACGGACGGCCTGAACCCGCGTCCGGCCTGGGCCCACTTCGCCATCACCCGCAGCGGAACCAACGGCCGCCGCTGGACGATGCACAAGAACGGCGTGAAGCTGATCGATTTCACCGGCACCGCCAACAATCATGACCTGCTTACCACGGTGCGCGACTCCAACTTCATCGGCCGCGCCCTCTGGGGCGATCCGAACACAAGGGGAACGATAGACGAGGCGCGCGTCGAAAACGTGGCCCGTTCGGCGGGCTGGTACCAGCTCGACTACGCGACCCAACGTCCCGGCGCGAGCCCGGTTACCTTGAGCTACGGCGGCACCATCAGCGGCGCCCCGAACGCGGCCATCACGCCGCGCAGCCCCGTCCTCGGCGGCACCACCACCGACCTGTACACGCTTACGGGCACCTTGCCCGCCGGCATCTCGTTCAATGACACCACCGGCGTGTTCTCCGGAACCCCCACGGGTCCCGGCGGGGCCACGGTCACAGTGACGGCAAACAGCGGCGTCTGGTCCGCCAGCGCCACGGTGAACCTGAACTTCGGCGCCGCGGACGGGGTTTACGCCACGGCCTGGAGCGGACACAAGTACGTCTCCGTGAACGCGACGACCGCCGGCGTGACCTCGGGCAACACCCTAAAGTTCCCGGTTCTCGTCAGCCTCGGCACGGCCGACTCCGTGATCTTCAACGCCAGCCAGGCGACGGGCGCGGACATCCGGTTCACCAAGCTCGACAACACCACCCGCCTGAAGCATGAAATCGACACCTGGGACAAGGCGAACAAGCGCGCTGCGGTTTGGGTGCTCGTGGACACCGTTTACGGGGGCACCACCGGCAGCCGCTTGCGCATGCATTACGGCAACGCGAACGTCGCGGACAGCTCCCAGCCGGGCGCTGTTTTCGACAGCGCCAACGGCTTCGTGGCGGTATGGCACATGGGCGGCGCCAGCGCCGTGCAGGCCCGCGTGAACTCCGTGCCGGGCGGCAACCCCGCCGTTCCGACCGGTAGCTCCGCCAACCTGGCCTCGGGCTGGGGACCTCGGGCGGGAATCATCGGCCTCGCCGACAGCCTGCGCAGCCAAAGCGGCGCTACGGGCGCGACCAACCGCAATGAGGATGACCACCTGACCCTGGGAACCGGAAAGTACGCGAACTTCACCACCGGCCTGACCATCTCCATGTGGTCGAAGCCGATCGAAGCCACCGGCTACACCGGCTGGACCCAGTACATCAGCTTCAGCAACGGCCAGGCCACCGACAACATCTGGATGGGCCGCCAGGGTAACACCACGGATCTCAGCGCCGAGGTGTATGGCGGAACCACCAGTTGGGGCCATGTCCATGCGTCCGGCGTCCAGGCCTACGGCGCGTGGCAGCACATCGCGTTCACGGTGACCCCGACCGGCGCACAAACGCTGTACCGCAACGGCTCCAACGTGATGGAGCAGGCCGGTTCGGGCGCGATCCCCAACGTGGAGCGCACCCAGAACCACATCGGCCGCTCGCCCTGGGGCGACCGCAACTACCTGGGCGGCGTGGACGAAGTCCGCATCTCCAAGGTGGCGCGCTCCGCCAACTGGATGAGGCTCGAGCATGCGAACCAGAACGCGGCGCAGAACCTGGTGGCCCTCACGGACGCCCAGGTGAACATCGTGACCGGCATTAACAACGCCTCCGCCCTGCTCGTCAACGGGCCGGCGCTGAGCTTCACCGCATTGGGCAAGGGACTTTTGTTCCAGGTCCGCGGCGAGGCCTCCGCCAAGGTGCGCATCGCCATCATCGACATGTTCGGGCGCACGGTCTGGAACCGCACCGAGACGGTCGGCGCGGGCATGAAGAGCATCGTGTGGAACGGCTACTCCAGCAACGGGGTGGACGTCGGCTCGGGCATCTATGTGGTCCGCATGAATTTGCTGGACGCCAAGGGCCTGACCGAGAAAAGCCTGACCCGGAAGGTGCCCCTTACGCACTAACCGGACCTCGTTTCATTCAAAAGGCCCCCGCTGCGAAGCGGGGGCCTTTTTTTTCGGGTTCCCAAAAAAATCCATTGGTACTTTTTCGGTATTTATTTGGACTTTCATGCTGTCAAAGCAATTTTTTTGAATTTCTCACCCTATTTAATGGTATTAGCCATACATTCAATAAAGCAGTCCTTTTAAAAGTTCAGGAGAGAACCATGAAAAAAACCCTAGTTTGCCTAATTGCGGCGGCCGGCGCCGTCCTCGCCCAGGAAAATTATTCCACGACCTGGACGCAGCACAAAAACATCGTCATCAACTCCGTCGCTGCGGCGCTGACCTTCAACGTGACGGGGTTCCCGCTGCTGGTTCGGCTGGATTCCACCAACGCGACGATTTTCACACAGGCCAAGACCGGAGGCGCCGACCTGCGCTTCACCAAGGCCGACAACACCACGCGCCTGCCGCATCAGATCGAATCGTGGAACGCCACGACGAAGACGGCGGCCATCTGGGTCCTGGTGGACACGGTCAAGGCCAACATCAGCAACCAGGCGCTGCGCATGCACTGGGGCAACAGCGCGGCCGCCGACAGCTCGAACGGCACCCAGGTATTCAAAACCTCCGGAGGCTTCCAGGCGGTGTGGCACATGAACGGTACCGCCGACGAAACCGACGCCACGTCCAACGGCATCACCGCGACGGCGGTGGTCACGCCGGCGGCCGCCAACGGCAGGGTCGGCCCCGCCCGCCAGTTCACCGGCACCGAGTACTTCCGCGCGACGGGTTCCGCCGGCGGTCCCCTGAACTTCGCCTTCAACAGCAACTTTACCTTGTCGGCCTGGATCAACCCGGTCGAGCTGGCCAGCCATGGCACCATCATTTCGAAGCATGATCTCGACTATGCCCTGAAGCTGGACGCGAACAACAACCTGGAGTTCTTCCAGTTCGTCGACGCGGGCGGCTGGAACGCCGTGAATTCCTTCGCCGGGCAAAACGAATGGTTGCACGCCGTGGCCGTGCAGAAGGGCGATTCCTCGCTGCTGTACATCAACGGCGCCCTGGTGGACAATGAACCCACGCTGACCGCCGGCGGCGGCGCGCGCCGCGAGGACGTCGACGTCGTGGTCGGCGCCGAGCCAACGAGCAACACCGCCGTACGCCGCTTCTTCATCGGCATCATCGACGAGCTGCGCATGTCGAACGTCGCCCGCCCGGCCGATTGGGCCCGGCTCGACTATGCGAACCAGGTTCCCGGGCAAACGATCGTAACGCTTGTGGACAGCGTTCCCGCGCCGGCCACCGTTCCCGGGGCCCCGACCGGCGTGACCGCCGTCAATGGCAGCGCCGCGCTGTCCGTGAACGTGACGTGGGTCGCTCCCGCCAACAACGGCGGCGCGCCGATCACCGGCTACAAGGCGAACGCCGTTTCAGACACGTCCAAGACCTGCACTGCGGTTCCTCCCGCCTTGACCTGCACGATCACGGGACTCCCCGTCGCCTCCTACACCTTCGTGGTCAAGGCGATCAACGGCGTCGGCAGCAGCGCGGCCTCGGCCCCCTCGAACTCGGTGACCACGGGCATCGCCCACGGCTTTAAGTCCGGCGCCGCCTTCGCGGTGGAATCCATGGGCAAGGGCCTCGTGTTCCGCATCCCCGAAACCGGCGCCTCCAGGGTGCGCGTGTCCGTCATGGACATGCACGGCCGCAACGTGTGGAACCGCACGGTCCTGGCCGGTGCGGGCCGCGTCGCCTGGAACGGCGTCGCGGGCAACGGCCAGGGCATCGGCTCCGGCCTCTACCTGGTCCGCATGGACCTGCTCGACGCCCAAGGCAAGGCCTTCCAAAGCCTGCACCGCAAGGTTCCGCTGGCCCGCTAAACCGGACCGCCACCGAACAAAAAAAAGACTCCCCGTTCGGGGAGTCTTTTTTTTGTTCGATAAAATGGTCGGGAATGCCAGATTCGAACTGACGACCCTCTGCTCCCAAAGCAGATGCTCTACCAGACTGAGCTAATTCCCGGGGGATGGCAATCTTACATTCTTTTTCGCACGGCCGCCGCGTGGTGGAAGAACCCTTCGGCATCGGCCAGGGCGGCGATTTTCGCGCCCTCCTTGCTCAGAGCTCGCGGCGTGTACTCGATCAGGCTCGTGCGCTTGTAGAAGTCGTAGACGCCCAGCGGCGAAAAAAAGCGGGCCGAGCCATTGGTGGGCAGCACGTGGTTGGGGCCGGCGAAGTAATCGCCCACGGGTTCCGAGGAATACGGGCCCAGGAAAATCGCCCCGGCGTTGCGGATCCCGGGCAGCAACGCGCGCGGGTTCCGCGTGACGATCTCGAGATGCTCGGGCGCAAGCGCGTTCGCCAGCTCGCACCCGGTCTTGAAATCAGGAACCACGAAGATGCGGCCGAAGCGCTCCAGCGCCTTCTCCACCACGACGCGCTTCGGCGAGGACTCGGCCTGCGCGCGCGCGCACTCCGCGACCCACTTCGCCGCCCGCAGCGACGTGGTCACGCCGATCACGGCCTCGTAGCCGGAGCCGTGCTCGGCCTGCGACAGCAGGTCCGCCGCGATCCAGTCGGGATCGGCGGTCTCGTCGAAGATCACGAGGATTTCGGAGGGGCCGGCGATCATGTCGATGTCGACGGTCCCGAAGACTTCCTTCTTCGCCAAGGCGGCATAGACGTTGCCCGGACCGACGATTTTGTCCACGCGGCGGACCTTTTCGGTGCCGTAGGCCAGCAGGCCCACCGCCTGCGCCCCGCCCGTCTTGTAGATCTCGGAGACGTCCAGCTCGCGCGCCGCGCAGGCCACCGCGGGGTCAAGGCCCTGCGCGCAGGGCGAGATCATCGCGATCTCGGGCACGCCCGCCACGCGCGCGGGCACGGCGTTCATGATCAAGGTCGACGGGTACACGCCCGCGCCGCCCGGCACGTAGATGCCCACGCGCTGGAGCGGGCGGATGATCTGGCCCAAAGTCTCCCCGTGCGCGCCGCGGAAATCCCAGGACTTCTCGCGCTGCTTCAAGTGGAAGGCCCTCACGTTGGCGATCGCCTTCTTGATCGCGGCGCGCACCGCGGGCGAAACCCGGTCCGCGGCCTTGCGCAACTCCGCCGGGGTCACCTGCAGCCCCCCCTTGAGCCCGTCGAAGCGCCGCGCGTAGTCCAGCACCGCGGCATGGCCCTCCGCGCGTACGCGGGCCAGGATGTCCCAGACGGTTTTCTGCACCTCGGGCGACGGGCTCGGCTCGCGGCCGCGCAGCAGCGCCACCTCGGGATGCTTCAGGAAGTTGGCGGATTTCAGGGAAACGATTTTCATGCGGGTTCTTCGATTTCACCGGCGGGAACGGCCGGGGGTGCAATCCCATAGCGGTCGACCAGGATTTTGCGGTGGTGGGATTCATGCCCGATCAGGGCGCGCAGCAACTGCTCCGCCCGCACCCGCTTGCCGTTGGCGGTTCCTTCGCGCCGCAGCTCTTCTTCCTCGAGCAGGAGGTACCAGATCTGCGTGGCCTTCGCCTCGGCCGTATAGGCCTCCGCCAGGTCCGCCAAGGTCACGTCCGGGCCGGGCCAGCCGCGCGCGTAGGCGTTTTCATCGTAGCCGGGAAGCGGCTGTGTCTCCCCGCGCGCGATCGCCACGACGCGCGTCACGAAAATCCGATGGGACGCCCAGATATGCCCCGCGACCTGCCGGACGGTCCACTTTTCGGGAGCGTAGGCGTAGCCGGCCTTTTCTTCCGGGATCCCCGCCAGAAAACGCGACATGCCCGTCATGTGCCCCGAAAGCCTCGCAAAAAGGCCGTCTTCCGGGATCGGACGGGCAAAGTGATTGAAATTGGAATCCTCGTCGATAGGCATGGGGTCAAGATAGTTTTTCAGCCGGGTTTGTAGTTTTACGGCATGTCCGACGCACCTGGGAATTCAGCCGCGCATCCCGCGGAAGCGGGCAAATGCCTGCATTTTCAACCCGCCGACCTGATCGACCTGGCGGAAAGCCACCTGCGCGAAGCGGGCGTTCCCGAACCCGAGTGGGAAGGCCGCCGGTTCCATTGGGCCGGGCCAATCGACTCTCCCCCGTTCACCGGCCTCGTCCTGCAATGCAATCGCAAGGAAGGCCAGTGGGTTCTCACCAAGCTGGACCGGCGGAAGGACGGCGTGACAGCCGAGGAGACGGGGTTCCGGGAAATCGTTTAGCCGATTTTCGTGGGGATTTTTTGTAAGGGCGCGATTATGCCAAAGGCATGAAGCCGTTTACGGCTGAATCATCGCGCCCTTACGGCCGTGGCCAGGGCAAAAAATCCCCCACGAAAATCGGTTCCCTCTCCAGCGTGATCCCGCTGTGCGCCCGAACGCGTAGGATGACCTCGCTGGTGAGATCCCAGATTTCCTGCGCGGTGGCGCCGCCCAGGTTCACGGTGAAGTTCGCGTGCTTGTCCGAAATGCCGGCGCGGCCCATGGCGAAGCCCTTGAGCCCCGCGGCCTCGATCAGCGCTCCCGCATAGTTTCCGGGGGGCCGCTTGAACATGCTGCCGGCATTGGGCAAATGCAGGGGCTGCCGCGCCACGCGCCGGGCCACGATCGCCTCCATCTCGGCGCGCAGCATCGCGCGCGCTTCCGGCGACGGATCGCCGGGCCGGAGCTCCATTTTCGTCTCGAGGATCCATTCGCGGGCATCGCAAAACAACGAGCGCCGGTAACCGAAGCGGCATTCCTCGCCCGTCCGGACCGCCAGCGAACCGTCGCGCCGCATGGAGGTCACTTCCGTGACGACGTCCTTCAATTCCTGATCGAAGGCCCCGGCGTTGATATAGGTTCCCCCGCCCAAGGTGCCCGGGATGCCCGCCAGGTTCTGCATGCCGCGCAGGCCGCGTTCCACCGATTGGCCCACGACGTCCCAGAGCAGCGCCCCGCATTGCGCGGTCGCCCGCGCGCCCTCCCACGAGACGCCGTTGAACGCGCCGGTGTACACCACCAGCCCAGGGTGGCCGGCATCCGATACCACCAGGTTGCTGCCCTTCCCCAGAATGAAGGTCGGAACGCCGTGCTTTTCCGCGAACGCCCGCGCCTCCGCGAATTCTCCACGCGAAGCCGGCGCGCAAAACCACCGCGCGGGCCCGCCCACCTGAAAGGTGGTATAGGGGGCCAGGATGACGTTTTCGAGGATTTGCAGGGGCATGAGGAGGAAAATAGCTTCGTGGACTAAACTTCGTCGTTGTTGGTTGTTGGTTGTTAGTTGTCACGGAACCCCGTGAACCCCACGCTTCCTTCCACAACCAACAACCGACAACCGACAACCGACAACTTTGAGTAAGTTACTCCCATGTCCTCACCCATTCCCACCATCGCCGACGGCCTGGAAGCCTTGCTGGCGGCCTGCGCGCCCGTGCGCGGCAAGGCGGCGGCCTGGCTCAAGGCCCGGCGCGTTTTCAAAAAGACCTGGGAGGCCCAGGGGCTGCGCGTCGTGGAAGATTACCGCAAGGCCGGACAGGCGCTGAGCGACCGTTTTTCCTTTCTAGACCGGCGGGCCTGGGGCCTTGTCAACACCGAGGGCAACCTCCGCTTTTACCGCCATACCCTCCTGATTCCCTGGTTCGACATCGAGCATCAGCCGGAGCCGCGTCCCGCCTACCTGCAGGCCTATGCCCTGGACCCCGCCGTGAAGCCTCCCGTGCTGTCGTTGGCGGGACGCACCGGATTCGCGGAGGCCGTTCCCTGCCCCTACAACGCCCCTTTGCTCGACGGTCAGCCCGGACGTCTCTACTTATGCGAGAACGTCCTGGACACGCTCACCTTGATCGAGGCGGGGTTTCCGGCGGTGGGAGTCGCCGAGGCGGCGGGCTTTAATCCGGAATGGGTGCCGCGCTTCCAGAACAAGTCGGTGTACGTGGCGTTCAGCGGCGACGCCGCGGGCGAGGCGGAATCGGCGAAGGTGCTTTCGTGGATGGCCGACGGGGGAATCGACGCGCACCGCCTGAAGTTGCCGCCGGGCAAGGACATTAGCGCCTGGCTGAAGACGGGCGGGTTGGGGATAAAGTTAGGCGATTAGGTAGGAGGTAGGAGGAGACCCTCCGACCAGTTCTCTTACCTCTTACCTCCTACCTATTACCTCACGCCTCTTCCCTGAACCCCCGCGCCAATATCGCCGAAGCGCAGGAATCGCTGTAGACGTTGACGGCCGTGCGGCACATGTCGAGCAGGCGGTCGACGGCGAGGATGAGACCGAGACCCTCGGCCGGCAGGCCGATGGCGGCCAGGATGGTCGCGATGGCCACCAGGCTGGCCGAGGGGATTCCCGCCACCCCGGTGGATGAAACCAGCGCCACCAGGACCACGGTGAACTGGACCCCGAAACTCAAGTCGAGCCCGTAGCATTGGGCGATGAACAGCGCAGCCACGCATTCGTACAGCGCCGTGCCGTCCATGTTGAGGCTGGCTCCCAGCGGCGTGACGAAGTTGCTGACCTTGGGCGGCACGCCCGAACGGGTGAGGCATTCCAGGGTCTTGGGCAAGGTGGCGTTGGAGGAACTGGTCGTGAAGGCCATCACGAGCGCCTCGCCCATGAAGCGAAAGTGCCGCCAGGGATTCACGCGGCCCAGGAAGAACAGCAGCGCGGGCAAAGTGACGAACAGGTGGGTGGAGAGGGCCAGGACCACGGTGAGGAAAAATCCCATCAACGGGCCCAAGGCGGAAAACCCCGCGGTGGACAAGGAGCGCGCCACGAGTCCGAAGACGCCCAGGGGGGCGAACAGCATGACGGCCTTCGTCATCAGGATCATCGCGTCATGCACGCCCTTCCAGAAGCCGCGCTGGGCGTCGCGGACGCCGGCGGGCAGGCGGGCGAGGACCAGGCCGTAAAGCACGGCGAAGACGATGAGGGCCAGCATGTCGCCGGCCGCCGCCGAGGCGACGACGTTCTCGGGGACCATGCGCAGGAACAGCCCGGTCAGATCAGCGCCCGAGGCGGCCGATATCCCCTGCAACGCCGTGTCGGCGGAGGTCTTCAGGCCGACAAGGTCGCGGGCGGGAGCCCCGTCCACGATTCCGGGATGCATCACGTTGACCCAGAGGAGGCCCGTCAGCACCGCCAAAGTGCTCGAAAGCAGAAAGAACCCGAGGGCCTTGGCCCCCATGCGGCCGATTCCCCCGCCCATTCCCGACACCGCGTGGATCACGGCGGAAAGGATCAGGGGTACCACCAGCATCTTGAGAGCGCGCAGGAACAAGGCCCCGAGGAAGTCGTACACCGCGAAGGCGCCAGGACGAGGGCGATCAGCACGAGCCAATGAATCCGGGCGCGAAACAAGGCGAACATACCCTTAGCTTAACAAACGCCCCGGGAAACGGGGGAATTCGTCGCGGTATTACGCCGGTAACGAAAACCTAAAGGTCGCGCCCTTGCCCGTTTCGCCCTCGGCGCGCACCCACCCCCGGTGGCGATGAAGGATGCGGCGGACCGTGGCCAGCCCGATCCCGCTGCCGGGAAACTCCTGCGCGCCGTGCAGGCGCTGGAACAGCCCGAATAATTTGCCCGCGTACTTCGCGTCGAATCCCGCGCCGTTGTCCCGGATGAAATAGACCGGCGCGCCGGGAGGCGCGGGGTCCCGTTCGGCGCCGATTTCGATGCGGGCGCCGGGCGTTCCTTCGGTGAACTTGACGGCGTTGCCGATCAAATGCCCCCAGGCCTCGCGCATCAACGCCAGGTCCGCCACGCATTCGGGCAGGTCGGCGACTTCCCAGGCGATCGCGCGCCCATGGCCCGAAAGCGCCAGCTTCTGGTCGCGCACGCACTGCGCCACCACCGCGTTCATGTTGCACGGCATTTTGTGAAGCTCCCGCTGGCCGGTGCTGGAAAAGGCCACCAGGTCGGTGATCAGGCCGTCCAGGCGCTCCACCGAATCGGAAATGATGTCGAGGTACCGTCGCCCCTCCGCGTCAAGGACGGGGGCCGCCTTGGCCCGCAGCAGCTCCAGAAAGCTGCCGATGTGCCGCGCCGGCGCGCGCAGGTCCTGCGACATCGACCGGGAGAGCATCTCGATCTCGCGCGCGGTCTCCCGGAGACGGCGCTCTTCCTCGGCGACCTCGCGCTCCAGCTCGGTGTTGAGCCCCCGCAAGGCTTCGGCGGCCGACGCCCGGCCGGTGATATCGCGGTGCACGAGGGCCACGCCCGCCAAGGCGCCCGCTTCGTCGCGGAGCGGGTACAAAACGCCGCTGGTCCAGCGGGGGCGCCCCTCCTTGCCGTTCTTCCGCGGATCGTAGAGGGTCTCGGGAATGTCCGTCCCCTCTCCCTCGAAGGCCTTCCGGATCATGCCCATCAGACCCATGGCCTCGATCTGGGGATCCCGAAGGATGTTGTAGCCCCGCAGGTCCTTGCGTTCGGATTCCCACATCTTTTCCCAGGCCGCGTTGGCGAACACCGCATCGCCCGCCGCATCGAAGATCTGGATGCTCAGGGGGGACTGCTCGAGCGCCAGCCGGAAAAGAACCATGTCCATGCCGTCAATAAAACAAAAAAAGCCCCGGAGACCGGGGCTTTTCGAAAGGCGCAAATGGCGCGCTTTTAGGACTCGGCGCGGCCGCCGGCCTTCGAGCTGTACTTCTTGATCAGTTCCTCGCTGACCATCTTCGGCACCGGGGAGTACTTCTCGAACTCCATGGTGAACTCCGCCTTGCCCTGCGTGAGCGAACGGAGATCCGTGGCGTAGCCGAACATTTCGGACAGCGGCACCTCGGCCTGGATGATGGTGAAGTTGGCTTCCTCGGTCGAACCGACGATCATGCCGCGCTTCTGGTTGATCTGGCCCATCACCGAGCCCTGGAACTCGGTGGGGGTCGAGACTTCGAGCTTCATGATGGGCTCGAGGATTTGCGGCTTGGCCTTCGGGTAGGCATCGCGGAACCCGCCGCGGGCGGCGAGCTGGAAGGCGATGTCGCTGGAGTCCACCGGGTGCTGCGCGCCGTCGTCGATCACGCAGCGCATGCGCACGATCGGGAAGCCGATCAACGACCCGCTGGGAAGGCATCCCTGGAAGCCCTTGTCGCAGGACGGAATGTATTCGCGCGGGATCACGCCGCCGACGATATTGTCGACGAACTGGTAGTCCTGGTCGCCCTCGTCCCCTTCGGGAATCGGCTCCATGTAACCGGCGACGCGCGCGAACTGGCCGGAACCGCCGGTCTGCTTCTTGTGCGTGTAGTTGAAGGTCGCCTTCTGGGTGATGGTCTCGCGGTACGCCACCTGCGGGCGGCCCGTGGTCAGGTCGACGCCGTACTCGCGGCGCATGCGCTCGATGTACACGTCGAGGTGCAACTCGCCCATGCCGGAGATGATGGTCTGGCCCGATTCCTCGTCCAGCTTGACGCGGAACGTGGGGTCTTCCTTCGTGAAGCGGTTGAGCGCCTTCGACAGGTTGGCCAGGTGGTCGCGGTTCTTGGCCTCGATCACGAGGTCGATCACGGCGCTCGGCACGTGCATCGAGGTCATGTTCACCTCGAGCGTGCCGTCGGTGAAGGTGGTGCCCGTCGCGCAGTCGATGCCGAAGAGCGCGACGATGTCGCCCGCCTCGGCGACGGTGATGTCGCCCATTTCGTTGGCGTGCATGCGCACGAGGCGGCCCACGTTGTGTTTCTTCTTCGTGGTCTGGTTGTAGATGGGCTTGCCCTTCTCGACCTTGCCCTGGTAGATGCGCAGGTAGGTGAGCTGGCCAAAGCGGCCTTCCTCGAGCTTGAACGCGTAGCCCACGAAGGGCTTGGTCGCGTCCGACTCCATCTCGATCTTCTCTTCGTGGTTCGCGATGTCGAGCGCGTAGTTGTGCACGTCGTAGGGGCTGGGCAAAAAGTCCGCCACGCCGTCGAGCAGGAGCTGGACGCCCTTGTTCTTGAAGGCCGAGCCCATGAACACCGGGGTCAGCACCATGTCCACGGTGGCCTTGCGGATCACGTCGCGCAGGAGCTTCTCGGGAATCTCCTTCTCCTCGAGGATCAGCTCGGTGAGCTCGTCGTTGAAGTTGGACAGGTTGTCGAGCAGCATCGCCCGGCGCTCGTCCACGGTGCCCTGCAGATCGCCGGGGATCGGGACCTCGAGGATGTTTTCGCCGTTGGGGCCCTCGAACTTGTAGGCCTTCAGGGTGACCAGGTCGACCAGGCCCTCGAGCTTGTCCTCGAGGCCGATGGGAACCTGCATCATCACGGCGTTGTGGGCGAGCTTCTCGCGCAGCTGCTCCGTCACGCGGTAGGGGTTCGCGCCCTGGCGGTCGAGCTTGTTGATGAACGCCACGCGCGGCACGCTGTAGCGGCGCATCTGGCGGTCCACCGTGATCGACTGGGACTGCACGCCCGAAACGCCGCAGAGCACGAGCACGGCCCCGTCGAGCACGCGGAGCGAGCGCTCCACCTCGATGGTGAAGTCCACGTGGCCCGGGGTGTCGATGATGTTGATGTCGATTCCCTTGGCCTCATTGCCCAGATAGTAGGGGGCCTTCTTCCAGGCCACGCGCGTCGCCGCGGACTGGATGGTGATGCCGCGCTCGCGCTCGAGGTCCATGGAGTCCATGGTGGCGCCGACGCCGTCCTTGCCCTTCACCTCGTGAATCTGGTGGATCATGCCCGTGTAGAACAGGATGCGCTCGGTCAAGGTCGTCTTGCCGGAGTCGATATGGGCGCTGATGCCGATGTTACGCAGGTTGTCTAAGGGTCTCATGGTGCCGAATCCCGCTAAAAAAGTGAAAAAGCCCTAAATTGGGGCTTTCGCTCGCAAAAAAGGAGCCGCAAAGGTAGTTAATGGGGGGCAGAACGCCAAGAAGGGGCGGGGCGCCGGGGTCCCCGCGGCCGCCGGGTCGCAGGCGCTTCCTGGGAATGGCAACTTTGCCCTGAATCGCCCCCATTGCGGTTCGCACCAAGGGCGGATCATGATCCGCCCCTACGGATGCGTCGAAAACCGCAATCGGGGCTAGGCAGCAGTCTCCGCCGCGTGGGCCTCGTCCACCATTTTGTCGCGCAGGACCTTCATCAGGCGGTCTCCCACTTCGAAACGGCGCTCCATCATGTCAAGAATACGGCGAAAATCGCCTAATTCTGCCTCGGCGAGCCCTCCCAGCGAATCCAGGATGCCGGGCAGGTGGGCGCGGGCGTCGGGGTCGCGCAAACGGGCCTTGCGGATGCGGCGGATGCGCTCGCGGTAGACGCGGATGCGCAGGTCGGTTTCCACCCGCATCCGCAGGAAGCGCGCCTGGGTTTCCATTTCCTCGCAAAAATACTGCAGGACGATTTCCTCCTCGAGGATGCCGCGGCGGCGGTCGTCGCGGAAGCGGCCCACGCGCCCGCGCTCCAGGCCGCGCACCGCGTCGGCGGCGTACTCGCGCACGGTTTCGAGCTCGACGAGCAGGGCGCCGAGGGCGTGCAGGAAGTCGCGCCGCGGCGAGCCGTTCTCCGGAAACAGCGCGCGCGCCTCGCGAAAGCGCAGGCGGGAGCGCTCGTAGGCCGCCCCGCGAATGCGGGCGAAGAAGAGGCGGTTGTGCAGGAAAGGATTCATAAGGAACGCGAAGAGTTGTTGGTTGTTGGTTCTTGGTTGTTGGTGTAGGACATAGCGGTTTTTTGTATTTCCTTTTTACTCGACGGGCACCCGCCCGTCCTAACATTCAACCAACAACCAACAACTAACAACGACGAAGGATGGCCCGCGTAGCGGTGTCAAGCCCCCGACGTCCTTCGGCTCACGGCGTAAACGCTCGGCACCTTGCGCAGGCGCTCCATGGTCTCCTCGATCTGGTCCAGGTCGCGAACCTGCACGCGGAAGCGGTTGCGCACCTGGTCGCGCAAGGTCACGATGCTGGCGCGCTCGACGTTGACGCCCACCTTCGAGAACACGTCGGTGAGGTCGCGCAGCAGCCCGGAGCGGTCCTTGGCGGTGATTTCGAGATGCGCGTCGAAAGTCTGCCCCGCGTCCACGCTCCACTGCACGGGGACGATGCGCTCCTTGTCGCGCGTCAGGTTCAGTCCCTCGGGGCAGTTCGCGCGGTGAACCGAAACCCCGCGCCCGCGCGTCACGTAGCCGATGATGCGGTCGCCCGGCACCGGGTGGCAGCAGGTGGCGAAGCGAATGAGCATGTTTCCCAGCCCCGACACGAGCACCGAGTCGACGACCGGCTTCGAGGGCCTGCGGATGCCGATGCGGCTCAGCATGGAGGGCTTGGGCCGCATGGGGCTGAGCTCCTGCACGACGGCCGAGACGGCCCCCAGGGAGAGTTCCCCGTGCCCGAGCTTCTCCCACAGCGTTTCCCAGTTCTGCACGCCGAACTTCGCGGTGAACGGCGCCAGGTCGGCCTGATGCTCCGACGCGACGCGCGCCTGGCGGAACTCGCGCTCCATCATCTCCTTGCCCAGCTGGATGCTGTGCGCCGATTCCTCGGTGCGCAGCCAGCGGCGGATGTGGTGCTTGGCCTTGGTGGTGACGACGATCGACAGCCAGTCCTGGGAAGGATGCTGCGAATCGGACTTGAGGATTTCGACGCGTTCGTTGCTTTGCAGGGGGCGGTGCAGGGGCACCATGACCCCGTCCACCCGGGCCCCGACGCAATGCAGGCCGAGCTCCGAGTGCAGGGCGAAGGCGAAATCGAGCGCGGTCGCGCCCTGGGGAAGCTGGATGATCTGGCCCTTGGGCGTGTTCACGAAGATTTCGCTGGGCGCCAGGTCGCGCCGGAAATATTCCATGAACTCCTCGGAATCGGTCAGGTCCTTCTGCCACTCCACGACCTGCTTCAGCCAGGTGTTTTCCTTGCCGATCTCCCGGCTGGAGGAGCCTTCCTTGTAGCCCCAGTGGGCGGCGATGCCCTGCTCGGCCACCAGGTCCATCTCATGGGTGCGGATCTGGACCTCGATGGCCTTTCCGCCGGGCCCGATCACCGTCGTGTGCAGGCTCTGGTAATGGTTCGACTTCGGCGTGGCGATGTAGTCCTTGAAGCGGGACTGGAGGGGCGACCACAGGGCGTGCATCGCGCCGAGCACGGCGTAGCAATCCCCCACCGTCTTCACGATGATGCGGAGCGCGTGCAGGTCGTAGATGTCCTCGAACTGGCAGTTGCGGCTCTGCATCTTGGAATAGATGCTGTAAAGATGCTTGGGACGCCCGAACACCTGGGCCTCGAGGCCGGCCTTCGCCAGCGCCTCCTTGGCCGGGCCCAGGATGCTGCGCACGTATTCCTCGCGCTCCAGGCGCTTTTCCACCACCTTGTGCACGAGGCTCTTGTAGGCGTCGGGCTTCAGGTACTTGAACGAAAGGTCCTCGAGCTCCCACTTGACCTGGCCCAGGCCGAAGCGATGCGCCAGCGGCGCGTACACCTCCAGGGTCTCCGCCGCGATGGCGCGCCGCTTCTCCTCGTTGCGGTGGTAGCTCAGCGTCCGCATGTTGTGCAGGCGGTCCGCGAACTTGATCATGATCACGCGCAGGTCCTTCGCCATGCTGACCAGCATCTTGCGAAAGGTCTCCGCCTGCTGTTCCACGCGCGAGCGGCTTCCCAGCGCCGTGATCTTCGTCACGGCCTCGACCAGGAACGCCACTTCCTCGCCGAATTCCTCGCGGATCTCCGTCACGCCGTGCAGGGTGTCCTCGGCGACGTCGTGCAGCAGCCCGGCCACGATGGTCACCGTGTCCATGTTGAAGTCGGCCAGCAGTTTCGCCACCTCGAAGGGGTGCTCGGCGTAGGGCATTCCCGAATGCCGGAACTGGTCCTTGTGGGCCAGCACCGTGAAATCGACGGCCTTGCGCAGCAGGGCCGTGTCGCAGTCGGGATGGCGTTCCTCGATGTAGGCGAGCAGGTTTTCCTTGGCGCGATCGAGGCTGCGCTCGATCTCCGGGCCCTTCATCTCCTCCGGTGAGGGTAGCGAATCCGGCACCTCGATGGGAGGAGGCAGCTTAAGGCCGGCGCCCGGGGTCGGGATGGGAGGCGGGGAGGGGGAAGCGGCGGGAGACATGACGTGAAATCCTTCTGATTTCAACATAATACTAATGGGCCAAGATGGCTATTTGGCTGAAAAATCGTGAAATAGGGGTTGTTGGTTCTCGGTTGTTGGTTGTTGGAGTAAAGCGTGGGGGGTGGCGCCTCAAACGTTCCCCCGGGGGTACAAACCACCGAGAACTAACAACCAACAACTAGCAACCCTTCCTACCTACCCCACCTTCCCCGCATTCAACGCATCGATCCGCTTTTGGATCTCGACGGCCTGGGCCAGCGTCTGCGCGGCCAGCTTTTCCTTGCGCAGATACCGCAATTCCAGCGCGTCCCGATAGTCGCCCAACTTTCTCAGGACGAGTCCCGGAACCTCCTCCTTCTCCAGGGCCACGATGGAAGCGAGGGCGTCCTTCAAGGGATCGGGGACCCTCTCGACCAATACGCGAAGGTCCATCCCGCCTTCGATAAGCAAGGCCTGGATGTAGTCCACGATCTCGCGCACGCGCTCGTCGAAGAACCAGTCCAGGTTGAGGTTCACCGCGGCCTCGGCGGTTTGCTCCGGATGGTAGAGGAGAAGCTGCAGCAATTGCCACTCGGGCTTGTCCTCGTTTTTCAGCGCGACCCGCGATTCGGGCACGAAGAGGCCGAGCAGGCCGTCCTGCAAGACGGGTTTCCCGGCGGGGCGCGCGGCCAAACCGCCGCGCGGGACTGCCGCCCGCAACCCCAAGCGTTGCCGCAGGCTTTGCAGGTGCGACTCGCGCACGTCGGCCGAGGGGTGATTGGCCAGCAGCGCGGCGGCCTCGCGGACGACGCCGTCCTTTTGTTCGGCGCTGAGGGCCTCGGGAGGCTTGCCGGCGGCCCGGATCAGGAAACCGGGCAAATCGTCGGAAGCCTCGAACAGCGCGCGCAACTCCTCGGGGGTATGCGAGCGCGCATAGCTGTCGGGGTCCTCCGCGCCGGGAAGAACGGGCACGCGCACCTCGACGCCCTGCGCCAGCAGGGGCTCGAGGCTGCGCCGCACCGCGGTGCGGCCCGCGGTGTCGCCGTCGAAGAACAGAAACACCTTCTTGGCGAAGCGCGTGAGCATCTGGGCGTGGTCCTTCGTCAGCGCGGTGCCGCACACGGCCACCGCGTTCTTCACGCCGAACTGCCACAGCGTGACCAGGTCCATGTAGCCCTCGACCACCACGGCCTCGCCGCTTTGATCCACGGCGGCGCGGGCCGAGTTGAACCCGTAGAGCACGCGACCCTTGTGGTAGAGCGGCGACTCGGGCGTGTTGATGTACTTCGCCCCCTCGCGCCCCGGGGCGATGCGCCCGCCGAAGGCGATCACGCGGCCGGACAGGTTGAAGATCGGAAAGACCAGGCGCCCGCCGAACCGGTCGTAGACCCGGCCGCCCGCCGCCACCCCCAGAATGCCCGCCTCGACGAAGGCCTTGCCCGGGACCTTTTTCCCTTCCGCCAACTGGCGGATGCGGTCCGGCGATTCGGGCGCGCAGCCGATCTGAAAATGCTTGATCGTTTCGCGGGCGAGCCCGCGCTCCTCGGCGTACTTCTGCCAGGCGGGGGTCTTTTCGAACGACTCGGTATACACCTGCAGGGCGATCTGGTTGGCCTGCATCACCGCGGCGGTTTGCTCTCCCCCTCCCTTGTCGCCCGCGCCGAAGGTGTCGGGGATGGCGATGCCGGCCTTCGAGGCCACGAGGCGGAGCGCCTCGACGAAGCCCAGCTTCTCGAACTCCTGCACGAACTTGATGGCGTCGCCGCCCGCGCCGCAGGCGAAGCACTTGTAAATGCCCATGCGGGGATTCACGTTCATGCTGGGGTCGCGGTCGTTGTGGAACGGGCACACGCCCTTGTACACCGACCCCGCGCGCTTCAGCGAAACGTACTGGCCGACGATCTGCACGATGTCGGCGCCTTCCTTGACCTTGAGGAGGACGTCCTGGAACGAGGTGGACATGGGAGCAAAAGGTAGTGTTTACCGCGCGCCCAGGTTGCGCAGCCAGTCGGTCGCCGGCGGAAATTCCGGCTTGAAAACCAATGCTTCGCGTATAAGTCCCGTTCCCCTGGCGGTGTCGTGCCGGGCCAGGGCCATGTAAATGCCCTGGTTGAGCAGGGCGTTCGCATAATAGCCGCGGATCTCCTCGATGTCCGGGGTGGCGCGGGTGAAAGGCCGATAAACCAGGCGCGAAGCGGGATCCCAGTTCGAGGGAGGGGCCGGCAGCAAGCGAATGACGAGGCCCGAGGGAACGGCGTGAAATCCTTCCATGTATTCAGGCTGGATGTCGAACGTCGCGTAGACGGGCCGGGCCTGGCTTGCCCGCGCCAGGATGCCCTGCATCAGGCGCATGAACTGCAGGAGCAGCGGCCCCGCGTCGGGATCGCCGGATTCGCGAAACGCGCGCGCGCTCCGGAAGTAGGCCTCGATTTCGGGGCGCGAACCCGCGAAAAAGTGCGGATGCCGCCGCTCGATCAATTCATAATACCAGAAGGATCCCGTCATCATTTTATAATCCAGCAGCACGACGTCGGGACGGAACTTTTCGACCCATTGATAGTAGTCGGCCGGAAGCGACAGGTTGCGCGATTGGCCGGTGAAAAGAACCGCGTTCGGAGCGAGTCCTTCCAGCGTGTTTTTCACGTAATCCTCCACGGCGTAGTCGTCGCTCTGGTCGACCGCGCGGTAGTTGATTCCCGCGGAGAATAGGACCAGCGCGCCGCACAGGATGCCGGCAAATGCGATCCCGCGCCGTCCGCGGGCGGCCTCCAGCGTCGCGCGCAGCCCGTAAAGCATCCAGACGGCGGTGGCGGCGTAGGCGTTGAGGTAAAAGTTGGGATCGTCAAAGTCGTAGTTGACGGCGTACAGGACGCATCCGATGAAAACCAGCGTGGAAAAAACCAGCATGCGGCGGTTGCGCCGCAGCAGCGTCCACACCCCGACCGCCGCCAGCGCAAGCCCGACATAGGCGAATTGCTGGGGAAACTGGGAGAGAAAGTCGCCCAACTTCCGGAAGGCGACGTCCGGCGACGAAAACATCTTGTACCGATATTGTTCGGTGGTCACGTGCCGCCAGAAATTTCCGGCGGACGAGGGATCCCCCCAGTTCATCAGGGGCTTTTGCGCGGCCCGCAACGGAAGGTAAAGATACAGCGAGAGGCTGGCCAGGAACGGGAGCACGGCCCCGCCGATCTTCGCCCAGGCGACGCGCCCCGCGCCGTGCGTGGAGAAATAGAGATACAGGAAGGCCGGTGCCAGCAGCACCGTCATCATGTGGTTCGAAAAGCTGAGGCCCAGCGAGAAGGCGAAGAGAATCCAGGCGCGATGCGCGGCCCCTGACGGACCGCGGGCATGAAGGCCGAGCGAACGCAGAAAAAGCAGCGTCACGCCCGCGAGAAAAACGAGATGAAAGGCATAGACCTCAAGCGAAAGAGCCTCGGACCAGAACGTTCTTGAAAACGCCAGCAGCAAGGCGGCCGTGGCGGCGGCGAGCTGGTTCCGCAAGGGCTCCGCGGGCGGCGGGGGATGGACGCCCTTCTGTCTGCGGGCTTTTCCCTGCGCGGCCGGCAGGGGTTTCGAAGCCTCGGCAGGATGTTCCGCGAGCAAAAACAGGAACAAGCGGTAAAACAGGAAAACCGCGGCCGCGCACAGCAATGCCACGAAAAGGTTTAGCCTCCAGATGACCGTCACTCCGAGCGGAAGGTGGGAAAAGGCTCCTCCCAACAACGTGAACAGGGGGTATCCGGACGGATGAACGACACCCAGCATATAAAGGGACGCCGCGATTTCCCCGCTATCCTCAGGCTGGACGGCGGGCGCCAGGGTCGCCCAATATGCCGCGAAAGCGGCCAAGGCCAGGCCCAGGCCAAGCCAGTTCGCGCGGGGTAAGCTTTTCATGGGACCTCCTGGCGGATTCCACTTCCGTCCGGACGCCTTGCGCGGAGGGACGTGCGGAACGAAGCGGACATGACAGGCGTAAAGGTAAGATGATGAAAAGTCGCGGCGCCCGTTAGGGGCGGACGGCGGCGCGGGCCCGTTCCACCTGCCCCAGCCACGTCGCGATCTCGCGGGAATCGGGCTTGAGAGCGAGCGCCTTGCGCAGGAAATATTCGCTGCCTTCGAGTTCGCCGCGCATGCCCAAGAGCAATCCCTGGTTGGCGTGCGCCATGGCGTAGTACCCGGCCAGGATCCGGAAATAGTCGTTGTCCTTGGGGAAGGGACGGAAGAAGATTTCACGGGGCACGAAGGGAGGGGAGCTCCCGTCGGCGGGAACCTCGTACAACCGGAAGACGGGCCCCTGGGGAAGACGCCCGAGTCCCCCCAGATAAGCGGGTTCGATCTCCGGAGTGACGTACACCGGCCGCGTCTTCAGGCTGTTCGCGATCAGGCTGCGCACGACGTTCTCGAAGGCGGACTGGATGACGGCGGGGTCGTAGGGAAGTCCGCGCTCGAACTTGTCGAGCTCCGGGAGCAAGGCCGCGATCTCGGCGCGCGACGCCTCCGTCAGCCAGGGGTGCCGCCGCGACAAATAACGGTAATACCACGACCGCCTCAAAAGTTCCCGGTCGACCAGCACCACGTCGGAGCGCTCTCCCTCGACGACCTGCAGGTACCAGGCGGCGGCGATGAAATGATCCCACTGGGTGGTTAGGATCACGGCGTTGGAACCGACCCCGGTCAGAACGTTGCGCGCGTAATCCTCGACGGCGTAGTTGCCGCTTTCATCCACCGCGCGGTAATGCAACGCCAGCGGCCCGAGAAAACCCAGCGCGGCCAGGGCCGCGGCCGTGACCCGGACGGCGCGGCGCCCGGAACCCGCGGGGTCCAGCAGGGCGCGAAGACCGAAAGCGGCCCACAAGGCCACCACGACATAGGCGAGCAGGAAATAATTGACGATGTCGTGGATGTCGTAGTTGATGGCGTAGAGCAGGCAACCGGCGAACAGGAGGACGGTGAAGGCGAAAATCCGCCGCGCGCCCCGTAACAGCGCGATCAGGCCCGCGAACGCGGGGAGCAGCGCCAGGTAGCCGAACTCGGAGGGCAAGGTCTCCGAAAACAGGGCGAACTGCCGGGCGGCGGGCTCGAGCGAAGAGAACATCCACCCGCTGTATTGCTTGCCCGCGACATGCCAGTAGAAACTGCGCGCGTCGACGATCGCCCCCCAGTTCAGCGCGGGATGCGCGGCGGCGCGCAAGGGCAGGTACAAGTAAGGCACAAGCCCGAGCACAAAGAACGGCAGGACGCGCCCGGCGTTCTTCCAGGCGGACGGCCCCCGCCCGTGCGCGGCGAAGTAGGCGTAAAGCAACCCCGGCAGCAGCAGCAAGGTCGTCATGTGGTTCGCGAAGCTCAGGCCCAGCACGAACGCGAAGAAGCACCAAGCCTTCCGCCGGGGGGCCGGGTCGCTTACGGACCCCGCGGCGAAGGCGCCGTCGGGCAAGGCCCGCAGGAACGCGAAGAGCACGAGCGACACGAGCAGCAAGTGCAGGGAATAGACCTCCACCCCGACGGCCTGCGACCAGAACGTGCGGGAGAAAGCCAGGGTCAACGCGGCGGCCGCGGCCGACAGGCGGGCGGCGGAGTCCGGTCCTGGCTTTTTGCCCGCCGCGAGCAGAAGGGAGAGGAAGACACGGTAGAAGAAGAACACCGAGGCCGCGCAGCACAGGGCCGCGAGGAGGTTCAGCCTCCAGATGACGCTGCCGCCCAGGGGAAGATGGGAAAAGACGCCCCCCAGCAAGGTGAACAAGGGGTAACCCGTGGGGTGCGCGACGCCGAAGGAATGGGCGACCGCGGCGAGTTCCCCGGCGTCGATGAACCCGATCGAGGGCGCGAGCGTGGTCAGGTAAACGGCGAAGGCGGCGAGGGCAAGCACACCTCCCAGAAGCGTATCACCGCCCGGCTTGCCCACGATGCCGATCCCTTTTCGCATGTTACCGGGTCCTTTCGAGGCGGGAAAGCCACGCCGCGGCCTCCGGGAGAGAAGGATCCACGGCGAGGGCCTTTTGGATGAGCCTCGTCCCCGTCAAGGTATCTCCGTTCACCACGCGATAGGCGCCTTGATTGAAATAACCCCAGGCATAGGCGGCGCGGATGCCGTCCGCCTCCGCGCCCGCGCGCAAGGGACGCCAGGAGAACTCCCGCACGGGAAGGTCGTGCGGGGCGCCGTCCCGAAAAAGACGAAGCGCCAGGCCTTCGGGAACCACCGTAAAACCGGCCGCATAGGCGGGAGGCAGCGCGGCCGAGACGTAAACCGGCCGGCTCCTCGAACCCTCCCTCAGAAGGCTTTGGACCATGCCGACGAAGCTTCCCGCATAGGCCGAGGCGTCCGCCGCGCGCCCCGCCGATTGATCCGCTTCGAACCGCGCGCGCTCCTTGAGGTAGGCCTCGATCTCGGGCCGGGAATTCCTGAAAAGCGCCGGATAGGACCTTCCCGTCTGCGCGATGTACCACGGCATGCCCAGCGCCCGGTAGCCGAGCACCACCACGTCGGGACGAAAGCCCTCCACCCACTGCAGGTAATAGGCCGTGAAATAAAAGCTCGTCTCTTCATCGGTGAGGATCACCGCCCCGGGCGCCAGGGAGCCCAGCATGTTGCGGGCAAAGTCTTCCTGCGCGAAGTCGCGGCTACGGTCGACGACGCGGTAATGAAGGGCCAGGGGAAAGAGGACCGATGCCGCGCAGAGAACCGCGGCCGCCGCCCGGTGCAGCCGGGTTCGCGAGGCCCGCAGCAGCGCGCGCGCGCCGAAGGCGGCCCAAATGGCCGCGGCCACGTAGGCCAGCAGGAAATAGGCGTCGGCGTCGGGGATATCGTAATTGACCGAGTAAAACAGGCAGCCGAAGAAAAGCAGCAAGGTAAAGACCAGCGTGACCCGCGCGCGCCGGAAAAGATCGGCCAGGCCCACCGCGGACAGAAGAACGGGCAGGTACCCGAACTCGCCGGGGAACCTTACCACGAACCGCCCGAACCGCAGGACGGCCGATTGCAGGGAAGAAAACATCCAGGGGCGGAACTGCTTCGCCGAGACGTGGTCCCATAATCTTTCGAGGGTGGAAGGATCGCCCCAATTCAGGACCGGGTGCTGCGCCGCCCGCAAGGGCAGGTACAAATAAACGGAAAGCCCGAGCAGAAAGCAGCCGAGAAGGGCCGCCGTTCGGGCCGCCGGCGCGCGGCCGGCGAGTCGCGCAAGCCCGCCGCCGCGCAGGGCCAGGTAGAGAAAGGCGGGCGCCAGGAGGACCGTGGTCATGTGGTTGGTGAAGCTCAGCCCCAACGTGAAAGCGAACAGGGCCCAGGCCCGCAGCTGCGCGGAAGGATGCTCCGGCCCGGCGCGCAGCGCGGCCAGCAGAAGCAGGCAGAGCAGGGAAAGGAAAAGCAAATGCAGCGAATAGACCTCGATCGACAGCGCCTGCGACCAGAAGGTCGTGGAAAACGCCAGGACCGCGGCGGCCGTGGCGCCGGCCGCCCGGTCCCGCGGGAGCGGACGTCCGGACCCTTGCGGGCCGCCGGGGGTTCCCGGCGGCCTCGTCAGCAGCTCCAGAAACAGGCGGTAAAAGAAAAAGATGGCGGCGGCGCAAAGCAGCGCCGCGAACAAATTCAGCTTCCAAATGACGCGGGCGTCAACGGGGAGATGCGCGAAAGCCCATCCGAGCAAGGTGAATAGCGGATACCCCGTCGGGTGGGCGACGCCCAGGGTCGACGCCACGGCGGCAAGTTCTCCCGAGTCCATCGACCCGACCGAGGGGGCCAAGGTGGACAGGTACACCGTCAGGACGGCGAGGGCCACCCCTCCCCCCGTCCAGGCGTCCCGAATCGGCGGGCGGTTCACGGAAGCCCCTGAAGCGCGGGGCCGAAATCCGGTTTTACTTCCAGCGCCTTACGGTACCTGGCGACGCCCTCCGACGAATCGCCGTTCAGGATCGCATGACGGCCTTGATTATAATAGCCCCACGCATAAGCCGTTCTTATGTACCCGGCATAGGCCAGGTGTTCCGGGATCGGGCGAAACCCGAAATCCCGGGGGCCCACCGGAGTTTTCGGGAAATTCTCGCCGCGGACCAGGCGAAGGGCCATTCCCTCGGGCAGGGTTTCGAAGCCCTTGTAGAAGCCGGGGTGGATATCGGCGGTCACGTACAGCGGACGCTTGCGCGCGTTGGTCGCGAGAATTCCCTGGACCAGCCGCGTAAAGAGCGCGCTGTATACGCGGTGGCGGCTCGTATCTCCCCGTTCCACGCGCCGCCGCTCTTCGGCATACGCGCGCATCTCCGGCCGCACGCCCTGGAGCAGGCCGGGATACCGTTTCTCCAGCTGCGCCTGGTACCAGGGGTAGGCCAGGACGCCATGCCCCACGACGACCACGTCGGGTCGCACCTTCTCCACCAACTGCAGATAATAGGCGCCGGGAATGAACCCCTGCAAATCGTCGGACAGGATGAGCGCGCCCGGGGGCAACGGTTCCAGCAGGTTGCGCCCGTAGTCTTCGACCGCGTAGTTGCGGCTCTCGTCCACGGAGGCGTAGTTCGCGTCGAAGGGGAACAGCACGATCAGCCCGCACAAAGCCCGCAGCCCCCATCGCCGGAAGGCGGTGCCCGCGAACATCGACAGCCGCGCGACGCCGAAGGCCGCCCAGAGCGCGACCATAGCGTACGCGTGCAAATAAAAATTGGGGTCGTCGAAGTCGTAATTGAACGCGTAGAACAGGCACGCCGCCACGACAAGCAGGGTGAACGCCAGCATTCGCCGGGAGCGGAGGCACAGCCACAGAAATCCCAGGGCCGCCAGGGCCAGGGGCGCGTACCCGAATTCGGCGGGGAACGACGCGAGAAACGCCGCCGCCTTTTTGGCGGGGACTTCGGGAGACGCGAACATTTTGAAGCGGTATTGCGCCGCGGAAACATGCGTCCAAAAGCGCGACGGGGTATCCGGGTCTCCCCAGTTCATCACCGCGTCCTGGGCCGCCCGCACCGGGAGATAGAGGTAAAAGGACAGGCCGGCCAGAAAGGGAAGCGCCGCGCGGCCGATCCCGATCCACGCCAGGCGCCCGAACCCATGCACCGTGAAATAGAGATAGAGGAACGCCGGCGCCAGCAGCACCGTCATCATGTGGTGGGAAAAGCTCATCCCCAGGGCCAGGGCGAAAAACATCCACCACCGCCCCGCGGACCTTCCCGGATGAAGGAGCTGTTGCGCCAGCGCCTTGACGAACAAGAGGGTGACCAGGGAAAGAAACACGAGATGGAGGGAGTACACTTCGAGAGAAACCGCCTCGGACCAGAACGTGCGGGAAAAGGCAAGCACCATCACGCCCGTGGCCGCCGCCCACCGGCTCCAGGAGGGACGGGGATTCGCGACGGGGGCGCGAAAGGCGAACAGGCGGGCGGCCTTCTCCGAGAGGAGAAAGACGAACAGCCGGTAAAAGAAAAATAGGGCCAGCGAACAGTACAGGGCGACCATGAGGTTGAGGTTGTAGTATGGCCGGAACCCGGTCGGGAGATGCGCGACGCCCGCGCCGACCAAGGTGAAAAGCGGGTACCCGGTGGGGTGCGTGACGCCCAAGGTGGATAGCACCGCCGCGAGCTCGGAGGAATCCCAATACCCGAGCGAGGGCGAAACCGTGGTCCGATAGACCAGGAAGGAAACCAGCGCCAAAACGAGGCCGACGAAGCCATCGCTGTGAAAAAATCGCGGAACCTTCAGGCGCATGCGCGGCAAAGATAGACTGGAGGGTTCCCTCCCCGCCCTTTTCAGCCGTCGCCCGCCGCCTGATTTTGGCTAAATTTCCGGCTCTCATGGAAAAGACCTCCCCCGCCCCCGTCAACGGCTTCGGCATCCCCTTCCTCACCGGGGACCAGATCCGCAGCAGCTTCATCGAGTTCTTCAAGTCGAAGGGTCACACCTACGTGCCCTCGTCGCCGGTGGTGCCGCACGACGACCCGACGCTGCTGTTCATCAACGCGGGCATGAACCAGTTCAAGTCGGCCCTGCTCGGCGAGAACCGCGAGGGCTACAAGCGCGTCGCCAACTCGCAGAAGTGCATCCGCGTTTCGGGCAAGCACAACGACCTCGACGAGGTGGGCCGCGACACTTACCATCATACCCTGTTCGAGATGCTGGGCAACTGGTCGTTCGGCGACTACTACAAGGAAGAGGCGATCGCCTGGGCCTGGGAGCTTCTGACCGAGGTGTGGAAACTGCCCAAGGACCGCCTGTTCGCGTCGGTGTACAAGAACGACGACGAGGCGATGGAAATCTGGAAACGCGTGACCGACATCCCGCACGACCGCATTTTGCGCTTCGGGGACAAGGAAAACTTCTGGGAGATGGGCGACGTGGGGCCTTGCGGGCCGTGTTCCGAGATCCACTTCGACATGGGCGACCCGGAAACCCGGGAGGCGACCTTCGCCGACCCCGTGCACGGGGTGAACGGGACGAACGCCCGCTACATCGAGATCTGGAACCTGGTGTTCATGCAGTTCGAGCGCATCGCGGGCGGCGACCTGAAGCCGCTGAAGAACAAGAACGTGGACACCGGCATGGGCTTCGAGCGCGCGTGCAGCGTGATCCAGGGCTCGGGCAGCAACTATGAGACGGACGTGTTCCGCCCGCTGATCGACAAGATCGCGGAACTCTCGGGCACGCCCTACGACAAGGGCGTCGACGGCACCGCGCACCGCGTGATCGCCGACCACGTCCGCGCGCTGAGCTTCGCGGTCGCCGACGGCGCGACCCCCGGCAACGAGGGCCGCGGCTACGTGCTGCGCCGCATCCTGCGCCGCGGCAGCAAGTTCGCGCGCGAACTCGGCCAGAAGGACCCCTTCCTGTGCCGGCTCGTGCCCACGCTGGCCGCGCTCATGGGCGGCGCCTACCCCGAGCTCACGGCCCGGCAGGACTACATCGCGCAGGTGATCCGCGCCGAGGAAGAGCGCTTCGGCAAGACCCTGGGCACGGGACTCGAGCGCTTCGCGAAGGTCGCCGCGCAGGCCCGGGAAAAGAAGCTGGCCGCCCTCCCGGGCGAGGACGTCTTCACCCTCTACGACACCTATGGGTTCCCCGCCGATCTCACGCGCCTGCTCGCCGAGGAGCAGGGCCTGTCGATCGACGAAGCGGGCTACGAGGCCCACATGAACGAACAGCGCGAACGCGCGCGCGGCGCGGCCAAGTTCGAGGCGGCCATCGCGGGCGACGAGGGCTGGACGATACTCGCGCCGGGGCTCGACACCGAGTTCGTCGGCTATGAGTCCCTGGAAGTGGAAATGCCCGTCCTGCGCTACCGCGAGGAGGGCGACACCGTACTGCTCGTCGCCGCGCGCACCCCTTTCTACGCCGAGTCGGGCGGCCAGGTCGGCGACACCGGCCTCATCGAGGGCAAGGGCGTCGTCCTGCGGGTCACCGACACCGTCAAGATGTTCGACATGGTGCTGCACAAGTGCGCG
>JAJNBB010000041.1 GCA_021155885.1 Fibrobacteria bacterium | reverse complement strand
AGGAAGGCCAGGTCATGAAGGTCCTCGTCGTTAGGGGCCGCCGCCGGGGTATTCGATGCGGATCTTGAAACTTTTTCCCCTGGAATTATTCACGTTGGAAATGCCCCGATATTCCCTGACCCGATGGGTCTCGCGATCGTAAGTCACCAGGATGGGCGGGACCAGAAGGCGAAGCGCCGCCTTTTCGGGCCGGATGACGAAGGTGCGCGTGGTTTTTGCGTCTACGCCCTCGGGCGCCTCCGGCGCGCCTTCGTACCCCGCGGGCACCGCCTCGAACGAAAACCAATCCCGCCGCGCCGGCGCTACGAAGTTGAACGCGACGCGCTTGCCCGCCGATAATTCGCTCCAGTTCGCCTTGACGAAGGCGTTGAATCCCCCGTCAATCACGGCCGGTTCGGGCACCAAGATCGTTCGCTCGCGCAAAGGCTTCCCGCGCTTGTCCCGGACGAAGACGCGCACCTGCGCGGTTTTTCCATCTCCCGCTCCCACGACCTCCGCACCCTCTTCATAGCCGTCCCGAAGATCGACGAGGCGGTAGTTCGGCTTGAAAACGTAGCGCGAAAAGTCCAGCGTCCGCTCCGCGATGAGCGTGCCGGCGGGGTCGCGGTACTCCGTGCGACCCAGCGGCACGCCGCCGCGGGTGATGTTCTCGTGCTTTTCCGTATACAGAACGGCGGTGGAGCCGGGTTCATAGGCCTGGCCCCGGAAGGGCGCCGGGCGCAGGGAGGGTTCGGCGCCAAAGGCGATGCCCCAGGCCCCCAAGGCTAGGACGGCGGCGCTCCCTGCGAATCGAACGGTCATGGGCTCCCCGGCTTCTAGCGGTCAAGAGTATACGTAAGAAGACGGAATCCGGATGGGCGCGCGGCGCCTTTCGAGCGCGAAAAAAAGACGCGCCGGATAAATCCAAAGGTTTCAAACCCCCGTATTTACCTTACAAGCTCCGGATTCCGGACTGGACCGGAGGGCGAGGGGGAAGTACCATGAAGGCTTTTTCGGCTTTCGCGCGCGGCGCGCAGGCATGGACGCTCAAATCGATGAGCCGCCTGTTTCCCGAGAAGGTGGTGCGGTCCGTGATGTCGAACATCCGGATCGGTTGCATCGAGGTCGAGACGCCGGATTCCGGTCGCTGGACACTGGGGGATCCCGCGGCGGCGTTGCGCTGCCACGTCCGCATTCACCGCAAGGAGTTTTTCGAGAATCTCGTGCGGTATTGGGACGTGGGGCTGGGCGAGAGCTACCAGGAAGGCGATTTCGAGGTGGACGACCTGGTGGCCTTTCTGCGCATCATCATCCTGAACATTCCCCATCTTCCCGGCATCAGCGGGTCGGAAGGATCCCACCCCGACCTGAACCGCGAACAAGAGGACAACCTGCGCCTGCATCGTTCCCGCGGCAACACGCTCCGTGGCAGCAAGGCCAACATCTCCTACCACTACGACCTCAGCAACGCGCTGTACCAGATCTTCCTCGACCCCTCGATGGCCTATTCCTCCGCGGTGTACCGCACGCCCGCAGACACGCTGCACGAGGCCCAGGTCCATAAGTTCGACCTCCTGTGCCGCAAGCTGGAGCTCAAGGCCGGCGAGCACGTCCTGGAAATCGGGTCGGGGTGGGGCGGCTTCGCCATCCACGCGGCGCGGGAATACGGATGCCGCGTGACGACGCTGACGTTGTCGCAGGAGCAGAAAACCCTGGCGGAGGAGCGCATCCGCGCCGCGGGACAGCAG
The DNA here is from genome assembly GCA_021155885.1 of Fibrobacteria bacterium. Classification (GTDB taxonomy): domain Bacteria; phylum Fibrobacterota; class Fibrobacteria; order UBA11236; family UBA11236; genus UBA11236. The sequence continues at coordinate 21,293 of JAJNBB010000041.1, read as the reverse complement.
GACCGGGTCGAAGTGCGGCTCCAGGACTACCGCGAGGTGACCGGACGCTACGATAAAATCGTTTCGATCGAGATGTTCGAGGCCGTGGGTTACGAATATTTCGACGTGTTCTTCGCGAAATGCCGCGAGGTCCTCAAGCCCGAAGGCCTGATGGCCATGCAGGTCATCACCATGCCCGACGCGCGCTTCGAGGCCTACAAGGACGGATGCGACTGGATCCAGAAGCACATTTTCCCGGGCTGTCTGCTGCCCTCCGTCTACGAGCTGTCGCGCTCCGTCCGGAATTCGGGGGGCCTGACGATCCAGCACCTCGAGAATTTCGACCTGCATTATGCGCGCACGCTTTGGGAATGGCGCAAGACCTTCCGGGCCAGGCGCGCCGAAGTGCTCGCCCTCGGCTTCGACATGCGCTTCTTCCGCACCTGGGACTACTACCTGGCCTATTGCGAGGCGGCCTTCTCGACCCGCAACATCGGCCTGCTCCAGTTGACCCTGGCGTTTCCGAACAACGTCGCCTACCGCGGCGCGAACTACCTGGCGGGATGATGCGCCCGCACCGCCCCCGCGTCGCCGTCGTCGGCACCGGCATCTCCGGAATGGCTTCCGCATACTTCCTGAACCGCGCCGCGGACATCACGGTATTCGAAAAAGAAGAACGTCCCGGCGGCCACGCCAACACCGTGGACGTCGCGGAGGACGGAGCCCGGATTCCCGTCGACACGGGCTTTATCGTCTACAACCGCCACACCTACCCCTACTTCTGCAAATTGCTGGAGGAACTCGGCGTCGAGACCCAGGACAGCGACATGTCCTTTTCGGTGAAGGGCCGCGTGTCGGGACTGGAATATTGCGGCACCGGGTTCTCGACCTTGTTCGCCCAGAAGCGCAACTTCCTGCGGCCCTGGTTCTACCGCCTTTTGCTGGAGGTCGTGCGCTTCAACCGCGCGGGCAACCGCATCCTGCGCGAGGAAACGCATCTGGATCACTCCCTGGGGCGGTATCTCGCCGAGCGCGGATACTCCGACCGCTTCATCCGGTATTATGTCATTCCCATGGGCGCGGCGATCTGGTCCACGCCCGCCCGCCAGATGACCGGCTTTCCCCTTCACGCCTTTTTGCGCTTTTTGTCGAACCATGGAATGCTCGGGGTCACCACGCATTTCCAGTGGCGCACGATCCGGGGAGGCAGCCGCGAGTACGTCCGCAAAATCACCGCGCCCTTCGCCGACCGCATTCTCTACAACAGCGCCGTCCGCGCGGTGCGGCGCCGTCCCGACGGCGTGGCCGTAACCCTCGAGGACGGGCGGGCGTTCGAGTTCGACCAGGTGGTGATGGCCACCCACGCCGACGACACCTTGCGGTTGCTGGCGGACGCCACGGCCGAGGAGAAGGACGTTCTTTCCTTGTTCGCCTACCAGCCCAACAAGGCCGTCCTGCATTCGGACGCGCGCGTCCTGCCGGCGCGCGCCAGGGCCCATGCCGCCTGGAACTATGAAGTGAACGAGGCGGATTCCGACCCGGCGCCCCGCCTGCATTATTCCATGAACCGCCTCCAGGGACTTCCGTCGCGCAAGCCCTACGTGGTCAGCCTGAATCCGGCTCCGGAGGACACTCTGGCCGGCGTGCACTATGAAAAGGACTACGAGCACCCGTTGTACAGCATCGAGGGCGTCCGGCGGCAAAAGGAGATCGCCGCCCTGAACGGAACGAACCGGACCTATTTCTGCGGCGCCTATTGCGGCTACGGTTTCCACGAGGACGGCCTGCGCTCCGCGGTCGAGGTGGCGCGCCACTTCGGGGTGGAATTTTGACGGGTCCGATTTCCGCGAGCCCGGCGCCCCTGCCCACCGACGGGGTATACTGGGGCCGCATCGTGCATCATCGTTTCCAGCCGCGGAAGCACCTTTTCACCTACCCCGTTTTCATCTTTTCCGTCGACCTCGACACCCTCGCGGAACGGGACCGGAAACTGCGGCTGTTCGGCCACAATCGTTTTTCCTTGTACACCTTGCGCGATTCCGACCACCTGGGGGATCCGGAACTTTCCATCAAGGAAAACGTGACCGCCCTCCTGCGCGCGCGGGGCTACGCCGGGCCGGTGGAAAAAATCTTCATGGTCACGCAGTTCCGGGTGCTGGGGTATTTGTTCAATCCCGTCACCTTCTACTACTGCTATGCGGGCGGCCGGGAGGTGGCCTTCGTGGCCGAGGTGAACAACACCTTCCGTCAGCGGCATTGCTACGTCTTTTTCGGTCCGGGGCGCTCGTACCGAACGGACAAGGTGTTTTACGTCTCTCCGTTTCTCGAGATGGACCTGGTCTATGACTTCCGTTTCGAGCCCCTGGGCGGGAAGCTGGGCGTGTTCATCGACGACTACAAGCCGGCCGCCGGCGCCGCGGGGCCGGAAATCTTGATGTTGAAGACGCATATCACGGGCCGGCACGCTCCGCTCACCGACGGCGAACTCCTGCTCTCCTTTCTCCGCATCCCTTACATGAGCGCCTGGATCATCGGCTGGATTCATTGGCAGGCGCTGAAGCTTTGGCTCAAGAAGGTTCCGCTGGCTTTCCGTCCGAAGAACGGCATGAAGCCGGGCTGGGAGGCCTGATGCCCTTGTCGATGCCGTGGCTGGTCGGCCTGGGAATCGCGATCGTGCTGATTCAAATGGCCGTCCTGTGGCGGCTTCACCTTCCGGGACGCCGGCGCGCGCTGCCGAACGCGGCCTGGGTCGATGTGGGCTGGGCCGCCGGCCTCGGTGTGCTCGCCCTGCTATACGCGGCTTTCGGGCCCGCGCCCGGGCCGCGGCGCCTGTTGCTTGCGGTGCTCGCGGGCGCGTGGTCGTTTCGCCTGGCCGCGCATCTTTACCGCGACCGCGTGGCCGGGGGACGCGAGGAGGACAAGCGTTACGGGGGGATGCGCGCCGACTGGCGGGAAAAGGCCCCGCTGTATTTCCTGTTCGTCTTTTTGGGACAGGGGGTGCTCGACGTGGTGCTGGCCCTCCCGTTTCTGCTGATCGCCTTCAACACCGACCCCGTTTTAAGGGCGTGGGAATGGGCGGGCGCGGCCCTCTGGCTGCTTGCGCTTCTCGGCGAGTCCCTCGCCGACCGGCAGCTCACCGCCTTTAAGTCCGACCCGTCCAACCGCGCCCGCGTGTGCAAGGCGGGGCTGTGGCGCTATTCCCGCCACCCCAACTATTTCTTCGAGTGGCTGATCTGGGTTTCCTACGCCCTCATCGCCCTGGCCGCGCCTTGGGGGCTTTGGGCCTGGCTCAGCCCCGCGATCCTCCTTTTCCTGCTGACCCGGGTCAGCGGCATTCCCCTCACCGAGAGATACTCCCTCGAAAGCCGCGGCGAGGCGTACCGCCGGTACCAGCGCGAGACCAGCGCGTTTATTCCCTGGTGGCCCAAAAAAGAAATGATGAAACAGGAATGATGAATTACGAAGGGAAACGGCCGTTCTCATCGTTCATCACTCCTCATTCATCATTAAAACTCAAAATGCGAAGGCCCTTCATGAACCCCATGTCCCTCGTTGAAAAAGACCTCGTCCCTGACTTTTTGATTCGTCGCGGAATCCGGAAGCTGCTCCGGGAACGGCTGCGCGAGGAGAACCGGGGAAGCGTCGAGGCCCAGGCGGCCGCGCTCCAGGAGTTCGTGGCGGAGTTGCGCCAAAGCCCCATCGCGGTGGAGACCGCGGCGGCCAACGCGCAGCACTATGAGGTGCCCACCGAATTCTACCGGCTCTGCCTCGGGCAGCGCCTGAAGTACAGCGGCGGGTACTGGCCGGCGGGCGTCGATTCGCTCGACGCCTCGGAAGAGGCCATGCTGGCGCTTACCTGCGAACGGGCGGGCCTGCGCGACGGCGAGGAGATCCTCGAACTCGGGTGCGGCTGGGGGTCGCTTTCGCTGTGGATGGCCGAAAAATATCCCAACAGCCGCATCACCGGCGTGTCCAATTCGCGCACGCAGCGCGCGCACATCGAGGCCGAGTGCGCCCGGCGGGGCCTGGCCAATCTCACCATCGTCACCGAGGACATGAACCGTTTCGAGCCGGGCCGCCGCTTCGACCGCGTCGTTTCCGTCGAGATGTTCGAGCACATGAAGAATTACCGGCTCCTGATGGCGCGCGTCGCGTCCTGGCTGAAGCCGGAGGGGACGCTGTTCGTCCACATTTTTACCCACAAGGAGTACGCCTACCCGTTCGTGGCGCGCGACGAGAGCGACTGGATGGCGCGCTATTTCTTCACGGGCGGCAACATGCCGTCCGACGACCTGCTACTGTACTTTCAGGACGACCTTTCGATCGTCCGGCATTGGCGGGTGAACGGGATGCATTACGGACGGACGTCGCGCGCCTGGCTCGGGAATCTCGACCGGAACCGCAAACCGGCCCTTGCCATTTGCGCCGAGACCTACGGCGCCGGCCAGGCCCTCAAATGGTTCGTCTACTGGCGGCTGTTCTTCATGGCCTGCGAGGAGCTATGGAAATTCCGCGGCGGCGAGGAATGGCTAGTATCGCATTATTTGTTCAAGAAGAAGTAGCGTTGGGGGATCGCCCTTTCGCGGCGCCCTTGATTCATGATGTCGAGTTATGGATTTCATTGGAGGGGACGCCTTCTCCCAACCCCCAACTCCCAACTCCCAACTTTTGCGTTCCCCAACCTACTATATTGACCTCAGATCCATGCCTTCCGCCCTTACCGACAAAGCCATTTCCGCGTTCCTGAATGCCGCGGAAGGGGCCGTGGCGTACCCGCGTCTTTTGAAGGAATTTGCCGGTACGATCGAGGAGGAACGCGTGCTCAAGAAGACATTAAAGAAAATGGCGGCCATGGGCGCCCTGCTGAAGCTGAAGGGCAAGCGGTACGCGAAGGTCCCCGTGGCTTCCCCCACGGCCCCGGGCGCGGCCGCGCCCGCCGCCGGAAAAGCCCCCCGGGACGAGTCCGCGGCGGTGAGGCCCAAGCGCGAACGCGCCGCGGAAAAGGTGGAGGACAAGCCCTCCGGAGACAAGGCGTTGCGCGCCCATATCGTGCGCGAGGGAAAATTCCTGTTCGCTTTGGTCGGCGAAGGCAAGAAGAAAACCAAGTACGTGATTCCCAAGTCCAAGGACGCCGCCCCGAAGCCTGGCGCGCGCGTGCAGATACAGCCGTTGGACCGCAACGGACCCTTCGGCTACCCGGCCGCGCGGGTGCTGATGGAGGACAAACCCTCGATCGAGTTCGCCCAGGTGTCGCGCGTGTTCTTCAAGGAACGCGGCATCCCCATGGGGTATCCCAAGCGCGCGCTGCAGGAAGCCGAGGAGGCCCCGGAGCCCGCGGCCGAGAGCCTGGGCGCGGGCGGGCGCCTGGACCTGCGCGGCGAGCACATCGTCACGATCGACCCCGCCGACGCCAAGGATCACGACGACGCGATCTCGCTGCAAAAGCTTTCCGACGGAACGTGGAAGGTGGGCGTGCACATCGCCGACGTCTCGGAGTACGTGAAGCTGGACGGGCCGCTCGACGAGGAGGCGCTGCACCGCGCCTACACCCAATACCTGCCCTGGACCGCGGCGCCCATGCTGCCGCAGCGCCTCTCCGGCGACCTGTGCAGCCTGCTCGAGGGCAAGGACCGCCTCGCCTTCACCTGTTTCATGGAAGTGACGCCCCAAGGCGACTTGCGCAGCTTCGAGTTTCGCGAGACCTTGATCAACGTGGCCCGCTTCTACTCCTATGAGGAGGCGCAGCGCCTCAAGGAAGAGGGCGACGCGCCCCTGAACCTGCTGGCCGAGTTTACCGATCTGCTGTTCAGCCGCCGCAAGGAAGAGGGCTATCTCGACTTTCAGTTGCCCGAGCCGAAGGTGGTGCTGGGCCCGGGCCGCGAGCCCGAGGACATCCGCCCGGGCGTGCGCCTCCCTTCCCACGGGTGGGTGGAGGAGTGCATGCTGCTCGCCAACCGGGCATGCGCGCAATACATCCATAAGCACAAGATTCCTGGGCTGTACCGCGTGCACGAGCAACCCGACGTGGAAGTCGTGGCCGAATTGTGGAGCCACGAGGCCTCGTTGTCGGGAAAGGTGGACCCGGGCGACCTGAAGCTTCACGAAACCCAGGGATACCTCAACCCCGCCGTGCAACAGTTCTACGTGAAGTTGCTCGATCCTTCCCGCGGCGCCCTGCCTCCGGCGGTGCAGCGCAAGATCCTGCAGAGCATGAAGAAAGCCCAGTACAGCGCGAGCCCGCTCGGCCATTTCGCCCTCGGCTGGCAGTACTATGCGCACTTCACCTCGCCCATCCGCCGCTACGCCGACCTGTGGACGCACCGCATGATGAAGCTGCACGCCCGGGGCAAGAAGATCCCGCGCCCCTTGGCGACGCGCGCCGTGGCCATCGCGGACGAGATCTCGCAGCGCGAGATCGACGTGGTGAAGATCGAGCGCAAGGCCATGCGCGTGGCCACCGCCTGGATTTTCCGAAACTACGTGGGACGTGAATTCCTGGGCGAGATCAGCGGCGCGGAGGGCTTCGGCTTCTTCGTGACCGTGTCCGACCCTTACGGCGAGGGCATGGTGCCGGTGGCGCGCCTGCGTGACGATTACTACGAGAAGGACCCGGAGACGGGGCACCTGGTGGGACGCCGGCACGGGCGGCGCTTCGAGCTGGGCCAGAAGGTCCGCGTGCGCGTCTCGCGCAGCGACCCGTTCACCGGCCAGGTCGACTTCGACTACCTGGGCCCTCCCGCCGCCCCCTGATTCCATGAGCCTCGGCAACGCGATCGGGTATCTGACCGCCGTGCGCGTTCCGGCGCGCCGCCAGGTCCCCCTCGCGTACTCCCTGCATTACTTCCCCTGGGTGGGCGCCGCCGTCGGCAGCCTTTCGATCCTGGCCTTCCTGGTGGCGAACCGCTTTCTGCCCAACGCCCTGTGCTGCCTCATCGCCGTGCTCTTTCCGCAATTCCTCGCCGGTTGGGATCCCTGGAGGGGCGTGGCGGAACGCATCCAGGGCCACAGGAATTTTCCGGGGCACGGGTTTCGCGCCGGGTTCCGGCTGGACGCGCGCGGCTTCACCGCCCTGGGCGCGCTGCTGGCGGTGAAGTGGGTCGCGCTGATGACGCTTCCCCTCGACTGGCAGACGCGCGCGGTGTTCATCTACCCGATCCTGGGCTACTGCGCGCGCACGGCGGCCTTTTTGCTCAGTCCCGTCAAGGGCGTCGCGAAGACACCCCTGCTGGCGCGGCGCCGGGTGCGCGCCGGGTTCCTGAGCGGCTTCCTGGTCTTTCTGGTGTTTCAATTCCCCGCGCGCGTGGCGCTGCCGATGACCTTGTTGGCGGCGGGAGCGGTGTGGGGGATGGTGCGCCGTCAGAACCGCCTGATGCGCGGACTGACCTTGCAAACCGCCTCCTCGGCCTCTGAACTGGCCGAGGTGATCGTGCTGGCCTTTCTCGCGTTCGCCGCGCCGTTCGCGGCCTAGCGGTCGGCGCCGGCGACCACGTCGTAAATCAGCAACCGCTCCCACGACCCGCCGATGCGCTCCCGGATGCGCTGATGCGCGGGGTCGGCCTGAAAGTCGTCATGGCCCGCCGCATCTCCCAGGTCGAGCACGATGGAATAATCGAAGCCGCGGTCCGCCAGGGGATCATGGCCCGCCGGCGGGCCGAACCAGGCCCGTCGCACCGAACGCAGTCGCATGAGGTCGGCGATGCCGTCGAGAAAGATTTGCTTTTCCGCGGCGGTAAGGTCCGGGCGAAGCCAGTAGTGGACGTTGTGGAGGAACATGGAAGTGAAAGGTTGTTGGTTGTTAGTTTTTAGTCGAACACAAAGCCTGAGTGAATGTTAGGGCGATATTGCCGCATTGTTTTCCAACAACCAACAACCAACAACAACTTTTTCTCATCCCTCGAAATCGTAAATCTTCACCTGGGTCCACAGGCCGTGCAGTTCGCGGAAGGCGTCGTGGAGGGGATGCACCTGGTACGCGTCGTGGCCGGCTTCGTCCTCGAACACCACCGCGAGCCCGTAGGAATAGGTGCGGTCGATGATGGGCCGGTCGGTGTCGGCGGGCACGCCGAACCAGCCGTGCTTGACCGAAGGCAGCGAAGCGAGGGCGCTGCCGCGCCGGACGAATTCGGCTTTTTCCGCGGCGGTGATGTCGGGCTTGAGCCAGAAGTAAACGGTGTGGACGAACATGGGGTCTCCGGGTTGGGGCGTGTCAGTTTTTGAGGATGGAAAGATAAAGGTCCCAGAAGGCCCGCGCGGCGGCCTCGTAGGTGAATTCCGAGGCGCGGCGGCGGGCCGCTTCGCGGTAGCGCGCCAGGCGCGCGGGATCCTGCGAGAGCGCCACGATGCCCTTCTTCAGGGAGTCGGGATCGTTCCCGGCGAAGATTTCCCCGCAGACGCCGGGCACGACGATCTCCTGGGGACCGCCTTCATCGCTGACGAGGCAGGGAAGTCCCGAGGCGAGCGCTTCGATCACGCTGTTGCCGAAGGTGTCGGTGAGGCTGGGAAAGACGAAGAGATCCGACGAAGCGAAGGCCGTCGCGAGGACATCCCCGTGCAGGACGCCGGTGAAGTGCGCGCGTCCGGTGGGCAGGAGGCGGGCTTTCATTTCCTCGAGCCAGGGCCCGTCGCCTACGGTAACGAGGCGCAGGTCGGGATTGCGCTCCAGCGCGCGCGGGAAGGCGTCGCAGAGCGCCTCCAGGTTTTTCTCCGCCGACACGCGGCCCACGTACAGAAGCAGAAAGCCGTCCGCGGGTACTCCCCGCGCCGTCCAGAAGTTTTCGTCCCGCCGCGACGGGTTGAACGCGGCGAGATCCACGCCCCGCGGAAGCTTGTGGATGCGCGCGGGAGCGACGCCCATGGCGGCGACCTTGTCGCGGTAGGCTTCGGAGGGCACGATCACGGGGCCCGCGTTGCGGGTGAAGAGGCGGGTCCAGAACTGGACGAAGGCCACGCCGAAGCGGAAGCGGATCAGCGTCTCGCTGTAGGTGATGATATCGGTGCGGTAATGCGAGGCCGTGGGGATCCCGGTCACCAGGGCCACCGCCAGGCAAAGATGGGAGACGGGCCCGGGGGTTTCGAATTCGATGAGATCGATGTCGTTGGCTTCGAGGAATTCGATGAAGTCCCCCAGGCGCGGAATGGCGAGCTCGCTGTTGGCGTAGCCGGCCTGGTCCACGGAATAGACCCCGGCGGAAAGGGTCAGCGCCCCGTCGGCGCCCTCACGGCGCGGCTGTTGCGTGTGAAAGGCGACGCCGTACAGCCAGGCGTCGTAGCCCAGGCGGCGCAGTTCCCGGAGCTGGATGCGGGAGGCGAGCGCGATGCCGTTGACCTCGTCGAGATTGTCGCTGACGCAAACCACGCGCGGCTTGCGGGCGGGGGGGCGCCCCGTCCCGGCTCGTTTGCCCGCCCGGGCGCGGGCGCGGCGCATCCGCAGCATCGCGGGGAGGTTCGCGAGCAGTTCGCGGAAGAAGTAAAACAGGAACCCGGCCACCCCGAGCGGCCCCATGGGCCGGTGCGGACGGGGGCGGGAGAGAAGGGTGTCGCCGGGCATGGAAGGGCAAACATAATTTTCCCCGGCCTTATCGGCTTCCGCTTTACGGCTTCGCGATTTTGGGCCGAAATGCCGCCCCTTGTTTTGGGTACATTATGGGCCATGAGAATCGCCCGTCCCTTCGTTCTGTCGACTTTTCTGGCGGCCTCGGCAACCTCGACGTGGCCGCAGACCGCCTCGCTGGAGGCCACCGGGCCCTTTCGCTGGGTGCTGACCGACCTGAACCGGCTTCCTTCCGAAGAAGTCGTGGCCCTGGCCCAGGACGACTTGGAGAGCCGGTACTACGCCACCCGCAAGGGGCTGACGGTCGAAGATAAAAGTGACAATTATCGCATTTATACCCGGAGCGGCACCCGCGGGGGGCTGACCTCCGATTCGCTGACGTGCATCGCCATCGACCGGTACCGCGACGTCTGGATCGGGACTGACGGCGGCGGGCTGAACGTGTTCTCGGGCGGCGGGTGGAGAAGCCACACGCGCGAAAGCACCAAGGGAGGGCTTCCGGACGACGGCGTGCTGGCCCTCGCGCTGCACAAGGAAGTGCGCTGGGTGGGAACGCGCAATGGTTTCGCCGCCCTGCGCGGAAACTCCTGGACCACCTATACGGGCAGCCAGATCTCGGGGCGCCTGCCGCATCCCTCCGTCACCGCCATCGCCGTGGATTCCACCGGCGACGTGTGGCTCGGCACCTTGGGGGGGCTCGTGCGCCTGAGCGGGTCGGTGTGGACCCGCTTCAATACCGAGTCCACCCAAGGCGGCCTCCCGCACAACGGCGTTACCTCGCTGTACGTGGACGCGCGCAACGGCCTGTGGGTGGGGACGCAAACGGGACTGGCGCGCCGCGCGCACGACGGCTCCTGGCTTTCCTTCAGGGCCGCCTCGGGCCTCCAGTCGCTCGCGCAGCAGCGCGTGGTGTCGATCTCGGGAGGGTTCGACCAGGACGTCTGGGTGAGCTTCCGCGGGGGCGCGGCCCGGTTCACCGGCGGCCAGTGGGAGCTCTACACCCGCGAGAACGTTCCCGGATTGCTGACCTTGTACGTGAATTACGTGCTGGCGGGGCCGAACGGCGTTGCCCGCATCGCCACGCAGAAGGGCGTGATCTCGCGGTTGCCCGTGTCGGTGGTTCGCAGCGGGGAGGAGTAGCCGCGCGAGGCGCGGCGAAGAGTTGTTGGTTGTTGGTACTTAGTTGTTAGTTACCCAGGAGAGCTTTGGCGATAAAAGGCGGGCCGCCTTGCTAACAACCAGCAACCAGCAACTAACAACCAACAACGACCTGGGCAGGCCCGCGAAGGATCTTACTTCTTCACCACCGTGAACGAATAGATCGCGGGCTGGGTGCCGTCCACCTGGCCGATGCCGCGGAAGCCCACGAGCTCTCCGCCCAGGAACACCTTGGCGCCGAAGCGCTCCAGCGAGCTCAGCTCCTGCATGAACGAAGTGCGCTGGCGGTCCTCCGTGCGCAGCAAGGTCACCGCGGGCTTTCCATCGAGCGCGATGTCGATTTGCTTCGGCAGCGACACCCCGCCCCAAGCTGCCCGGCTGACGACCGACACCCCGATGGGGCTCAACAGGGCCATCCGTCCCTTGTCCTCGCGGATCCCGTAGCCGAAGACGTTGTTCCCGCGCTGGAAGAAATACCCGCCCTCGGGCCGTCCCGTGAAAGCCGTGTAGCGGTAGCTGATATCGATGAGCTTGGTCGCGAATTGGGTCTGCCAGGTATGGTCCATCCACCCGAAGCCCTTGACGACGATCGTGTCTCCGTCCAGCGCCAGCCTGCCCGATACGCGCGCCTTGGGAATATGGAAGTACAGCCCCATTTTCTGGTCTTCGGGAAGCTTGAAAACGCCGTCGCCCCACACCACGCCGGGAGTCATGTTCTCGAACGTGAGCTCGAGGAAATAGGCCTTCTCGTCCTTCACGGTGGAGAAGAAGACCTTGTGCGCGCGCGGCGGGAGGCCTTCGACGTAGATGTTGGGATGAACCTCGAGCCGCGCCGTCGCGGGCGTCCAGGAGAATCTTTTCAGGGGGTATTCCCGCGCGACGAAGGCGTTGCGCCCGCGGAAGCCCGTGACCGCCAGGTCCGCGCCGCACACCGGGTCCTTGAAGCTGCCGAAGTTGGCGCGCGACAGGTTGAGTTGCACCTGCACGCCGTTGTTCAGCCAAAATTGATACGTCCACAGCTCGTTGTGGGTCTTGCTATAGGCGTTGTGCGGCGCGAAGTCCGCGAGGCCGTCGGGACGCAGGGATCCCGTGGGCGAGATTTGAGCGGCCGCGAACGAGACGAGCCCGAGGCTCAGAAGGCCGGCGAGGATAGGGTTATAACGGATAGGCTTGGGCACGGGGATAAGTTATATATCCCCGCATGTCCAGCCCTCCCCGTGACGCAACATTTACCTTCGCATGGAACGGGATCAGGACCGGGACAAATCTCAAGAAGACGCTGCTGTTCGCCTGTTCCTTGCTTTTTAGCGTCACGGGTCCGCGCGCCCAGAACGAGACGGGCACGCCGGCCCGTTCGGCCACGGGATCGGAACAAACCCCCGCCGCATCCAGGTATACCGTCATCCCGGGGCTGAAGATTTCTCCCGAAGTGGGCATCGGGGTCGGTACCATGGTCGTCAATCCCGCCTCCCCCCGTCCCGGTTCGCGCATGGAGTACCGCGTGCTTCTCACGACCCGCGGCCAGGCCGAGGTGCGCGTTTCTAACCGCACCCGAAATTTCCTGGGCTCGCGATGGGAGGCCCGCTTCGAGGGAGACCTGCAGCGTTTTCTCGACAATTACTTCGGCGGCGGCAACGATCCCGAGGATGCCGACGAGGTCGAATACATCCCCACCGGGGGGTACGCCTTCACCTCCTGGTCGCGCCCGGTGCCGGGGAACCTGGTCCCTTCCGTGAACTTCGTGGGCGGGGCGCGCGTCGACGCCTACCGCATCAGCCACATCGCGCGCGTGGACGGCGGCCCCGGCGCGGATTCCATTCTCGGGCCGGGAGTCACCGGTTACCGCGGCGGCGTCGCGGACCAGTGGACCGTGGGCCTCGAGTACGATACGCGCGACAACCGCGACGTGCCCTCGCGCGGCTTGTGGGCGGCGCATAGTTTCGGAACCTCCCTCGCGGGAACTTCCACTTTCCAGTCCTCCGAATCGTGGTTCGCCGCGTACGAAACGCTCGGCAGGCATTGGGAAGTCGCCGGCAAGGTATGGCAGAAAACCCTCTTCGGGGACCCCCCCTTCTTCGTCGAGCCGAATCTCGGCAACGAGGACGTGCTGCGCGGCGTTCCGCACAAGCGTTTTAGGGATAAAAGCGCGCAGGCGGTCCAGACCGAGATCCGGTTCGGGTTCCCCCTGGCGATACCCCTCATTCGTTCCTGGCTCGGCAAGGATTGGCAGATCGCCGCTTACGGAGAGACGGGTCGCGTCGGGTCGGATTTCGGCGAGGCCAGCCGGGCCAGGCTTCATTATTCCGGTGGGGTGGGCGGGCGCCTGATATTCAACGACCGGGTCGGGGCGATGCGCGGCGACGTGGCCTTCAGCCCCCATGGGTTGGCCTTCATCGTCAAGTTCAACCAGGCGTTCTAATCGCCGGGCCGCGGGCGTCGCGATGCGACCGCGAATATTGAAATCCCCTTCTCACCGTGATTCGGCCGAAGGGCCTCATATCGGCGCAAGCGCCGATGCGACGGGCTCAGGGTGAGCGGGAAGACCGGTCACCGCTCATGCTGAGCTTGTCGAAGCATGAGAACCTTTTGATTTCTGAATTCGTAATTTCAGCTCAACGGAAGCCGTTGTAACACCATTGAAATATCCTCCACCCCTTCAATCTTTACCTTTAGGGCCCCTATGATCATTCGCGTCGTCGATATCGGCAGTAATTCGGTAAAGGCTTCGCAATACCGGGTGGAAAAGGGAAAGCAGCAATTGATTTCCAAAAACAAGCTGGATTACTCGCTGGGCAACCTGGTTTTCGCGAAGGGGTCCATTCCCGACGCCGGCGCGGACCGCATCGCGAAATTCATCCACGGGCTTCCGCGTCCGCGCTCGGGCAAGCCCGAGTTCACCTTCGTCCTGGCGACCTCGGCGGTTCGCTCCGCGAGCAACCGCGCCGCGTTCACCCACCGGCTGGAGGCGCTCATCGGTCTCGACGTGCGCGTTCTCAGCGGCGCGGAGGAGAGCTATCTGATCCACATGGGGATCCTGAGCCAGGCGGCGGTCAAGCCGGGCGAGATCGTCAAGACGATCGACATCGGGGGCGGCAGCGCCGAAGTCTCCTGGAGCCGCGGCGCGAAGTACCTCGCGGGAAAGAGCTATGAACTCGGGGCCATCCGCGTGGCCCAGCGCTTCGTCGATGGAAAGCCCTTTACCCGCGCGGTCCTCGCAAGGATCCACGAGCACGCCCTGAAAACCTTCCGCGCGCAAGCTCCCATGGAAGTTCCCGCCGCGCACCGCGCCATCGGGAGCTCGGGGAACCTGCGCGCGCTCGGCCACGTCATGGGAAAGATGCGCGGGCAGACCCTGTCGCGCCTTCTCCCGGGGGTGACGCCGGGGGCGCTCGAGGATCTCGCCGAGTTGGCGGTGGGCCGCACGCCGCGGGAAGTGGGCGCCCTGGTGGGCCTGCAGTCGCAGCAGCGCATCCATATCCTGATGCCCGCGGCCATGATCCTGCTGGCGGGCATGCGCCACTTCGGCATCCCGCGCCTGACCGTCACCGAAGCCGGCCTGCGCGAGGGGGCCGCGTATTTCTGGAGCCGCCATGGCCATCTCACCCTCCCCGTCTCCGCATAAAATGGTCCGCAGGCCTCTTCCGAAATCCAGAAAGGCGCCCACCGGGGACGCCGCGGTGCCCGCGTACGAGGGCAGCGGGGTGTTCATCGACCGCGAGCTTTCGTGGCTGGCCTTCAACCGCCGCGTCCTCGAGGAGGCGCAGGACGTCACCGTGCCGCTGCTCGAGCGCCTGAAGTTCATCGCCATCGTCGGCAGCAACCTCGACGAATTCTTCGAGGTGCGCGTGGCGTCGCTTTTGCAGCGCATAGAATCCGGGGCCGTGAACGACGGCATCGCGCAGCTGGACGCACGGGAAAAGCTTGCCGGCGTCCTGGCCCAGGCGCAGCAGGCCGTGAGCGATCAGTACCGCTGCTGGGCCGCGATCCGGGAGGAGCTTTGCAAGGCCGGCGCCTCGGTCAAGGAACTGGCGGAGTTGACTCCCGAGGAGGAGGTCCAGGCCCGCGCCTACTTTCGCAGGGAGGTTTATCCGCTGCTCACGCCGATCACCGTCGACCCCTCCCATCCGTTTCCCCACCTGCTGAACAAGGCCCTGTGCCTCGCCTTGATCCTGAAGCCCCCCGGCAAGGGGCGGGAAGCCTTCGGCGTGATTACCGTGCCGCGCAGCCTCTCGCGCGTGGTCTCCCTCCCCCCCGGAAAGGATGGCGCGCAAAGCTTTTTGTTCATTGCCGACCTGGTGCGCCACTATGCCGGCGACCTGTTCAAGGGGTACGCGATCCGCGAGTGCGTCTCCTTTCGCGCCACGCGCAACTCGAACCTGTATATCGGCGACGAGGACCTCGACGGCGAGGAAGGCAGCCTGCTGGAGGCAGTCGAGGAGGAAATCCGCAACCGCCGCCGCGGCGACGTGGTGCGCCTCGAAATCGAAAAGGGCGCGAGCGCGACGCTGGTCGAGTTCCTCCGGGACAACCTCGACGTCGAGCCCGGGCTGATCTTCCGCACGGGCAGCCCGGTCAACCTCAACCGCATCACCGCGCTATACTCCCTGATTTCGCAGCCCCGGCTGAAGTTTCCCTCCTGCGCGCCGGGCCACGCCGTCGACTTTTCGGACCCCGAGGAGATGTTCGCGCGCCTGCGTTCGCACGACGTTTTGCTGCACCACCCCTTCGAGAGCTACGACCCGGTGGTGCGCTTCATCGAGGCCGCCGCGAACGACCCGCAGGTGCTGGCGGTCAAGACCACCTTGTACCGCACGAGCGACAACAGCCCGATCATGTACGCCCTCATGGAGGCGGCGCAGCGCGGCAAGGAAGTCATTGTGGTCGTGGAGCTCACGGCGCGCTTCGACGAACAGAGCAACATCCGCTGGGCGCGCCAGCTCGAGGAGCGCGGCGGCACGGTGATCTACGGCCTGGGCGGCCTCAAGACGCATTGCAAGCTTGCGCTGGTGGTGCGCCGCGAGAAGGCCGGCTTCCGCCGCTACGCCCACGTCGGCACGGGCAACTACAATCCCGACACCGCGCGCTTCTACACCGACTTCTCGCTGTTCACCAGCAACCGCGACACCACCGGCGGCATCTTCGAGGTCTTCAACCACCTGACCGCGAACACGCGCCGCCCGGACTTCCGGGGCTTGTGGGTCTCGCCGCTGTCCTTTCTCTCGGGCACGCTCGCCCTGATCGCCCGAGAGCGCGAGAACGCCCGGGCGGGCAAGCCTAGCGGCATCGCGGCGAAGTTCAACGCCCTGCTCGACAAGGAGGTCATCGAAGCGCTGTACGAGGCCTCGCGCGACGGCGTGCCGATCCGCCTGATCGTGCGCGGCATCTGCTCCCTGCGGCCCGGGGTGCCCGGGCTCTCCGAAAACATCCGCGTGAAAAGCGTGGTAGGCCGATTCCTGGAGCACAGCCGGGTGTTCTGCTTCCGCAACGGGGGCGACGAGGAAATGTTCATCGGCAGCGGGGACTGGATGGTGCGCAACCTGCGCGAACGCGTCGAAGTGCTGGCGCCGGTGCGCGAACCCGCGCTGCGCGCCCGGCTGACGCGGATACTTTCGGTGTATTGGCGCGACAATGTCGCGACGTGGTGGATGAGCCATGACGGGAGCTACGCGCGGGCCAGGCCCGCGGAAGGGCAAGTTCCCCTGAACGCGCAGGAGTTCTTCATGCAGGAGGCCTCGGGCGCGGCTTCGGAGCTGCCGGAGATTCCGGGACTGTGGGATTAGGGGAGTAGTAAAAGCGGACAGCGGACAGCGAACAGCGAACAGATTGCAGCGTACAGCTTACAGTGTATGGCCGGAAAATCCTGAATCCTGCCCTGGCTGTCCGCTGTCCGCTGTTCGCTTTTTCCCTGTTACCTTTCTGCCGTGACTTCAGAGCCCTCTCTCCGCATCGCCGAAATCTTCTATTCCCTGCAGGGCGAGGGATTCCACGCGGGCACGCCGGCCGTGTTCATCCGCGGCGCGGGGTGCAATCTCGCGTGCGCCTTTTGCGACACCGATTTTTCCCTGAAGGAACGCCGCGCTCCCCGCGACATCCTGGAAGAGATTTCCCGGTACCCGGCCCGCTTCGTGGTGCTTACGGGCGGCGAACCGACGATCCAGGCCGCCGGCTTTCGCGCCCTGACAGCGCTGTTGCAACAAAACGGGTACACGGTGACGATGGAAACGAACGGAACCTCCGCCGACACGCTGGGGGTGGACTGGGTGACGGTGAGCCCGAAGCTCAGCCAGGGCGGGGAATGGGTCCTGCGCGCGGGGAACGAGCTGAAGCTGGTGTATGAGGGCCAGGATCTCGCCTTTTTCGAGGACTCCGACTTTTCCCACTACTTCCTGCAGCCCAAGGAAATCCGCACCGCCCAGTTCGGGGCGGGGGAACGCGACGAAGCGGCGACCCGCGCGGAGTGGGAGCGCACGGCGGCGGCGGCGATGGCCCGTCCGCCCTGGAAGTTATCTTTCCAGCTGCACAAGGTGCTGGGTTTGCGGTAGGAACTTTTACACCGGGACTTTCGTTGGACGCGCGCACAAAGACATCTCCGGTCAACCGGACGGCCCTCGTGGTTTTTTCGGGCGGTCAGGATTCGACCACCTGCCTGCACTGGGCGCTGAACGCCTTCGCCTCGGTCGAGGGCGTTTTCTTCGACTACGGCCAGCGCCACCAGACCGAAATGCTCGCCGCGCAGACTTTGGCCTGGCGCCTGCGGATTCCCCTGCGCATTTTCCGCCTCGACTTCTTCCGCGAACTTAAGGGCAACGCGCTGACCGATGCGTCCATGGCCATCGAGGGCGGGACGACGGGTACGACGGGGGGCGAGGGTGCTCCCGCCTCCGTGGCCTCGGGCCTGCCCAATACCTTCGTGCCCGGCCGGAACCTCCTGTTCCTGACCCAGGCGGCGGCGTACGCCTACACGCGCGGCATCCGCGACGTGGTCACCGGCGTGTGCCAGACCGATTACAGCGGTTATCCCGACTGCCGCCTCGACACGATCCGCGCCCTGCAGCGTTCGCTGCATCTCGGCCTCGGCTGGCCGGAACGTAACGGAAAGGGCGGCGGAACCTTCCGCATCCACACCCCGCTGATGTTCCGCACCAAGGCCGAGAGCGTCGCGCTCGCGCGGCGCTGGGGCGCGCTGGAATCGCTGGCCTACACGCACACCTGCTACGAGGGCGCGTTCCCGCCGTGCGGGAAATGCCCCGCCTGCGTGCTGCGCGCGCGCGGCTTCGCCGAGGCGGGCATCCCGGACCCGCTGGTGGAGCGTGCCGCCGCCGCGCCGGAAGCCTCCCTATCCTTTCCGCATTCCACCCCGCCTTCCGCTCCTCCTTTCGTCTGAGGCCGCCATGGAAACCCCCGAACATTTCGACGTGTGCATCATCGGTTCGGGTCCGGGCGGCTTCGCGGCCGCGATGCGGGGCTTCGACTTCGGCAAGAAGGTCTGCCTGGTCGAGGCCAACCACATCGGCGGCGCGGGGATCATGCACGGGGCGATGACCAGCAAGACCCTGTGGGAACTCGCCAAGGACTACGCGAACGCCTCGTCGATCGACCGCGGGTACCGCGCGGCGGGCCTGATGGTGGACTACCAGGCGGTGCGCGACACGGTGATCCAGGCGGCCAAGGAGAAGCAGTACCAGATCCTCTCGCAGATCGAGACCTTTTCCGCGCCGCGCTGGCAGGGCAACGGGTCGATCACGCTGAAGCGCGGCTTCGCGCGCTTTCATGACGCGCGCTCGGTGGACGTCTCGCTGCAAAGCGGCCGCGAGGAGCGCCTCACCGCGGACAACTTCGTGATCGCGACCGGGTCGAAGCCGCGCGGGTTCGCCGGCGTGACCGTGGACAACGAGAAAATCATCAACTCCGACGGCATCCTCACCTTCCGCGAGTTCCCCAAGCGCCTGCTGATCCTGGGCGCCGGCATCATCGGCTGCGAATACGCGAGCATCTTCTCGAACTTCGCGCAGACCAAGGTGCACCTGCTCGACCGCCAGCCGCGCATCATCCCCTTCGAGGACGAGGACATCAGCGCCTTCGTCAACGCGAACCTAGAGGCCAAGGGCGTGGTGGTCCACCACAACGCCATCCTGCGCGGGATCACGAAGCGCGCCGAATTCCTCGAGGTCGTGGTGGACTACGAGGGAGGCCGCAGCCAGGTGCTCGAGGTCGACGCCGCGTTGGTGTCGGTGGGCCGTATCCCCAGCCTCGACGGGCTGGGCCTCGACCGGGTGGGGATCACGGTCAACAAGCTGGGCGGCCTGGACACCGACAACGACTGCCGCGTCACCGGCACGAGCGCGGACAACATCTACGCGGTGGGCGACGTCACCCAGATCTCGGCCCTGTACAACGTGGCCGAGATGCAGGGCCGCTTCGCCATCAAGGCCATGTACGGCCGCACCAAGTACCCGCTGCGCTACCACAACATGTCGACCATCATGTTCTTCAATCCCGAGGTCGCGGTGGTGGGCCTCAACGAGCAGCAGTGCCAGGCGCAGAAAATCCCCTACCGGGTGGCTTCCTATTCCAACCAGCTGGTGAATCGCGCGATCGCCATGCGCCGCACCGACGGCTTCGTCAAGATCCTCGTTTCGGAGGACGGCAACAACCGCATCCTCGGCATGCGCGCCGCCGGCCCCCAGGCCAGCAGCACCATCATGGTCATCGCGCACCTGATGGACCAGGACAAGGGGCTGGAGGAGATCATGAAGTCCATCCACCCGCATCCCTCCATCACCGAGGGAATCCAGGAATGCCTGCGCCTGATGACCGGGAAGTCGGTATACAAGCCGCTGGCGTTCCCCGACGCCATGCGCATCCGCGTCTGGAGCCCCGAGAACGGGTATTCGGACGTGGTGTCGCTGCCAGGGTAGGAAGTTGGGAGTTGGGGGTTGGGGGTGAACGCCAATCCTCCAGGATCCGCGGTTTCGTAAATCGACCTCAATCCGCGAAAAGTCGATTTAAAAAGGCCTTTTTGCTCCCAACTCCCAACCCCCAACTCCCAACGCTCGCTTCACGATTTCCCATTTATCTGCTTCCGCGATACGGATTTACGGCGTTCCAGCAACCCATTTTCCCCTAAAATTCGGCCGGGGTGGGTGCTATATTTCAGAGAAGCCCAATTTCATCGATTTCAGCGGCGGAGGCCCCGTTTCAGGGCTCCGCATCGCGGTATTTAACGGCGTTCTGGAGAATCATGTCGACCTACAAGCACATCAAAGTCCCCGCCCACGGCAAAGCCATCACCCTCTCCGCCGACGGAAAGCTGGTCGTTCCCGACCAGCCGATCATCCCGTTCATCGAAGGCGACGGCACCGGCCCGGACATTTGGCGCTCGTCGCAGCACGTGATCGACGAGGCCGTGCGCAAGACGTACGGCGGCAAACGCAAGATCGAGTGGATGGAAGTGTACGCGGGCGAGAAGTCCTTGTCGGTGTATGGCGAGAACCAGTGGCTGCCCGAAGAGACCCTGACCGCCTTCAAGGAATACCTGGTGGGCATCAAGGGGCCCCTGACGACGCCCGTGGGCGGCGGCATCACCTCGCTCAACGTGGCGCTGCGCCAGATCCTCGACCTGTACGTGTGCCTGCGCCCGGTGCGCTGGTATACCGGCGTGCCCTCGCCGGTGAAGCATCCCGAGAAGGTCGACATGGTGATCTTCCGCGAGAACACCGAGGACATCTACGCGGGCATCGAGTGGAAGGGCGGCAGCGCGGACGCCGCCAAGGTGCTGGCCTTCCTCGAGAAGGAATTCCCCAAGCAGTTCGCCAAGGTCCGCTTCGGCACCGAGAAGGCGGCGAAGGACTGGCAGGCCGTCCTGGAGTCGGTCGGAGTCCCGCACCGCGAGGCCGCGGTGGACGTGGGCGTGGGCGTCAAGGCCGTGAGCCAGCTCGGCACCGAGCGCCTGATGTACAGCGCGATCGACTACGCGATCCGTCACAAGCGCAAGAGCGTGACGATCGTGCACAAGGGCAACATCATGAAGTTCACCGAGGGCGGCTTCCGCGACTGGAGCTACCGCGTCGCGAAGGAGTTCTTCGGCGCCGAGCCCATCGACGGCGGCCCGTGGTGCAAGATCCCCGAGGGCAAGCCGGGCGCCGGCATCGTGATCAAGGACGCCATCGCCGACATCGCGCTGCAGCAGGTGCTGACGCGCCCCGAGGACTTCGACGTGATCGCCACGCTGAACCTGAACGGCGATTACCTTTCGGACGCGCTCGCGGCGCAGGTGGGCGGCATCGGCATCGCGCCGGGCGGCAACATCAACGGCCTCACGGGCCATGCCATCTTCGAGGCGACCCACGGCACGGCGCCGAAGTATGCGGGCAAGGACGTGGTGAACCCGGGTTCGGTCGTGCTCTCCGCCGTGATGATGCTCGACCACCTGGGCTGGTCCGAGGCGGCGCGCGCCATCGAGAAGGCCCTGGAGAAAACCATCGGCGCCAAGAAGGTGACCTATGACTTCGCCCGCCTCATGGACGGGGCGACCGAGGTCAAGTGCTCCGAGTTCGGCCGCCTGGTCGCGGAAGCGATTTAAAATGCCGGCCCCGAAACCCGAAGA
>JAJNBB010000040.1 GCA_021155885.1 Fibrobacteria bacterium | reverse complement strand
CCGAGCTCGATCAGCAGCGGGGCCGTAGCGTCGGTGTCGATCAGCGCGTCCCCGGGATGCTGTTCGTCATTCCCGCGCAGGCGGGAATCCAGTCCCAATTGCATGTCCGCAGGGGAGGCATTCCTGGCCATCGGGAACCCCAGCGTCTCGCGATTCCGCAACCACGCCTCGGCCACCGTCTTGGCCAGGGTGCGCACGCGCAGGATATAGCCCTGGCGCTCGTTCACCGAGATCGCACCGCGCGCGTCGAGCAGATTGAACGAGTGGCTGGCCTTCATGCAGTAGTCGAACGCCGGCGCCGGAAGCTCCACGGCGCAGAGGCGCATGCATTCCTTTTCGAACTTGTCGAACAGGTCGTAGTGCAGCGCGCTGTCGGACTGCTCGAAGTTGTGCACCGAGAACTGGTATTCGTTCTGCTTGAAGAGGTCGCCGTAGGTGACCTGGTCGTTGTACTGCAGTTCGAACATGCTGTTCTTCTTCTGCAGGTACATGCAGATGCGCTCGAGGCCGTAGGTGATCTCGCCCATGATGGGCTTGAGGTCGATGCCGCCCACCTGCTGGAAGTAGGTGAACTGGGTAATCTCCATGCCGTCGAGCCAGACTTCCCAGCCGAGGCCCCAGGCGCCGAGGGTGGGGGATTCCCAGTCGTCGTGCACGAAGCGGATGTCGTGCTCGTCCGGGTCGATGCCGATGGCGCGCAGGGATCCGAGGTAGAGGTCGAGAATGTCGAGGGGGCTGGGCTTGAGGATGACCTGGAACTGGTAGTAGTGCTGGCCGCGGTTGGGGTTGTCGCCGTAGCGGCCGTCCTTGGGGCGGATGTCGTAGGGTTGGGCGATCAGGCAGCCGCGGTCGCTCCAGTATTTCTGAAGCGTGAGGACGAGGTCTTGGAAGTTCATAAGTGTGGTAAAAATGCGATTTTCAGGGTGGTTTGACAAAGAAAAGGCCATAAAATCGGGCCCCCGGTCATTTGGGCACGGGGTTTGGCGGGTGCCCGGGTGGATGCCGGGGGAAATCTCCGGCGCTGACTGTTCGTCCGCGAGAAGCTACCATGTCCCCGCTGTACCCATCGAACGGGAGAGGAAATGAAACGAGCGGTATTGTTTCTGATGATCACCTTGGGGCTCTTCGCGGCGAAAGCGCGGGCCGCGGCCGGCGCCCCCAACGTGCAGATCATCGATCCCCAGAACCCTCGCTTCTCCTTCCAGGCCTGGCCCCTCGGCGAGACGGAGCCTCTTCTCTTCGTTTCCGAGATCTATCTCGATGACTCGGGATCCTACGTCCGCCTGGACGACGGCGCTTTCCGGATCCATGACGCATCGAACATCCGGCGCCCCCGGGATTTCGATTCGGTGCACGCGACGCGCTACGTCCAGAAGGGATCTCCGGGCGCCGCGGCCCGCGTGTGGTCTAAGCCCGTCCTCGCGGGCGACCGGTGGGCGTTTCCGCGCGTGAGCGGCCCGATCGCGCTGTATGCACCCGTCCCCATCGGATCGAGCTACCACCTGATGGACACCGGCGCCGGCCTCGAGGCCTACGCGGAGGCCGCCGTGCGCGCGAAGATCTCCGGGAACGCGGCCGCGGCGAGGCTGCTGGCGCGGGAAAAGAGCCGTCGCGCCCTGGCCCTGAGAATGGCGTACATCGGCGGAGGAGTGGGCGCGATCGGCCTCGTCGCGGCGCTCAGCGATACGGAGGGAGTCTGGGGGTCGTCGATCACCCTGCTGGGCCTGGCGATCGTAGGCGCGTCGTGGATCCCGCATCTGAGCGTGCAGGGCCATTACGAAGACGCGGTGCGCACTTACAACAAGGACGTGGTGAAGCGTCGGGCGACCGGCCTCAATTTTTGAGCCGAGGTCCGGACCCGATTCCCGCGAACTTCCCGTACCTTTCCACTTCCTTGTCCAATCCCCGCTTCTCCGCCGCTGACAGCTTCCCGACCGGCTCGATGCTCAGCGGCTCGTTTTTCTTCGCGGCCAAGGTATTCCACCCTCCGGCGACTTGGCCGTCGATGAAGAGGATGTGCCGGAAGAACAGGCCCTCGCGGGCCTTTTCCTTCCTTTCCCGGAGGCGCTCCCCGATGGCGGACCGGTCCTTGTAGGCGATGAAGTATTCGTCATAGTTGGGGAGCAGGTGCACGACGGGCGCGGCGGGTTTCGGGTTCGAGGAGGCTTTCGCCGCCCCGCCCCACCAATACGTTTTTCCTCCCGCTTCGATCGTTTCCAGTTCGGACTTCACGCTCTCTAAGCCCTGCTTGACTTCGGTCAAGGTCAGACCCGACCACCAGGCGAAGTCGGCGGCCTGGGCGGGTCCATGTCCGGTGAAGTAGCGCTTCGTCATCTCGGCGAGGGCTTCGTCGCGCGGCATCGTCTTTGGCCTTGGGGCGCGTTCTTCGAGCAGGCCATAGGTGAACTGTTTTCCGTGGCGGGGACCGCTGATGATCAGGCCCTCGAGCTCGGCGTCCATCATCAGGTGGGCGAGACGAACACCCTGGCCCGGTTCGACGCCGCCCTTTTTCAGGATTTCGGCGAGTTCGTTGCGGGTCTTGTATTGTTTGTCGCGCAGAGCTTTTTCCAGGATCTTTTTGCTGCGCTTGAAGTCCGAGGGCGTCAGGCCCTCCTTGCGGTTCATGAAGCTCATGGCCTGACGCCCGCGCGGGGCCAGCAGGTCGAGCATCCAGCGCGCGTCGGCGGGGTGGACGAAATGCCACGTGGTGCGCATCAAGTGCGTGCGCAGGATCCTGCCCGCATCGGACAGCTCGTCCAGTTCCGCGTCCGTCGCGCCCGAGCGCACCGACAGCGCCCACTTCGCCCCGGCATAATCCTGCGATTGCACGGCGCCCAGGGCCTGCACGGCCGCCGGCGCGGCGGGGAAGGGGTTGTCGGCGAGGCCTTGGGTTCGAAGCCGGAGGGTGCAGATTTCCAGGGGTTTCATGCGCTAAATAAAGGAATTGAGCCTGTTTCTGTCGCTTGACAGGGAGGCGGTGGACGGGTAATTTGTCTATACGGGAAGGGACAAATGTCTTATGCCAAAATCGAAGCCCAACGGCGAAACGAAAGTAAGGGTTAGTCGGATTGCAAAATCCAAGCTCAAGCCCAAGAAAAAAAGGTTGGTGCCGCGGTATTTGACCATTGTTTCCGATGGGAATGTTTCAAGCCCCTCTCGGAAAGCTTCCACGGAAAACTTGCCATTCAGTTTTGCCCAGCGAGTCAGTAAGGATTTGGCCTTTGATGCGCGTGATTTTGCGGCCGTTTTGGAAGTGGCTCCGAAAACCTTGACCCGCTGGCGTCAGAAAGAAAGACAATTATCCCTCCAGCAATCGGATCGTGTGCGGATCCTCGAGGGAATCTTCAAGTTGGGTGAGGATGTTCTTGGGTCCAGGGAAGGCGTCAGGAGCTGGCTGCAAAGCCCGGTGTTTGCCCTGGATGGTTCGCGCCCCATCGACCTGGTTAAAACGGAAACGGGTCGCCGCCGGGTCGAGAATGCTTTGCATCAAATCGAGTTCGGAATGTATTGATGCCCACATTGTATCGGCTTTGCCGTAAAAAACATCTTCCCCAGGATCCGGGTGGGGCGCTTGCCAGTTCCGCCCGCTGGCATCATGCCGGGGTGCCCGTCCTTTACTGGTCCTATTCGCTTGCCTTGGCAGTCCTGGAATTGCGCGCGAATGCAGTTACGTTCTCCCAAATACGCACTGAATTCCATTTCTCGACGGTGGAGGTCGACTTGTTCGCTCCGGAAATCATTGTTCCTGGTTTTTATGCGGAGCGGTGGGCGGGGCGCACGGACGAGACGCGGGATTTTGGGTCGGAATGGGCAAGAGCCCACCGGTCTTTAATGCTCGAGGTTCGGAGCGCGGTACTTCCAATCGAATCGAACGTACTACTGAATGCGGCGCACCGGGATTTCCCGCAATTGGTTTTCTCCGCGCCGGTGGAAGTCCCGCTTGATCCCAGGCTCATGGCCGACATCAAGCACAAGGGCAATCCCGTTCACACCGCCGGCTCGCTGCCCGCCGTCGGCAGCAAGGCTCCCGACTTCAAGATCACCAAGGCCGACCTCTCCGACGTGTCCCTGAAGGACTTCGCGGGCAAAAAAATCGTCCTTAACATCTTCCCCAGCATCGACACCGGCACCTGCGCCATGTCCGTGCGCAAGTTCAACGCCGAGGCCGCGGGCCTTAATAACACGGTGGTGGTGACGGTTTCGAAGGATCTGCCCTTCGCGCTCAAGCGCTTCTGCGGCGCCGAGGGCATCGAGAACGTCGTGGCCACCTCGGCCCTGCGCGACGACTCCTTCGCGAAGAACTACCATGTGACGCTCGTCGACGGCCCGCTGGCCGGCGTATTCTCACGCTCCGTCGTGGTGATCGACGAGAATGGCGTCGTGAAGTACACCGAGCAGGTGGAAGAAACCACCAGCGAGCCCAACTACGAAGCCGCGCTCGCGGCCGTGAAGTAAACCGGTTTCAGCGCCCGTCCGCGGGCGCTTTCCGGATCAGGCGCATGCCCATTTTGAGAATGGCGCCGAGGACCTTGAGATAAAACAGGAACACCGTCAGCACGCCGAGGATCAGCATCCGCGCGAAGCGGATGAAAAGCGGGCTGCTGCGGGGATCCGGGGCGGCGGTGCGCTCCATGAGGACTCCTGGACGGGGTTTCCCTGCAATCTACAAGCCTGGAACGGCCGCTTTGCGGGGATTTTTTTAGACTAGGGCGAGATGATTTCGAACCCCGTCCTTATCCTCCCCGGTTACGGGGGCTCCGGTCCCCTCCACTGGCAGACTTTGTGGGAAAAAGCCTACCCGGGCTTCACGCGCGTGGAGGAGAAGGATTGGGAGGCGCCGCATTGCGGCGAGTGGGTCGAAACCTTGGAGGCCGCCGTCCGGCGCTCCGGTCCCGACACCGTCCTGGTGGCCCACAGCCTCGCCTGCCTGCAAGTGGCTCATTGGGTGGCGCACCGGGCCTTTCGGTCGATGTCCGCTTCCCCTGTCCGGGCGGCCTTCCTTGTCGCCCCGCCCGATCCCGACGGCCCCGTTTTTCCCGCGGCCGCCCGGGGATTCTCTCCGGTCCCCCTCGGCCCGCTTCCGTTTCCGGCCCTCGTGGTCGGCAGCACCAACGACCCCTATGCCGAAGCCGCCTTTACCGAGGCCTGCGCCCGGGCCTGGGGCGCCCGCTTCGTGTCCGCCGGACCCTTGGGGCACATCAACGCAGACAGCGGGTTGGGGGAGTGGAGGGAGGGGATGGGTCTACTCTTGTCCCTGCTTCGATAGTTGTCGGTTGTTGGTTGTTAGTGAGCGCGACCAAGCTTGTAGTTTGTGAAACATTGGCCTTGGGTTCACTAACAACCAAGTACCAACAACCGACAACTTCCGTTCCCGGAGGCCCCATGCAGCCCAGCAAATCGACTACCCTGTTCTCCCGCTTCGCGAAATGGACCGCGCACGTCACGGGGCGTCCGTCGGCTTTCGGCACGGCGGCCCTCATCATCCTGGCGTGGGCGATCACGGGTCCCATTTTCGGCTTCAGCGACACCTGGCAGTTGATCATCAACACGGGAACGACCATCATCACCTTTTTGATGGTGTTCCTGATCCAAAGCACGCAGAACCGCGATACGCAGGCGCTGCAGATCAAGCTGGACGAGTTGATCCGCGTGACCGAGGGGGCCCACACGGTGCTGCTGGACCTGGAAGAGCTGGAGGAGGCGGAGCTGGACCGGGTGCGCGCCCGCTACCAGAAGCTGGCGGCCCAGGCGCGCGAGTCGATGAAGCAGGGGATTCTTGACACGGGCAAGCCGGACCTCGAACCCGATTAAGCCAGGAACAAGGGCTCTTCGTTCAGCGGCTCGGGGACGCCGTCGGCGACGATGCGGCCCTGCTCGAGCACGATGCGCCGGTAGGGAAGGGCGTCGATGAGCGGGTAGTCGTGCGTGGCCATCAGCACGGCCGTGCCCGCGGCGTGGATGTCCTGGAAGATGCGCAGGATCTCGTGGGAACTCGCGGGGTCGAGGTTGCCGGTGGGCTCGTCGGCCAGCACGATATAGGGCTCGTTGGCCATCGCGCGCGCGATGGCGACCCGCTGCTGTTCCCCGCCGGAAAGTTCGTGGGGGTGGCGGCGCGCCTGCGGGCCCAGCTTCACCAGGTTCAAGACTTCGTACACGCGGTGCTTGATGCGCGCTTCGGGCACGTCGGCCACGCGCAGGGCGAGCGCCACGTTTTCATACACCGTGCGGTCGTGCAGCAGCTTGAAGTCCTGGAAGACGATGCCCAGGCGGCGCCGCAGGGTTTGCCGGCGCGCCGAGGACATCCGCTCCGCGGAATGATAGGCCAGGTCGCCCTGGAAGTACAGCGCGACGTCCCCGCTGTCGGGCGTCTCGTCCATGTACAGGAGGCGCAGGATGGTGCTCTTGCCCGCGCCGCTGGCGCCGGTGAGCAGCACGAACTCGCCGCGCTGCACTTCGAAACTGGCGTCCTCGAGGGCGACCCAGCCCCCGGCGTATACCTTGGTGACGTGCGAAAAGTTGATCATGGTTTTTGCAGCACGAAGTGAAGTCTCTCGTCGCGGTCGCTCCCCGGATTCAAGGTAAAATCCGCGAGGCAGCCCCGCAGCGAAAATCCGGCTTCCCGGGCCAGTTTTTTCAGCCGGGCGGCCGGGTAGACGCGCTGGCGGTGGACTTCCTCGCGGCGGTCGTAGCGCCCGTCGGGACCGAGGGTGAAAAAAGTGAACAGGTTGAGCTGGGTTTCGGTTTCCGCGTCAAAGCGGCTGGCGCGGACGACGGCCGAGCCGCCGATCTCCTGAAAATCCAAAGTATCCGCGAAATGGCGGCGCGAGCAGGTCGAGGTGGTGACGTCGAACAGGAACACCCCGCCGGAGCGCAGCAGGCGCCGGGCCTCGCCCAGGGCCGCGAGGACCTCCGCGGGCTCGGTCAGGTAGTTCAGGCTGTCGTAGACCATCAGGATCAGGTCGAAGGCGCCGTCCGCCTTGAACGGCAGGGCGCGGGCGTCGCAGGCGACCCGGGGAATGCCCGCGGGAGCCTGGCGCAGCATGGCCGGACTCAGGTCGGTGTAAACCGTGAAGGCGGAAGGAAAGAGGGGCGGGCTGGCGAAGCGGCAGGTGCCGGCCGCGAGTTCCAGGACCCGCGCGGGACCCTTGCGGCCGGCTCCCTTGCCCTGGGCGCCCCGCCAAAGGCCGCGCAGGTGCGCGGCCCAACCCGCGTAGTCGACGTGCTCCATGACCCCGTCGTAGTGCGGGGCCAAGGCCCCGTACGGCAGGGACAGGGGCGCGGTCGCGCGGGTGCCGGACAACGCTACTCCGGCGGCGCTTCGGAGTCGCCCGGCCTGCCGAACTGCGCGAGGTTGTTCGAGATATGCATCTGCTCGCGCCAAGTCTTGATCAGCGCGGCGAGCTTCTGGCCGATCAGCCACTCGCGGGTGTACTGGCTGATCAAGGCGAAATCCTCGTCCAGCGCCAGGTGGCGCTCGTCGGCCTTGCGGTCGACGCGGATGAGGTGGTAACTATCGCCGATCTGGATCGGTCCGCTGACGCCTCCCTCGGGGAGGGAGTCGACCACGGCCTTGTAGGCCCCGGCCAGCGAGTCGCGCGAGAACCACCCCAGGTCGCCGCCCAGATCGCGGGTCTTGCGGTCCTCCGAAAGGGAGCGGGCGGCCGCCTTGAACGCGGCGGCGGTTTTCAGCGTGCGCCCCAGGGAGTCCAGGAAGGCGCGGGCCCGCGCGGAATCCTCCGCCGACGGGGTGACGCGGATGAGGATATGGGAGGTGCGCACCTCGTTGTCCTTGGTTCCCGTCACGCGGATGACGTGGTAGCCGAAGCGGGTGCGCACGGGCTTTCGCGTATAGTCCCCCACGTCGAGGGTGAAGGCCGCGCGCTCATAATCCGGATCCAGCGCCCCGCGCTTGGTATAGCCGAGGTCGCCGCCCTCGCGGCCGGAATAATCGTCCGAGTGCAGCTTGGCCAGTTCGGCGAAGCTCTCGCCCTTGTCCATCCGGGCGATCAGCGCGGCGGTGCGTTCCTGCGCCTCCTTTTCGAGGGGGGCTCCCGCCTTTACCCGCCACTGCAGGTGCGACAGGTGCGCCACGTTGTATTGCACGGGCAGGCTGTCCTTGTACTGCTCGTAAAAGCTGCGCACCTGCATCTGCGTCGGCTGCGGGTCGCCCACGTACTTCATCTGCACGCGCTGTCGGTAGAAATTCTCGCGCACTTGGTCTCCCAGGCGGGCCTTGAACTGGCCGAGCGACATGCCCGTGGCCTGGCGCAGCGCGATCTCCAGCTGGCGCTCGCCGCCCTGCTGCTGCGCCACGCGGGCGTACATGTCCGCCACGCGGCTCTCCACGTCCTTGTCCGCCACGCGCAGGGTGGTGTCCTGTTTGGCCTTGCCGAGCAGGACCTTGTCGTCGATCAGGCGGTCCAGGGCCTCCTGGCGCTGGCGCGCGACCGGAAGGGCGCCGAAGCCGGGACGCTGCTGCATGGCGGAGCGGAGTTCCTCCACCTCGGAGAACAGGATGGGGGTTCCGTCGACCTGGGCGGCGATGCCGTCCAGCGGCGCGCGCGCGGCGGCCAACGAGAAAAGGGAGGCGGTCGAGAGCGCGCAAAGGAAAGTGCGAAGCATGGATTATTCTCCCGGAGGCAGCCGCTCTTCCGAGGCGGTGTCCGTGTAGTCTCCGGGCGCGGGCGCCGCGTAAGCGCCGCCTTCCTGCCCGGGGATCTGGTCGACGTTGAGGCTGATGGCCACGCCCTCTTTGTACTGGCGGATTTTCGTCTCGCGCATCCGGCCCTTGTGCTGCATGACGAGCTGGCCGCTGATGGCTTCGCGCACCTCGGAGAAGGGAAGCGAAGTGCCGGCCGCGATGCGGTCCTGGAGCTTCACGAGGTACACGCCGTCGGGGCAGCTCAGGGGCGCCGACAGCCAGCCGGGGGGCGCGTCGAGCACCGCGCTCAGGCACGTGGGGATCTCGGCGGGCTTGCGGAAGGGGAGGGCCGAAAGGTCCAGGTTCGAATCGAGCGAATGCTTGGCCGCCATGGCGGCGAAGTTGCCGCCGTTCAGCTTCGAGCGGATCGCGAGGGCTTCCTTCAAAGTGGCGACGCGGATCTGCTGGTAGCGGTATTCGGGAACCTTGCGCAGGAATTCGGATTTATGATTTTCGTAATACCGTTGCATCGATCCCTCGTCGGGTTCCATGCCCGAGCCGGCCGCGATTTCGCGGGCGAGGAATTCCTCGATGATCATGCGCCGCCGCAGGCGCTCGAGCTTGCGGCGCACCTGGGGATCCTCATCCAGCTTGCGCCTCAGGGCCTGCTGGTAGACGGTTTCGTCGTCGATCCAGCGCTGAATGACGTCCAGGTATTGCTCGCGGGGGAGCACCTTTTCGTACTCGGCCGGGAAACTTTCCCGGAGTTCGCCGAGGGTCAGCTTGACCTGGTCCACCTGCGCGAGCACGACGGGCGGCGGGGTCTTGTCCCGGCAGCCCGTCAACGACAGGGCGAGGACCGCCACGAAAGCCCCCAAAAGGCTGAAAAGGGCGCGAAATGGGGGGTTAGAAGGCTTAATCACGGGCAAGAATATAGCTAACCGGGGGGTGGGGGAGTACCAATCCGGGGGGTTTTGTACTCAGTAGTCGGTACTCGGTACTCGGCGGGAACGCAGTTTTGCGGTAGCTCCGTGGATGGGGTCCGATGGATTTAACCGAGTACCGAGTACTGAGTACCGACTACGGTTCTCCTGCCATCTGCTTCAACGCCTCCACCGCCTGCAAGGTCAGCGCGACCGTGT
Organism: Fibrobacteria bacterium; assembly: GCA_021155885.1. Taxonomy (GTDB): domain Bacteria; phylum Fibrobacterota; class Fibrobacteria; order UBA11236; family UBA11236; genus UBA11236. Next base: position 17,630 of record JAJNBB010000040.1, on the reverse strand, counting down.
CGTTCCGTCGCGGGGGATTCAGGTCGATCCGTAATTGGAGCGGATCGCCGTAGAGAAACCGGGACGGACGCTTGATGCGCGAGGCGAGGGCGGACAATTCCTCGCGGGCGGGCAGGTGTTTTTCGGAGAAGGTCAGGACGAGGGCGTTCTCGCGGATTTCGGCCTTGCGGAAGCCGCATTGGCGGCACGCGATGCGGGCTTCGACGGTGCGCAAAAGCATCCGGGTCTCTTCCGGGAGCTTCCCGAAGCGGTCCTCCAGCTCGCGTTCCATCTCGGCGGCCTCGGGGAAGGATTCCAGGCGCGCGATTTTCTGGTACAGCGTGGTGCGCTGCAACGAGTCCTCGATGTACTCCTCGGGCAGGAAGGCGTCGACGGGAAACTCGATTTCGGGGTTCAGGGGAGGCTTGGGGGTCTGGCCCTGCATCTCCAGCACCGCCTCCTGCACCATGCGCACGTAGGTCTCGAAGCCCACGGCCGCAATGTGCCCGCTTTGCTCCAGGCCCAGCAGGTTCCCCGCGCCGCGGATCTCCAGGTCGCGCATCGCGATCTGGAAGCCGCTGCCGAGGTCGGTGAATTTCTCCAGGGCGAACAGCTTGCGGCGCGCGTCGTCGGAGAAGCGGTTGGCGTCGGGGGAAAGCAGCAGGCAGTGCGCCTGCGCCGCCGAGCGCCCCACGCGCCCGCGCAGCTGGTACAGCTGGCTGAGGCCGAAAAGATCGGCGCGGTGCACGATCAAGGTGTTCGCGTTGGGAATGTCGATGCCCGATTCGATGATGGCCGTGCAGCAGAGCACGTCGTATTCGCGGTTGATGAACGCCGACATCACGCGCTCGAGCTCGCCCTCCTCCATTTGCCCGTGGGCGACGCCCACGCGCCCGTTCGGGACCAGGGCCGCGACCTTGTCCGCCATTTCGTGCATGTCCTGCACGCGGTTGTGGACGAAGAAGGTTTGCCCGCCGCGCTCCATCTCGGCCTCGATGGCCTCGCGCACCGCGTCGGGGTTCCACGACAGCACGCGCGTCTCGATCGGCAGGCGGTTGCGCGGCGGCGTCGCGATGATGGAGAGGTCGCGCGTCCCCAGCAGGGACAGGTGCAGCGTGCGCGGGATGGGGGTGGCCGAAAGGGCCAGCACGTCGACCTCCGCGCGCAGGGCCTTCAGCCGCTCCTTTTGCTTGACTCCGAATTTCTGTTCCTCGTCGACGATGAGAAGGCCCAGGTCCTTGAACGCGACGTCCTTCGACAGCAGGCGGTGCGTCCCGACGAGAACGTCCACCTCGCCGCGCGCGAGCGCGGCCAGCGCCTCCTTCTGCTCCTTCGCCGACACGAAGCGATGCAGGGCCGCGATGCGGACCGGCCAGCCCGAGAACCGTTCCGACAGCGTCTCGAAGTGCTGCGCCGCCAGGATGGTGGTGGGGGCCATCAGGGCGACCTGTTTTTTGTCGACCAGGGCCTTGAAGGCGGCGCGCATGGCCACTTCGGTTTTGCCGAAGCCCACGTCGCCGCAGATCAGGCGGTCCATGGGCTTGTCCGCCTCCATGTCGCGCTTGGTCTCCGCGATGGCCTTGGCTTGGTCCGGCGTGAGGTCGTATTCGAAAGCCGCCTCGAACTCCTTCTGCATCTCGCCGTCGGGACTGAACGCGAAGCCCTTCGCCAGGGAGCGGCGGGCGTACAATTCGATGAGTTCGCGCACCAGCACGACGATGGCCTTGCGGGTGCGCTCCTTCGCGTTCTCCCAGGCCTTGCCGCCGAGGCGGGAAAGCAGGGGCTCGTGGCCCTCCTCCCCGGAGAACTTCTCGAGCTTCGCGAGGTCGCCCACCGGCAGGGTGAGCTTGTCGTTGCCCTGGTAATCGAGGAGGATGCAGTCGACCTCGTTGCCCCCCATGTTCAGGCGGCGAATGCCGACGAAGCGGCCGACGCCGTAGGTTTCGTGCACCACGAAGTCCCCGCGGTGCAGCGCGTCGAAGTCGGGGATCGCCACACCGCCGCCGCGGAACTTGCGCTTGCGCGCGGTGCGGCCCATGCGGTTGAAGATCTGGTGGTCGGTGAGGAGGGCGACGCCCTGGTCGCGGTCGACGAATCCCGAGGCCAGGTGGCCGATGCACACGCCCTCCACGCCCAGCGCTTCGGTCATTTTCCACAGGCGCTCGGCCTGGCCCGCGTTGGGGCTCAGCAGCCAGGCGCGCATCCCCGAGGCGGCCAGGTCGCGCAGGAACGGCTCGATATCGGCCAGGCCCGCGCCTCCGCGCCGCTGCGGTTCGATCTCGAAGGTCCGGCTGCCCGCGCCGGTCCTCGATCCCTCGAACGCGATGCGGCCGATCTGGATCACGCGGCGCCCGTCGAGCAGGCGCTCGACGTCGGCGCGCGTCAGGAACAGTTCCTCCGGCGCGTTGACGAAGCGCTCGTGTTCCAGCGCCTCGGCATGGCCCGCGCGCGCGGCCTCCCAGGTCTTTTCCACCGCCCGGGCGAGGCCTTCGGAGTCGCCCACGATCACGCGCGTGCCGGGTCCAGTGAAGTCCAGCAGGGAGTGGTCGAGCTTTTTGAAGAAGGCTTTCTGCCAGTGGATGCCCGTGAGGTCGCGCTTGCGCAACAGGCGGTGAAGCTCGGACTCCAGCGCCTCCTCGGTGCCGCCGAGCCGGTCGAGGTTGTCGAGCAGCCCCTGTTCGATCTCCGCGGCCGTGTAGCAGCACTCGTCCTGCGGCAGCAGCGCCACCGAGTCGACCGCGCGCAGCGAGCGCTGCGAGAAAATGTCGAACTCGCGGATCGACTCGATCACGTCGCCGTCGAGCACGATGCGGAAGGGGTTCTCCGCGAGGTAGGGGTAGATGTCGAGGATCTCCCCGCGCACGCTGAAGTCGCCGAGGTCCTGCACGGCGGCTTCCTCCTGAAAGCCCAAGGTGCCCGCCGCCTCGCGGAACGCCGCGGGGTCGAGCGCATCGCCCGCGCGGAACTCGACGATCTCGCGGTGCAGGCTTTGCGGGCTCTGGAACTTCTCGAGAAAGGCGGCGGCGGTCAAAACGACAACGGCGCGCTGCCGCCGGTAGAGGGCCTCGAAGGTTTCCAGGCGCCGCTCGCGCACCTGCCCGAAGGGCTCCCGCCACTCGTAGGGCTTGAGTTCCAGCCCCGGAAAATGCAGCACGGAGTCCTCGCCCAGCCACGACACCAGGTCCTCCGCCATGGCCTCGGCGTCCTTGGCGTCGGGGGCGAGGTAAAGGATCGAATCCCCCGACTTTTCCGCGCGGTGGAACTGCGCGGCCACCAGCGCCGAAGCGGCGGACCCCGCCAGGCCGGCCACATGCAGGGGCTTGCCCGCGGGGGCTTCCAGCGCCTCGAAATCGGGGAAGACCCGTTGGTCGAGGAGGTCGGAGAGGGGGAGGATGTGGGGGTGGGGCGAAGACATGGGGAAGGGAGGAAAGATAGCAGGATTGGTTCACGGCCCGCCGCCGCGCGGCAGGCCCGCGAAGCGCGGCCCCGCGCCCCGGGCCCTAGGCCCGTCTGGCGATGAAGAAGTTCGAGAAGCCGGAAATGCCGCTGTGAACGGTTTGGAGCTTCCAACCGGCGCGGGCAAGGGCCTCCTTGAAATACCTGTACTCATACCCGAGCTCGAACCAGCCGTGGCGCCGGATGAAGTATAGGCTCAGCCCGTCCAGGCGCAGGCCCCAGGGGTAGGGGAGGAAGCGGCTTTGCGCATACAGGATCGGCTCGTCCGCGAAGTAGATGGCGCCGCCCTTTTTGACGATCCGCCCGAGGTTCTGAAGCAGCTTCGCATGATCCAGGCAATGGTGGAAGGAGGCGACGAAAAGAACGGCGTCGAACTGTTCGGGAGAGGTGGCGACGAATTCCATCATGTCCTGGCGCACGAACCGGATCTCCCGGCCGTTGACCTGGGCGCGGTAGGACATCAGGTCGATGGAGGGCTGGTTGACTTCCACCGCCGTGACCTTATAGCCGCTCAACGCGAGGTTCAGGGCGGTATTGCCCTGTCCGGCTCCCAATTCCACGATGCTGCCCCCGGGAGGCAGGGAGATATTGCGAAGGGTCAGCCCCTGGGTGATCAATTGGTTGCCGACCAGGGGGAGCGACTGGGTGTTGTAGGGGAAGAAATTGAACTTTTCGGTTTCGGGATCGAACTGCGCGGCCTCATACTCCACGCTGTATTCGGGCCGTCCTGAAAGTTCGTGGTAAAGGTCCAGCACCCTGTCCCGGTAGGCCGCGGAGAAGGGATCCGACGGCATCCGGAAATTCGCGAGCCGGTAGCAGGAATTCGAGAGTTCCCGGATGGCCTCCGGGTCCAGGACGGCATGCCGGCTTTGGTGATCCGCGAAGAACGCGTCCATCTCCGCCGTGCCGTTCAACATCCGGACGTTCCTCAGGGAGTGGGACAGGTTGGTGAGGAACCGTGACCGTTTGACGGTGTCTTTCAGGGCGGGGAAGAGCATCGCCCCAATATAACACCGCGGCTACTTGTCGAATACCTTCGCGAATTCCCCGTACCCTTCTTCCTTCAACTTTTCCTTCGGGATGAAGCGCAGCGATCCGGAGTTGATGCAATAGCGCATTCCCGTCGGTCCCGGACCGTCCGGAAAGACGTGGCCCAGGTGCGAGTCGCCTTTTTTGCTGCGAACCTCGGTGCGCACCATGCCGTGGTCGGTGTCGGTCTTTTCGACGACCTCGTCGGGCTTGAGGGGCCTGGTGAAGCTGGGCCAGCCGGTGCCGCTGTTGAATTTGTCCTTCGAGCTGAACAGCGGTTCGCCCGAAACGACGTCGACGTAGATGCCCTCGCGCTTGTTGTCCCAGTAGGCGTTGGCGAAGGGGCGCTCGGTGCCGTTCTTTTTCACGATCTGGTACTGCTCGGGCGAAAGGCGCCGGCGGAGCTCCGCGTCCGACAGGGCCGAAAGGTCGCAGGCCTGGCGCTTGTCCCCGGGATCCAGCGCGGGCTCCACGCCGTCGTTCGCGCCGGTGGGCGCGATCACGGGCAAGGGCTTGTTTCCCCAGGTCTGTTCGATGAAGCCCGCCCGCCCCGATCCCTTCTTGTACCGGTTATAGCGTTCGGGGCTCAGCTTGCAGTATTTCTGATGGTATTCCTCGGCCGGAAAGAAGCTCTGGATCGGCTCGATGGGCACGATGATCTTTTCGTCGAAGGTCTTCGACGCCTGCAGCCGGGCCTTGGACTCCTCGGCGATTTTTTTCTGCTCCGCGTTGTGGTAGAAGATCGCCGGCCGGTACTGGCTGCCGCGGTCCGCGAACTGGCCCCCCGCGTCGGTGGGGTCGATCTGGCGCCAATAGATTTCGAGCAGCTGGGCGTACGAGACCTTGGACGGGTCATAGGTGACCTGCACGACCTCGGCGTGGCCGGTCTTGCCGGTGCACACCTTTTCATAGGTGGGCTTGGGGTCGTGGCCGTTGCTGTATCCCGAAACGGCGGAGGTCACGCCTTCCACGTCCAGAAACGCGGCCTCGATGCACCAGAAGCAGCCTCCCGCGAAAGTAGCCGTGCCCTTTTCCATTTTCTTTTCCTTTCCCTGGCCGGTTTTTTTCGGCAACGTGATTTCCTGAGGCGGTTTCGCGAACGCCGGGGCGCACAGAAGCGCGAACAGCAAGGTAAGAGCGGTTTTCATGCGGCCTCCCCGGCCGGCTCAAGGGCCGGCTTATAAGGTACAAGATCGTTATCGGGGGTATTTACGCATAAAACCACGGGGCGGTTTTAAATTCCGTGGTGACCCAAGAAGGATTTGAACCTTCGACCCACGCCTTAAAAGGGCGCTGCTCTACCAACTGAGCTATTGGGTCCCACGGAAAAGGAGCCGGCCCCGCGGAGGCGGGGGGTGCGCAAAGATAAAACCTGGCCTGGTGGACTGCAACCGGGATCGCCGGTTTCGAATGATTTCTTGCCGTTTTTAAGCGGGGTACTCTGGTTTGATGGAGGGTGCCCATGTACCTTATCCCCGTGTTTTCCAAGGATTCCGGCTCTCACACATTTTTCGGGGCGCCCCGATTCGCCGCGACGCTCGCTGTCGTCCTCGCGTTGTGCGCGCAGGCGTGGCCCCAATTCTCCTCCGCCGGGACCGCCGAGATGACGGGGATCGCGCAGGTGGCGGCCGCGCGTCCGGCCGGGTTGGCCGGCGCCTATTCGGCCTTGGCCGACGACGCGAGCGGCATCGGCATCAACCCCGCCGGACTCGCGCGCGAATCCGGCCAGCATTTTTCAGGATCCGTCCGTCCCGATCTGGCCCGGGTGGGCTCCGTGGCCTACACGCGCCCCGCCTATGGCGGGCGGCTGGCGTTGAGCGCCTCCTACGTGGACTACGATGAGATCGTGGCCACCGACGAGAATCAAAACGTCACGGGCACCTTGCGTCCCTTCAGCCTTTACCCGGCGGTAAGCTACGCGCGCGCGCTGGGTGAACGCTGGCGCTGGGGAACCACCGTCAAGGCGGCGCATGAATCCCTGGGAGACTTCGAAGGATCGCGCCCGGCCTGGGGAGCGGCCCTCGACGCGGGGATTCAGTACCAGCCGGCGGTCCGCAACCTGGGTTTCGGGGCCTCGGTGGTGAACCTGGGCCGCAAGCTGAACGGGCACACCGGGACCGACGGCACCGGGCCCCTGCCCGGCATGGTCAAGGGCGGTGTTTTTTACCACCCGCGCGGCCGCCGGCAGCTGGCGCTCGTCGCCGACGTGGAGCTCCCGTTCTATAGCGCGCCCGTACTGGCGCTGGGAGGCGAATACCGCGTGTTGTCCGAATGGGAGTTGCGCGCCGGAACCCGCTGGGACTCGGACGACATGCGCAACCTGTACGGCTGGCTGAATCCCAGCGCCGACACCGGGGAGCGCGGGGGCGAGGCGGTGAAACTGGCCGCGGGCACCACCGTGCGCGTGGGCCCCGTAGGCGTGGACTACGCGGCGCAGTGGTGGCGGGAGCTGGGGATCGTTCACTCCCTGACGGTCGCCTGGTCGATCGACTGACGGGCTGCGACCGTCGCGCTGCTTCGTCGCCTTCCGTCGCGAGGCTGTTAGCCTCGCTTCCTCAGGCTCCTGGCATCGCTTGGTCTCGCTCCGTCAGGAACTGACCCTCACAAATCAGTTATCGAAGCGGTATCCCAGGCCTGGGAGGTTCACGATCTTGCGCCCGAGTTCCGGTCCCAGCTTGCTTCGCAGCGAGGACACGTGCACCTTGACCGTGTGGGAGTCCACCGGAGCCGAGTCGCCGTAGCCCCATACGGTGTGGTACAGGTGGGTGGTATAAACCACGATGCCCCGCTTGCGCAACAGCGTGTTCAACAGGTCGAATTCCTTGCGGGTCAGGGCTACCGGCGCGCCGCCCACGGTCACCTTGCGCGAGCGCAGGTCGAGCACGAGGTTGTCGGCCGTCAGTTCGTCGGCGAGATCCTCGGGCGGCAGATAACGGCGCGTCACGGCGCGCACGCGCGCCTGGAACAGGTCCGCGGATTCGGGGCGCGCCAGGAAATCGTCGGCGCCTTGGCGGAAAGCCCGCAGCTGGGGCTCCTCGCCGACGGTCGCGGCGGAAATCACGATCAGCGGGATGGCGTGCGTGTAGGGACTGGACTTCAGTTCCTCGAGAGTGCGCTGGGTCTCCGCGTGCGTCGGCTCCAGCTGGGCCGCGTCCAGGAAGATGAGAAAGGGCTGCCGCGCCGTGGCGCGCGCCAAGGCGTCTTCCGCGGACTCCAGCACCAGGACCTGGAACCCGTTCTTCTCGAGAATCTCCCGCAGGCCGGCGGAAAATTCCGACTCTCCCGCGACCAGCAGCACCGTTTTACCTGCGGCGGCGGGGAGGGGGACCGGGGAGCGGTTTTCAGCCCTGTTGAAATCCAATGAACGTCCCGTGGATGCCAGAGGTCGCTTCATTTCGTCCAGAGATCGATTGACCGAACAAGGGATGTGAAGTCGACTTGTCGTTTAAGTTCCGAGTCTTTTGAAAGATACACTATAGGGTTGGAATGCCAAAACTTCAAATTGCCTGCAAGGAAAATGCCTATTTTGTTACATGATGTTTCAAAGTCGCGGGTAACTCTATATTGCTGCGGCCCTTTGCCACAAAGGCTTAGGGAACGCGCCGAGGGCGCGGAACGGCCCGCGGCCAATAGCTATTTTTGATGACGTAGTTTCTCTTGAAAGGAAGTCCGCATGGCAGTCGCCGCAGGTAAAACAAAGGTGAAGGCCGCCGCTCCGGCAGCCGCGAAGGCGTCCGCCCCGGTCGAGCTCGCGGCGGGGGACAAGGCGCCGCCCTTCGCGCTCCTCGACGACGCGGGACGTCGCGTGTCCCTGAAGGATTTCGCGGGAAAGGCCTTGGTGCTCTATTTCTACCCGAAGGACTCGACCCCCGGGTGCACCCAGGAATCATGCGATTTTCGTGACAATTTGAACAGATTAAAATCCGCCGGGGCGGCGGTCGTGGGGGTGAGCGCCGATTCCGTCGAGAGCCACAAGCGCTTCAAGGAAAAACAGGGGCTGAACTTTCCGCTTCTCAGCGACCCGGACCATGAGGCCCTGGAAGCCTACGGGGTGTGGCGCGAGAAAAGCCTGTACGGCCGGAAGTTCATGGGCATCGTCCGCAGCACCTTCCTCATCGACGGCAAGGGCAAAATCCTCAAGGTGTTTCCCAAGGTGAGCGTCAAGGGGCATGTGGACGAGGTGCTGGCGGCCTTGCGCGAGCGGGCATGAAGCCCCGTGTGGAGAACCCCAACGCCGCCCCGGCCCGCAGGGTACTCGTTCTCGGGGGCGGTTTCGCGGCCTATCGTTTCGTCCGCGAGCTGGGGACCGGGGATTACGAGGCCACCCTGGCGTCGCCGCGCAACCATTTTCTGTTTACGCCGCTCCTGCCCAGCACCACGGTGGGGACCCTGGAGTTCCGCAGTATTCTCGAACCCTTGCGCGGCCAGGATACCGCCGAGTTCCAGCTGGCCGCCGCCGCCGTGCTCGACCGGGAGCGCAAGATCGTTTCCTGCGTGTCCCCCCTCGACGGCCGCAAGACCGATTTGCCGTACGACGACCTGCTGATCGCCGTCGGCGCGGTTCCAGGCACGTTCGGAATCCCCGGGGTGGCGGAGCACGCCCTCTTCCTCAAGGAGATCCAGGATGCGCGCCGCATCCGCCGGCGCGTGCTGGACTGCCTGGAGCGCGCCTCCTGGCCGGGCCTCGAGCGCGAGGAGCGCATGCGGCTGCTGACCTTCGTGGTGGTGGGCGGCGGTCCCACGGGAGTGGAGTTCGCGGCGGAGCTGCATGATTTCCTGATGAAGGACCTGGCCGACGCCTACCCGGGCATCGCCTCGCGCGCGCGCATCATCCTGCTCGAGGCGGGGCCCTCGTTGCTGGGCGCGTTCGACCGCACCTTGGCCGATTATACCTCGCGGCGCTTCCGGCGGGCGCGCATCGAGGTGCGCACGCAGGCGAAGGTGGTGAAGGTGGGGCCGGAGCACCTCGACCTGCAGGAGGGCGGCGCGGTTCCCTTCGGCCTGTTGGTCTGGGCCACCGGAAACGCGCCCACGGCCTTCGTGAAAAACCTTTCCCTCGCCAAGGATGCCCAGGGCCGCCTGATCGTCGGGCCCGATTTGCGGGTCAAGGGCGAGGAATTCATTTATGCGCTGGGGGACTGTTCCGTCCTCGAAGGCAACCCCCTGCCCGGGACGGCCCAGGTGGCCGAGCAGCAGGGGCTCTACCTGGCGAAGGCCTTCCGCGCGCGCGCGAAGGGAAAGCCCGTACCGATGTTCACCTACAAGAACATGGGGATGCTGGCGTACGTGGGCGGGCATCGCGCCATCGCCGACCTGCCGTCGGTCAAGGGCAGCGGGTTCTTCACCTTCCTTTTCTGGCGCTCGGTCTACCTCACCAAGCTGGTGAGCTTCCGCAACAAGCTGCTGGTCTTCTTCGACTGGTTCAAGGCCACCTTCCTCGGCCGCGACCTTTCGCGGATTTGAAGGGAAATTCCAGCGCATGCCCAACTCCCTCGCACGGGCGGCCAGCCCGTACCTGCGTCAGCACCAGGATAACCCCGTCGACTGGATGGAATGGGGCGACGCGGCCTTCGAGCGCGCGCGCCTTGAGAACAAGCTTTTGCTCGTCAGCTCGGGGTACGCGGCCTGCCACTGGTGCCACGTCATGGCCCACGAGTCCTTCGAGGACCTTGATACCGCCGCGCTGATGAACCGGCACTACGTCTGCGTCAAGGTGGACCGCGAGGAACGCCCCGACGTCGACCAGGTGTATCTCGACGCGGTGCAATTGCTGACGGGGCGCGGCGGCTGGCCCCTGAACTGCTTCGTGCTTCCCGACGGCCGTCCGGTTTACGGGGGCACCTATTTTCCCCGGCCGCAATGGCGCGCGCTCCTCGAGAACCTCGCGGCGCTGCACGCGGCGGAGCCACACGCCACCGCGGAGCAGGCCGGCAAGATCACGGCCCGCCTGCTTCAGAACGAGGTCCGGGCCGACGTCGCCGGCGCCTCGCCGGCCCCGGTTCCCTGGCGCGACGTCCTCGCGGCGTTCGCCGCCCGCTTCGACCGCGTCCGGGGAGGGACGGGCGGCGCCCCCAAATTCCCGATGCCCTGCGAATGGAGCTTCCTACTTCGCCAGGGCCTGCATTCCAAGGACCCGGTGCTGCTGCGGCAGGTGCGCCTGACGCTGGACCGCATGGCCTCGGGCGGCATCTACGACTGCCTGGCGGGAGGCTTCGCGCGCTATTCCACCGACGCGGAATGGAAGGTGCCGCACTTCGAGAAAATGCTGTACGATAACGCCCAGTTGCTGGCCCTATACGCGGAAGCCTTCGCGGTGTTCGGGGATCCCGGGTATCGCGAGATCGCGCGCGGCATCGCTGCCTTCGCCGAGAGCGAATTGCGGGCCGAACCGGGCGGCTACTGCTCGGCGCTCGACGCCGATAGCGAAGGCGAGGAAGGGCTTTTCTACGTGTGGGAACGCGGCGAACTCCGGGAGGTTTTGGGGGAGCGCTTCGAGGCGGTCGCGGATCTTCTCGGCATCCACGCGGAGGATGACGAAGGAGAGTCGCACTGGGAACACGGCCGTCACGTGCTGCAAAAGCCCCTTTCGCTCGAAGCCTGGGCGGCGCGCCGCCGCCTGGCGCCGGAGGAAGCGGCGCGCTTGTGGGAGTCGGCGCGCGCGGACCTGACGGCGGCCCGCGCGGCACGCGTGCGTCCCCAATTGGACGACAAGGTCCTGACGGGCTGGAACGGCCTGATGATCCAGGGGCTGGCCGCCGCCTCCCGTTATCTGGGGGAGGACACCCTGCTGGAGCGGGCGCGCCGCGCGGCGGACGCGCTGCTGGAAAAGGCCGTGCGCCCGGGCGGCGGCCTGTGGCGGCGCGGATGGCGGGGAACCTTCGGCATCGACGCCTTTCTCGAGGACTACGCGGCGCTGGCGCGCGGCCTGATCGAGCTGTACCAGGCCGGCTTCGAGGAACGGTACCTGCTGGCCGCCCGGGCGCTGGCGGATCACGCCCTGGAACATTTCCACGACGCGGCCTCGCCGCTCCTGTACTTCACCGCGGACGACGCGCCGGCGGTTTTGATCCGCAAGAAGGAGCTGCACGACAACGTGATCCCTTCCTCGAACGCCCTGATGGCCGAGGTCCTGCTGTCCTTGTCCGATTATTTCGGCGAACCCGCCTACCGGCGCCGCGGCGAGGCCATGCTGGCCGCGATCCGTCCGGAGTTTCCCTTCTACGCCCCGGCGTACGCCCACTGGGCGCAGGTTCTGCTGCGCGAGGAAATCGCGACCGTCACGATCGCCGTCGTCGGTTCCGGTGCCCCGGAGGCTCTGCGGGAAACCCGTGCCGTCTTCGCCCCGCATCTGTTGTTCGCGGGGACCACCGGTACCTCTGCCCTCCCGCTGTTGCAGGACAAGGGGGTGGAAGGAAAGACCCTGGCCTATCGCTGTGAACAAGGGACCTGTGGTTTGCCGTCGGAAGACTGGCGCGACCTGCTGGCCTCGGAGGCCAGGCGGTGGACACAACCATGACGGAGTCGATGGATCTGAAAATCCGCGAAAATTCCGGAGCCTTCCTGATTCCGGTACGCGTCACCCCTCGCGCCTCGAAGAATGAAATCCTTGGCATATCGGACGGTAGATTGCGCGTCCGCCTGCAGGCACCGCCCGTCGAAGGCGCGGCCAACAAGGCTCTTTCGGTCTTCCTGGCCGATGTCCTTGGACTCCCGCCTTCCGCCGTGACTGTGGATCGCGGACGGTCCGGCCGGGAGAAAATGCTCCGCGTCTCCCATTCATCCGTCACGGCGGCCCGCCTGACAGAAAAACTTCTTCTGCAATGACCCAAACTTCGGATGTTCGCGAATTGCGCGTGGGGCGCATTCCTTTTCTGGTGTGCGCTCCTTATTTCCACGGTTCGCTGGACGGCCTGCCGGGCTTCGAATTCACGGACGGTCCGCCGCGCGCCTTGAACAAGCTGCTGGCCGCGGGCCGGCTGGACTGCGCGCCTTCCTCCAGTTTCGAATACGCGCGCAACGCGAGCGAATACCTGCTGCTGCCCGGGCTTTGCACCTCGGGCCGGGGCGAGGTCAAATCGGTTTTGTTGTTCTCCCGGGAACCGTGGGAGGGGCTTGCGGGGAAACGCATCGAGCTTTCCCCGGATTCCGATACGTCGAACGCGCTCGTGCGCGTGATGAGCCGGTTTCATTTCCGGGTGGAACCGGAATTCCGTGAAGCCGGGGAGGGCGTCGCTCCCGCCGCCAAGGTCGCCATCGGCGACGCGGCCCTGCGCGAATCCGCTTCCGGAGCGTGGCCGCACCGCTATGACCTGGCCCAGGTTTGGGAAGCCTGGCAGGGAACGCCGCTCCCCTTGGGGATCTGGATCCTGCGCGCGGCGGCGCAGCTGGCCGACCCCGGGAAAATCCGCGCCTATCATGCCCACCTCCAGCGTTCCCTGCTTGACTTTTTCGCGGCCCCCGAGGAATGCCTGCGGCGTTGGGAGAAGGCGTACGGCCTGCCGTTCTCGATGGACAAGGCCCTCGACTTTTTTTCGACCGCCGACTACGTGCTGACCCCGGGGCATGAAACGTCGCTGCGCGTTTATTTCGAACTGTGCGCGCGGGCCGGGTTGCTGACGGAAGCCGCCCCGTTGCGCTACGCGTCCCTGTGAACAAGGAATCGTGACGATGCGCCTCCGCGTGCCCGACGTTCTGTCCCTGCAACAGGGCGAAACCCGCGTGTTCCAGTACCCCACGGCCTACGGCGACATGCAGGGATTCGTGATCCGCCACAACGGGGAATTGCGCGCTTATGAAAACAAATGCCGCCACTGGCCCATCCCGCTCGACTACGGCGACGGAGACTTTTATTTCGCCTCGGCGGATCGCATCGTGTGCAAAACCCATGGGGCGATGTACGACCCCGCCACGGGGGAGTGCGACTCCGGGCCCTGCGCCGGGCAGAGCCTGACGGCTTTTCCGCTGGAATTGACCGGCGAAGATGCCTGGGTTGAGGTGCCGGAGCCCTAGTTTCTGTATTTTATCGGGATGATTGTGTCACGGTATTCGGGGATGCTGGGCTTCGCGGCGGCATGCGCGCTGGCGGGGTGCCTGGCCGGACCCGAGACTTCCGCGCCTCCGGAGGTTCCCTTCGCGGGAGACGGGGGCGATGTTCCCGCGATGCCCGTGATCCCCGCGGGATGGCCCGCCGCGCGCTGGCCGGCCGACAATCCTTACACCCCCGCCAAGGCATTGCTGGGCCGGCGCCTGTTTTTCGACCCGCAACTGAGTCCGAACGGCACCGTGAGCTGCGAGTGGTGCCATGCGCCCTCCGCCGCCTTCACCGACATCCACAACTCGGGGTTCGGCATCGGGGTGTTCTCCCAGCCGATTCCCCGAACGCCGCCCACGCTGATCAACTTGGTGTTCGCGTCCGTTCTGATGTTCGAAGGCAACGTCTCGACGCTGGAGGAGCAGGTTCTTCTTCCCCTGTTCGCTCCGAACGAGATGGGGATGAGCGGCCCCCTGGTCGAAAGCCGCCTTGCGGAGGACACGGTGTACGTGCGCCTGTTTCGCCAGGCCTATGGGCCCGGGCCGATCCGCGTGGACGGCGTGGCCAGGGCGCTGGCGACCTATCTGCGCACGCTCGTGAGCGCGCGCACGGACTATGACCGCTGGAAGGCCGGCGAAGCGGACGCGCTTTCGCCCGCGGCGAAGGCGGGCGAAGCGCTGTTCATGGGCAAGGCGCGCTGCTTCCGCTGCCATGCGCCTCCGCTTTTCACCGACGGGGATTTCCACAACATCGGGCTCGACAGCGTCCCCAAGGACCGCGGTCGCGCCTTGCACACCGGGCTTCCCGCCGACGAGGGACGCCTTAAAACGCCCACTTTGCGCAACATCCCGAGAACGGGGCCGTACATGCACGATGGGCGCTTCGGGGATATCGAGACGGTGCTGGCGCATTATAACGCGGGCGGTTCCCCGGGGGCGGTCAATGCCGATTCGCTGATCGTCCCGCTGGGGCTCAGCGGCCGCGAACTCTATGAACTCGCCGAATTTTTGCGGACGCTGAGAGACCCTTAGTCAGCGTCCATCCACCGTATTTGGCGATCGATCCCCAGCGCAGCCACTCCGGCCCCATTCGAGGGGAGTGGCGAGGTGCCCGCGGGCGGGGCGGCCGCCAGGGAGAGGCCTCCCGCGCGCCGTTTCCGCCGCGCCCGAGGGGGAGCCCCGCGGTGGTTCACAGTAAAAGAAAAAAGGCATGTCGTTTGCGCATGTCGGCGGTAAGATAATAGTACCGGAAAGAGCGGGCGCGCCGGGCAAATAGCTAATTTTCCGGGGACTCACAAAACAAAACAACGGAGAAATTCAGACATGTTCACACCGGCTCCCAACAGCGCCGCGATGCTCGCCCGTCGCGACCGCATGCCCGTCATCAACGCCAACAAGAAGACGAACCCGATCAAGCATCCCGCGGCCAAGGGCCCGCGCATTTTCTGCGATTCGGCCGTCAAGGCGGACATCCTGCCCCTGCTCAAGGCCGGCCTGATCCACGGCATCACGACCAACCCGACCTTGCTGAAGAAGGCCGGGGCGAAGTCGTGGAAGGAGGCGAAAGCCATCATGAAGGAGCTGTGCGCGCTCCTGTACCCGCTGCCCGTGTCCCTCGAGCTCACCGAGCTGACCGAGGAGAAAATGGTGAAGCAGGCCACTGAGCTCGGCGCGCTGGGCAAGAACGCCATCATCAAGGTCCCGATGGGCGGCTACCCCGCCGTGGTCGACGGCGGCGATCCCTTCACGGGCCTCAAGGTGATCCGTCGCCTGTGGGAGAAGGGCATTAAGACCAACGTCACCCTCATCTTCAACACCACCCAGGCCGTTTGGGCCGCCAACGCCGGCGCGACCTACATCTCGCCCTTCCTCGGCCGCGTGCCCGACTATATCAACAAGAACGACAAGAAGGGGCTGACCCCCGGCAACAGCCTGTACTGGATGGGTGAAGGCGAGATGAAGTCGGCGAACAGCGAGTACGTGGCCTCCGGCGGCGAGGTCCGCGACGCGGGCGCGCGCCTGATCTTCGAGATCGCCAACGTCTACGCGAACTACGGCATCACCACCGAAATCCTGGCCGCCAGCATCCGCAACCCGGTGCAGGTCACCGAATGCCTTCTCGCGGGCGCGGACATCCTCACGGTTCCCGCGAACGTGCTCGCCACCGTGGCGGATCACCCGCTGAGCGACTCGGGCATGGTCGGGTTCCTGGAAGACTCCAAGGCCTTCAGCGCCTGAACGTTTTCGAGCGGGTTATAAAAAAGGCGGGTGCGGAAGCGTCCGCTTTTTTTGTCGCCTTCGGCCCGGAGGCGAATGATATTGCGACGCATTCTCCCGGTTTTGGCCCTTTGTTTACGGGCCTTTCATGCAGGCTTGCGACCGAGTCTCCGTATCTTTACAGAACGTCACGTTACCGACAACTCACGATGGAAATCTTCGCGTTTTTTGGCTTCGTTTTTCGGGAAATTCCAGTACCTTTCCCGATATACCCGCAGGGTGAAAGGAGTTCGCCATGGACTTGAATGGAGCAGACAAGAAGGCCGTCGTCGGCACCCTCAACAAAATCCTCGAGCTGGAGCTCGCGGGCGTGGTTCGCTACACGCATTATTCCCTGATGGTCTATGGTTACAACCGCATCCCCATCGTCTCCTGGCTGCGCGAACAGGCCACGGAGTCGCTCACGCACGCGCAGGCGGCGGGAGAATGGATCACCACGCTGGACGAGCATCCCTCCCTGGCGGTGGGACCGCTGCTCGAAACCCACAAGCACGACATCGGTTCGATCCTCAAGGAATCCTTGGAGGCGGAACAGGCGGGCCTGCAGGCCTACCGCGACTTGCTGACGCTAGTCGACGGCAAGTGCGTATCCCTGGAAGAATACGCACGCGAGATGATCCTGGCCGAGGAGCAGCATTCCAGCGAAGTGGAGAAGATGTTGCGCCAGCCGGGGAAGTGATTCCCGCGGGCGCGAACCCCCGTCCGCCTTTTCCGGCGGGCTTTGGTTTCGATGGCCCGGCCTCAGGGCTTTCCGGCGGGAGGCTCGAAGTCCTTCAGGTGATAGTAGACATCTCCGGGATAACGAAGGAAGGTCTTGGAGGAGGGCAGGGGATACAGGCCGGCTACGCCCACCGTGTAGGCCCATTTCTTCACGGCGAATTCGTACCTCCCCGCATCGAAGTTCAGCGCGTACACGAAGGCGGTGTCGTCCCAGCGCCAGGCTCGGATGGAATCGGTTCCCAGGAGCACCGGAGGCGCGGGAAGCGAATCCTTCTGGCAGAAGTTTCGAACGGAGGCGGCGGTCTTACGGAAAAAGCAAAGCGTGTCTCCCCGGTCCTCGATCAAGGTCAGGGCTTCTCCGTCAACTGCCGCCTGGCTCATGCGGCGCATGCCCGCGCCCACGAAGGCCGGGTAAGTGGTCGGCGTCAGCGTCGCCCCCGACAGGACCGAAAGCGTTGATTCGGCCAGGAAAAGGTAGTGGCTCCCGAGTCGCCCGAAAACCGCGGACGCGGGAAGTCTCACGCCGGGGAATTCGTTTTTTACGGGCGTGCCGTCGGGTTCGAAGCGGAGAATGATTCCAGTGTCTATGTAGGCGATGTGAAAGCCGGCGGCGTCGTGATAGGTCGCGTACCCGCCGTTCGCATAAAGCCTCGCGTCGGCGCCTTGGGGTTTCTGCCAGCGCGATTTGTTCACGCTGAAGAACAGGGTGAACAAATCGTCCTCGCCGGCGCTGTCCATCCACACCTCGGCGATGTCGATGGAATCGTTGAACCTGTGAAATGCCCAGATCTCGGCGATGTCGATGGAATCGTTGAACCTGTGAAATGCCCAGATCACGCTGGCTTCGGCCTCGGGCTTTTCCGGCTCCGGAAACAGTTGGCATCCGGCCAGGAGAGCGCCGAGGGCAAGGAAGGCGCGTGCGGCCCAAGGTGCGGGTTTTGTCATGGATGACAATACTAGCAAGCATCGGGTCAGGGCGCCTGGTCCCGATTAACCCTTAAAACAAGCCCCTTGCGGGGCTTTTTCGTTTTGTTAAGGCAGTCAGAACTTGTACGTGACGTTGCCGACGTAGCGCCGGGGGGATCCGGCCAGGAGGGTCCCGGAGGACCAGTAGCGCTCGTCCGTCAGGTTGTCCACCT
>JAJNBB010000083.1 GCA_021155885.1 Fibrobacteria bacterium | reverse complement strand
GCAACGCGGAGTACCAGGCGGCCGTGAAGGAACTCGAGGAAAAGGCCGAGGAGAAGAAGGCCGAGAAAACCGCGGCGGCGGCGGAAGCGAGCGGGTGGTGAGGGAAAGAGTGATGAATGAGGAGTGATGAATTATGAAGAAGGAATAAGACGACTAATCCATCCTTTTCGCTTCATCATTCATAATTCATCATTCCGCATTTCCCTTCCTATATCCTCGCGCCGATACCGCGGCGAGTCCATCACCTCCTGGGTGATCTCTTCGCCGGGATGCGCCGGCAGGCAGTGCGTCACGACACAGTCGGCGGGCGCGGCCGCGAGCAGGCCCGCATTGACCTGATAGCCGGCGAAGCGCGCGGTTTTCTCGGCCGCCTGCCCCTCCTCGCCCATGCTCACCCACACGTCGGTATAGATCACGTCGGCGTCCCGCACCGCCTCGCGCGGGTCGCGCACCTGGCGGTAGCTGCCTCCCGAGGCGCGACAAAGGGCTTCGACCTTTTCGATCAGCCCGGCGGGCTGTTCGAAGCCCTCGGGGCAGGCCAGCGTGAAATGCATCCCGCAATGGCCCGCCAGCGCCGCGAGGCTGTTGGCCACGTTGTTGCCGTCGCCGATGAAGGCCGCGCGGGTGCCGTGCAGGCCGTCGTGCAAGGTGCCGTCCTCGCGCTTGCCCAGGCGCTCGAGCAGCATCTCGCCGAAGGCCAGCGCCTGGCAGGGATGCTCCTCGTCGGTGAGCGCGTTGATCACCGGAACGGTCGCGTAATGAGCGAGCTCCTCGACGAGCCCCTGCGAAAAGGTGCGCGCCACGATGCAGTCAACCCAGCGCGAAAGGCTTTTGGCGGCGTCGTGCACCGATTCGCGCTTGCCCAGCGAAATCGATTGGGGATCGAGAATGACGGTGGAGCCGCCCGTCTGCGTCATCGCCACCTCGAAGGTCACGCGCGTGCGGAGGCTCGGCTTCTCGAAGAAGAGCGCGGCCGTGCGCCCCTTCAACGCATTCGACGGCCCCTTCTCGCGGAATTCCGCGCGCACCCGGCGCGCGTCCCGCACCAGCGCCTCGACGTAGGCGGAGGGAAGGTCGACGAGGTTGAGGAGG
This sequence comes from Fibrobacteria bacterium, assembly GCA_021155885.1. Lineage (GTDB taxonomy): Bacteria > Fibrobacterota > Fibrobacteria > UBA11236 > UBA11236 > UBA11236. The sequence continues at coordinate 4,993 of JAJNBB010000083.1, read as the reverse complement.
TGTTTGGGGTGGGAGGACATAGGGATAAAATAGTTGGTAGTTACTGAAAAAGACCGGGGACGGGAGTCGGGGGACGGGGGTAAAACAAAAAAAAAGAAACACTCACCCTAAATGAAAAATCGGACTGAGCTTCAACCCCCGTCCCCCGACTCCCGTCCCCCGTCTATCTTTTATTCCCATGTCCCTCTCCCTCCCCTGCCCCGCGAAACTCAATTTGTTCCTGGAAATTCGGGGCCGTCGCGGCGACGGCTTCCACGAACTGGGGACCTTGTTTCAAGCCCTGGAAACGGGAGATATGCTTTCGGCGGAGCCGGCCGAGGGGCTGGAAATCTTGGGCGCCGAGGGCGTGACCGCCGATCCGGGGGACAACCTCGTGCTGCGCGCGGCCCGCTTGTTGCAGAAGCGTTACCCCGCGCGCGTCCCGCCGAACGCGGGCATTCGATTCACCCTGAAAAAGCGCCTGCCCATGGGAGCGGGACTCGGCGGCGGCAGTTCCGACGCGGCCGGGGCGCTGCGCCTGGCGAACGATTTATGGAACGCGGGCGCCACGCCCGCGGAGTTGCGCGCGCTCGCCGCGGAACTCGGGTCGGACGTGGCCTTTTTCTTGTCGACACCGACGGCTTTCGCCGAGGGGCGCGGTGAGGAACTCACTCCGGCTCCGGCCCCCTACCCTTTTTTCGTGGTGGTCGCCACGCCCCATTGCCATGTCGATACCGCGGGCGCCTACCGGCTGGCGGCGGCCGCCCTGGGAGGGAAGTACGGGAACCGGTGGATGGATTTTCGGAGAAGGTTCGAACGAGAGGCTCAAAACCCGGAATTGTACCGGGATTTGTTTAACGACTTCGAGGCCCCGGTTCTGGCCCAATTCCCGGAAATCCGGCAGGTCCGGGATCGTCTACAGGAATTCGCGCCCGAAAAGGCCATGTTGACCGGAAGCGGCGCGAGCCTTTTCGCCCTGTTTCGGGAGGAGGGTCAAGCGCGGGAATGCCTCTCGGCGGTGGAACTGATGTGTCGTTTCGCGGTTTTGACGCAGTTTGCCTAACGGTTGTTGGTTGTTCGTTGTCGGTTGTTAGAAAACCACAATTTGGCCATTCTGGACAACTTCTGCGCCCCTCCAACAACCAAAAACCAACAACCAACAACAATTTTTCCTAATTTTCCCGTCCCTCGGGGCGCTGGGGCGTCGTCAAGCGGTAAGACAACGGATTTTGATTCCGTCATTCGTAGGTTCGAATCCTGCCGCCCCAACCAACCGACCACCGGCGGCGATCGGGATTTTCCCGGGGCCGAAATCACATCGCGGGAGGGCATGCGCCGGCATGATGTACCGCAAGTAGTAAGGAAGTCAAAATGTCGAACATCAGCATCACCGCGCGCAAGCGCGACCTGGGCAGCCGGGGCAAGATCAATTCCCTCCGCCGCGAAGGCAAGGTTCCCGGGGTCGTGTACGGCCTCAAGGGCGAACCCGAGACCGTCGAAATCACCGGCACCGACCTGCGCCCGATCCTGGCGCATCGCAACACCGTCATCAATCTGACGATCGACGGCAAGAGCCAGCAGGTCCTGCTGAAGCAGCTCGACCGCGACCCCATCCGCGGCGACTTCCTGCACGTGGACTTTCTCCGCGTGGACAACAACACCCCCGTGATCGTCAACGTTCCGGTCGCGACCGAAGGCGTTCCCGTGGGCGTCAAGACCCAGGGCGGCATCTTCTCGGTGGCCAAGAAGTTCGTGCGCCTGCGCGCGAAGATCCAGGACATTCCGGACAGCTTCACGCTGGACGTGTCCGAAATGCCCGCCGGCAAGACCTTCTACGTGAAGGACCTTCAGTTCGACAAGGGCACGTTCGTGACGCCCCCGCGCACCGCGCTGTTCGGCGTGAGCGAAGGCCGCAAGCAGGACGAGTCGGCGGCGGCGGCCGCTCCCGCCGCCAAGGCCAAAGCCGCACCGGCCGCGAAGGCGGCTCCGGCCGCCGCCGCGCCGGCGCCCGCCAAGAAGAAGTAATTCTTCGGTATGCCGCTCCTGGTGGGGCTGGGCAATCCCGGCCCCAAGTACGATGCCACGCGGCACAACATCGGGTTCGCTCTCGCGGACTCGATGGCTATGGCCGCGGGCGCCGACGGCTGGAAAACTTGGGGCAAGGCCTTGGTCTGCAAGGTGCCCCAAAGTTCGGCTCCCCTTTCTTCGCTCCTTCTCGCCAAGCCCCAAACGTTCATGAACCTGAGCGGCGAAGCCGTGCAGGCCTTGATGGCGTTTTATAAAATCCCCCCCTCCGAGGTCGTGGTCGTCACCGACGACATCACCTTGCCCATCGGCTCGCTGCGCATTCGTTCCAGCGGCGGGCATGGCGGCCACAACGGGCTGCGGGACATCATCGAGAAGATCGGCGAGGGCTTCCCCCGCATCCGCATCGGACTGGGGATGTGCCCCCCGGGCCGCGACATGTCGGCCTTCGTGCTCGCCCGCATGACGGCCGACGAGCAGGCCGTCCTCAAGCCGCTGTTCGGTGATTTTCAGGAGATTTTAGCGACCGGGTTCACAAAAGGGTGGGAAACCGCCGCCAGCAAATTCAATAAAAGGGCCCAATAACCGGGAAAAAGGGGCCAAAACGGCGCGTATTTGCAATGTGCGCCCGTTCTAGTTAGTTTACCCTCTTGGTTCCGGCCCTTGATCCCAGGGGTACGGGCCTTTTTTTTCTCATGACGCCCTGAATCCGGACCCCGCCCCCGCGCCCTCCTCGCCGGGATGGAAGGTGCCCGGCCTGTGGGCGCCGAACCGGGTGATACCATGCTCACGATGCAAGAGGATCTGCAATACCTTCTCCGCCTTTCCAAGGTGGACAAAAAGGTCCATGATCTCAAGCAAACCCGCAAGGACCTGCCCCAGCGCATCCAGTCCCTGCGCGATGCGATCGGCCGCGAAAAATCCGCCCTGGACAAGATCCAGGGCGACATCGTCCACATGCAAACCGCGATCCAGGAGAGCCAGGACGCCATCGTCACCGAATCGGCCTCGCTCGAGGAGAGCAGCAAGCGGCTGAACAACATCAGCACGAACCGCGAATACGACGCCGTGCATCTCGAGATCGCGGCCCACAAGAAAAACGTCGACACCGCCAACGCGCAAGTCCTGCACTTCCAGCAAATCCTCGAGAACCTGCGCAAGGAAGCCGAGGAGGCCGAAGCCGCCTACGCCAAGATCCAGGCGGAGCTGAACCCCGAGCTCGAGGCGCTCACGACGGAGCTGAACGGCATCGAGGACCGCATCGCGGCCGAGGCGCAAAAGGCCGAGGAACCCCGCGCCCACATCAGCAAAAAGACCTTGTCGATGTACGACCGCATCATGACGCGGCGCGGCAACCCCAACATCATCGCGGCCGTGAACCATAAGCACCGCGCCTGCGACGTGTGCAGCCGCAACCAGACCCCGCAGCGGGTGATCGAGGTGGCGAAGGCCAAGCAGCTGTACCTGTGCGAAGGCTGCGGCAGCATCCTCGTGTGGCGCGAGGACGACGTCCCGGCGCTGCATGCGAAGGAAGAATCCCCGGCCCCGGTCGAAACCAGCGCGCCGGAAGCGGCGGCGGAGACCGCCGAAGCGTAAGGCGATTTTTCGGTGGGTAAACAAAAAGGGCCGGTTCGAAAGAATCGGCTTTTTTGTTTGGAGGTGAAGCCGCCTCGGTGCGGGCTTTCGCCGGGAAACGCACGTCCCGCATGTTCCCTAGCACACAAAGCTCGAGAGCTTCGACTATCATCGCTCTTTCATCCACGCCAGACAGGTCTCCAGGCTCCTGCGCATCTCCGCCGCGGGCAGTTGGATGCGGGAACCGTGCCCCGGCAGCACCCACTCGAAGGAATAATCCAGCAGCCGCTCCATCGAGGCGACCTGCGTCTTCCAGGAATACCAGCAGGCGTCCCGAAAGGCATAGAGATGCTTCCGGCGGGCGGACCAGGCCAGGTGATCCCCCGTGAACAGGTAGCGTTCCTTGTAAAGGAAGCAACAGCTGCCGCGGGTGTGGCCCGGCACCGGGATCACCGTAAGATCGGGGCTCCAGGCGATGGGATCCGTGCCCTGGAAAAGTTCCTCGGCCTCGGGGACCGCGCGCCCGTCTCCTGCATGGATCGAGCGCGTGAGGCCGAAGCGGCGGTGAAAGGCGGCGTGATCGGCGACATCGTCGCCGTGGGTAAGCAGCATCGCGGAGACGCCGCCCCGCTTTTCCAGCGACGCGAACAGCGGCGCTGCCTCGCGCGGGCTGTCGATGAGCAGGTTCCCATCCGGGCGGGGGATGAAGTACGAGGCCGCCCCGAAGCTTTTTTCGGAATGATACCCGCAGTACAAGACCTCGCCTCCGGTATCGACCGGAAGCGGGAAAGAGGCGCGCACCGCGGCGAGATCGGGATGCGGGCGCAGCGTGCCGATGGAGGCGGTCGGGCAGGCGGTGAGGGCGAGGAGAGCCTGACGCTGCGCCTCCGGCCCCTGCGGCTGGGAAAAGACGGCGCTCTGCCCGCCGCTGGCGGTGAACGATGCCGGGGCCAGTTCGCGGCAGGCGGCGCAGTCGATGCAGGTCGAGTCGACGTAAAAATCTCCGGCGACATTCTCCGGACGGCGGCGGTCGGGGCGTGCCATGAATTGAAGTTAGGAATCGCCAAAGCTATGCCAAGGATTAGCGATATGAGTCCGCCCCCTGGCGGACGAATCATTACGAATCGGAATTCGAAAGCGCGCTACCGCATGCCGTGCGCAGCCGGGAAACCTTTTAAGCCTTGCGAGGCGGGGTCGCCCCATTAGGGGTGCCGAGTAAGGCTTAAAAGGTTTCCCGGCGAGAGCCCGTACCGAAGCGCCGTTTTATGCCGCTATGCGAGCCGCTTCATCGAGCTGCACGGCCACCAATTTGGAAATCCCCTTGATCTCCTGCGTCACGCCGTACAGCATGTCCGAGGCCGCCATGGTGCGCTTGTTGTGCGTCACCACGATGAACTGGGTCTGGTGGCTAAAG
>JAJNBB010000039.1 GCA_021155885.1 Fibrobacteria bacterium | reverse complement strand
TACGCCGCGCGGGCGGCGGCGGCGAGGCGCGCGCGGTGCATGCGGACGAAGTTGGAGCGGCGGAAGTCGTTGCGGTGCTCGACGCAATAGCGCGGGTAGACGAACTGCTTCGGGAAGACCTTTACCGTGTAGCGCTGATCGCAGCCCTCGAGGCAGCACAGGAACTCCAGGTCGAGGACCTCGGTGTAGTTGTGCTTGAACACCATGTTCTTGACTTCGACGCTCTCGAACTCTTTTTTGTGCTTGGCGCGCTGCTTGATGTCGCGGTGCAGGTCGCAATATTTGGCGATCGGATGGCCCCAGAATTCGCGACCGCAGCCGGGTTCCTGGCAAACCTTCAGCTTGATGCGCTTTTTCTTCTTGTACTTCGGTAATTGCATGTTTTTGCGTTTCCCGGGGGTTTGGAGTCCCTTAAAAATAGCAAGGCTGGCTAGGGCGGGTTAGCGGCCGCTTCGCTACGTATAATTTCGGGATGAAAAAACGGTTTTTGAAGGAAAAACACCGTCTGGCGCGTCCGTGCCTGACGGCGGCGGTGTTCGGGATCTGCGCCTGCGTTTTCTCTCCGCCGGACACGGGGGTTCCTCCCGGATCTTCCTACCCGGAGGCCCTTTCGGAGGCCCTGGACAGCATCGTTTCGGTCCCGGCCGATGCCGTGGTGGATCTTTACGAGCCCCGCCTCGATCCCTCCCGGGGATCGGGAAGCCTGACCTTGCTCCAGGAAGCCGCCCCAGTCCGCGTGCGCGAACAGGGCGGGCGGGTGGTCGAATACCGCTGGAGCCGCGAGACCTTCGGCGGGTGGAGCGAACGCCTCGAATATTTGTACAACCTGTACCTGCTGCGCGTTCATTTCAACGCCTCGCCGGGGCTGTTCGAGGACACGACGGGCCTTTCCACCACCGCCGCGCTGTACGCGCGCGCGCGCGAGCACGACCGGTACACGCGCTACTACGATTCGGCGTCGGCGGAGGAAGTCGAGCGCAGCATCACCACCACCGAGGAGCCCAAGGTGCTCGGCATTCTCGTGCGCGTCAACGACGCGGGCGACTCGGTTTTCCTGAAGCTGGTGGCGCCCGGCTCGCCGGCCCACCGGGCCGGGCTGCGCCGCGGGATGGCGATCCTGGCCGTCAACGACAGCGCGGTGACCGGCGATTCCGCCGCCGCGCGCTTCGTGCGCTTCGTCGAGGGCGATACTTCGGGTGCGATCGCGTTCACGATGCGCGGGCCGGCGGGGGTCTTTTCCGCGTCGATGGTGCGGGAAAAAGTGAGCTTTCCCAGCGTGGTCGCCGATAGCCTTGGCGGAACGGGATACATCTACATCGGTTCGTTCACGGCCGAAACCTATGACGGCAATTCGACGGCCACGGAATTCGCGGCGGCGCTCCGGCAGACGCGCCGTTTCCCCGCCACGGTGCTGGACCTGCGCGGAAACGGCGGCGGAGACCTGAGCGTCACCTTGCATATGTGCGAGCAGGTGCTGTCGGGCGGGACCCTCTTCAAGATCGTGGAACGGCGTCAGGGTTCGAACCGCGCGCCGCTACGGTATGAGTTTTCTTACCGGGCGCATGCCGGCGAGCCGGGCGAGGGCCGCCGGTTCATCTTGCTCGCGGACAGCAATTCCGCCAGCGCTTCGGAGCTCTTCATCGCGGCGTTGCGCTCGGGCCTCGGCAGCCCCTTCGTGGGAACCCGGACCTATGGCAAGGGGGTGGGCCAGATAGCCATCCGGACGCCCGGGCGGGGGTATAGCCTGGTCACCTACGGGCGAGTCCGGACGGCCGAAGGCCTGGATTACAACGGCACGGGCCTGGTGCCGACGCAGCTTTCCACCGCCAGGCCCGACGCGATGCTGGCGGAGGCGCTTCAGTTGGCGGCGGCGCCCCTGGCGAAGGGGGCCAAAGCACGGGCCGACTTGCGCGCGCGCGCAACGCTGCTGGAATGGAATCGCGGGCAGGCGCAACGCGGGGGCGTCGCGGACCTGGTGTTTCCGTCACGTTGATCGTTGAGGAATATTTCGCTGTAGGGGCGAAAAATTTTTCGCCCCTACGGATACGATTTATGCCGGGGATCGTTCGAAATATTCCTCGACAATGCCCGCGAAGGCGGCGACGCCCGCGGCGAGGGCCTCGTCGTTGAAGTCGAACCGCGGGTTATGCAGCCCGCCGCGCTCCATGCCGAGTCCCAGCCAGAAGTAGGCCCCGGGAACCTTTTGCAGGAAGTAGGAGAAATCCTCTCCGCCCATGCTCGGGGGCGCGTCGCGCAGGCACCCTTCGCCCAGAGTGCGGCGGACGCCCGCGCGCGCCAGCGCCGCCATGGCCGGGTCGTTGAGGGTGGCCGGGCACGCCTCGACCCATTCCATTTCCGCGGTGATGCCGTGCGCCCCCGCGACATGGTTCACCATCGATTCGAAGTCCCGCATAAGTTCCGCGCGCAACGCCGGGTTGAGCGTCCGCAACGTGCCGCGCAACAGCGCGGTTTCGGGGATGACGTTGTGCGTCCTGCCGGCGGAGACCTGGCCGAAGGTGAGCACCGCCGCCTCGAGCGGGGAGGACTTGCGGCTCACCAAGGTCTGCGCGTTCAGGATGAGGGCGGCGGCGGCGACGACGGGGTCGCGCGCGAGCTGCGGCATGGCCCCGTGGCCGCCGCGGCCGCGCAGGGTCAGCGTGAAGTTGTCCACCGCGGCCATGACGGCGCGGTCGGGAATCGAGAGGGCGCCCGCGGGAAGCTCGGGCCAGCCGTGCAGCGCGAAGACGGCCTCGACGCGCGGGTTTTCGAGCGCGCCGGTTTCGATCAACCCGGGCGCCCCGAGGCCGGTCTCCTCGGCGGGCTGGAAGATCAGCTTCACGGGTCGGGGCCAGGTTCTTCCCGAGCGCGCCAGCCAGCGGGCGACGCCCAGCAGTACCGCGGTGTGGCCGTCGTGCCCGCAGGCGTGCATCACGCCCGCCACCTGCGACTTCCAGGCGTCGGCCGATTCTTCCTGCAGCGGGAGGGCGTCCATGTCGGCGCGCAGGGCCAGGCACGAGGCCGGGCCCGCGCCGGAGCCGGGAGGCCAGAGGGCGACCACGCCGGTGTGGGCCTCGAAGGTTTGCGGGGCGAAGCCCAGCGAGCGCAACTCGGCGACGACCGCGTCGCGCGTGGCGAACTCGGCGCCGCTGAGTTCGGGCCGCGCGTGCAGGCGATGGCGGACTTCGCGGCACTCGGCGGAGATGGAAAGAAACAGCGGGTCCATGGGATTCCTTTAGATTCCCGCGCGGCGTTTGTCGCCGGAAGCGAGATAGGGCAGGGGATCGACGCGGTCGCCCCACAGGCGCATCTCGAAATGTAAATGCGGGCCCGTCGTCGCGCCGCTTTGCCCGAGCCATCCGATGACCTCGCCCCGGGCGACGCGGCTGCCGTTCGGGACGGCGACCGCCTGGAGGTGCGCGTAGAAGGTTTCGGCGTTCTCGGTGTGACGGACGCGGACATAATAACCCCACAGGGGTTCGTTCCCCGTCGTGGCCGTCCCGCCCCCCGCGGCAAGCACGGGGGAGCCGGGCGGGAGGCTGAAATCGACGCCGGGATGCAGGTTCCGGCGGCCCGTGAAGGGGTCGGGGGTGGGCCCGAACGTGCGCGTGACCAGCGCTTCGGGGCTGACCGGATAAATCGTCGGGAGGTTCGCGGCCATAGCGGGGTTTTTCGTGAGTACGAACAGCGAAGAGTCCATGAACTGCGAGGTCCGCTTGGCGCGCGCGAGCAGGCGGGTGAAGTCCTCGGGCCGCGGGGCTCCCGACCCGAAAAGCCGGAAGCGCGGCGGTTCCGTCTCCGGGGAGGCCGGTTGCTGCGATTCGAGACCCGAGGCCAGCGTCACCCGGCTGCGGACGGCTTCCAGGCTGTCGAGATTTTTGCGGAGCTTTTCGGTCTCCTGCTGGAGCAGGGAGGTCTTTTCGCTGAGGGCGCGGGTTTCCCGCTCCAGCTTGATGCGCTCGACCTTGCGCCGGGGATCCTCGCGCAACCCGCCGCTGAGCACCAGCCAGAAGCCGAGCAGGCACAGCGGAACCACGCAAGCGGCCAGCGCGATCGCGAGGCGGCGCGACAGCACGATGCTGCGGACCCGCGAAGCGTCCCGCGGGAAAAAATGGATGCGGATTTTGCGGTCCATGGTGCGTGCGGTTCCTGCGAACCCGCGGCCTTACCGGGGTTAGGGCGCGGGCTTTTTGCTCTCGACCAGACGGGCTTCCAGGGCGGCGATTTCCCTTTTGTGGCCTTCGATTTCCGTCTGCAACTCCGGAACGCCGGGCCGCCGGCCGAACACCGCGGTCGCATCCTCGCGCAACGCGAGGTGGGCTTCCTTGCCCAGCTCGGTATAGGCCCGCTGCAGCTTGCGCCGCTCGGCCATGAGGTCCAGATGGAGCTTGCCCGTGCGCGCGGCGTCCTCGATGCGGGCCGCGGAAGTCTGCGCGCCCGAAATGACCTTGGATTTGAGGCGTTCGAGGAAAGTGTAATCCATGCGTTGTCTCCTTGCGGCCCGGGTTCGGTGTGGGCCGGGAGCCGTCCCGGAAAATCCCCCGCGCTTCGAAAGCCCGAGGAGGACCCTCCGGGACGCCCGCACCCTAATCTAGCAAGTTCCCTCCCTTTAGTATCTTCCAGACCTCTTTCCGTCCGCGAAAAACGGGCGGAAACACGAAGGGTTGCTCATGGCCTCCAGTCCCAAAAAGTCGCAGGATCCCCAGGAATCGCGAAGCCCCTGGCGGCGCGGGCTTCGCGCCTTCACGCGGGAGTTCGTCGTGCCCATCGCCTTGGCGCTGGTTTTCATCCAGTTCGCGGTGCAGGCCTTCAAGATTCCCTCCGCCTCCATGGAGCGCTCCTTGCTCATCGGCGACTTTCTCCTGGGGCTCAAGTTCATCTACGGTTCTCCGGTTCCGTTCACGCACAAGCGCCTGCCCGCGCTCACCGAGCCGAAACCCGGCGACGTGCTCATCTTCCGTTACCCCGGGGATCCGTTTTACCCGGAGGGGAAACCCGAACGTTACCGCTTTCTGGCGAACCTGTTCTTGTTCGGGAACCTGTATTGGGACCGGACCCCGGCCGAGGGCGAAAACCGCCTGGTTTGGTACGCCCCCAAGGACTTCATCAAGCGCGCGGTGGCCACGAGCGGGCAAACCTTGGAAGTGGAGGGCACGCGCGTGCGCGTGGACGGCCGCGAGGTTCCCTTGCCTCCCGAGGGCCTATACGCGGCCGGAACGGGAACCTTCCGCCAGGACGATCCCGTGCGCGACCACCTGCGCCTGCGCCTGCCGCTACCCGGAGAAACCATAGCCTTCGATACGATCTCGCTTGCCTACGCCGCCTGGATCCGCTCGCTGGCGGTGCAGGAAAATCCCGACAGCAAGGTGGAACTGAAGCTGGACCTGTGGAAGGATTCCGCGCTCGACAACGGGTTCGTCTTCGACACCCTGCGCGCGGACTTCCGCGACCGCAACCGGCAGGCGGCCCTCTTTTACCTCGGCGTTTCGCTGCAGCAGCGCGGCGAAGCCGGAAGCGAATACCTGGAAGCCCGCAACGTCCCGTTCCGCCGCCTCCAGGAGGTCGCGCGCACGGGATACCTGCGCGTGTCCGACCTGATGCCGGCGGCCGTGCGTCCCCAGGGCGGCCGGCGGGAGGAGCTCAACGAGTATTATCTGGGCACATACATCGAGTCGTTCCAGCAAAGCCTCGGCGGCGGCCGCCGCATCCGGGCCTCGCTGGTGATCGACGGGAAAACGACGGACCGGTACACCGTGAAAAAGACGAGCTTCTTCATGATGGGCGACAATCGCGACAACTCCTCCGACAGCCGGTATTGGGGCCTGCTCTCGCGCAACAACGTCAAGGCCAAGGCCCTGATCATTTACTTCTCCTTCGAGAATGAAGACGGCGGGTTCCGCTTCGGCAATCCCCTCAGCTGGTTCACGGTCCCCTTCAAGATCCGCTGGACCCGCCTCGGACGGCTGATCGACTGATGGCGCGGAAACCGGGATTCGCGGGCGCGGCACCCGGCCTGGCGCGGCGCTTGTCGACGGGGGCGCTGGCCCTCGCGGCCTCTTTCGTTGCCTGGAAGTGCGCGCATATCGAACCGCCCTCCGGGGGCCCCGTGGACACCCAGGCTCCCCGGGTCCTCGCCGTGTACCCGGCGCCCGGCGCCCGCAACGTTCCCCTCGACGCCCCGGTCGTTTTCCAGTTTTCGGAATGGATCGACCGCACCGCGGCGCGCAACCAGGCCTTCGTCTCGCCGCCCGTGCGCGGCCGGTTGCAAGTCGCGGCCGAGGGCAACAAATTGCAGGTGCGACCCTCCGAGGCCGCCGGAGGATGGCGCGCGAACACCTCGTACCAAGTCACGGTGCTTCCCTCGCTACAGGACCTGCACGGCGTCCGCGCGGGCAAACCGTTCGTGCTGCGCTTTTCCACCGGCGCGGAGGTCGACGTCGGCTCGCTGTCCGGGACGGTTCTGTCGGCGGATCCCAAGGGAAACCGCATGGTCGCGCTGTACCGCGCCGGGAACCGCGCGTCCGTGGAGCCCCTGTCGGCGCGCGAGGAAAACTTTCAGCCGGGGTCCCTGCCCGAACCCTGGCGGGAGCTCCCCGCGTTCCTGGCGCTGGCCGATTCGCTGGGACGCTTCCGGTTCGACTCGGTCGCGCAGGGCGAGTATTCCCTGCTCGCCTTCGAGGACGTGAACGGAAATTTCACCTACGACTTCGGCTTCGAGAACGCCGCCCCGGGAACGCTTTCGCTCGCCCTGCGGCCGCGCGCCGAGGAGCAGGTGTTGCGGACCGCTCCCGCCGACACTTTGCCGCTGCGCATCGTCAAGGCGGACTTCGTCGCGGACGCGGCGCCCGATTCCGCGGCCGCGCCGGCGGGCGTGCCGGGAAGAGTGCGCCTCGAATTCTCGCGCCCGCCGCATCCCGCGCGCGCCGCCGAGCCGGGACGCTACCGGATCCTTCCGGCCGGCGCGGCGGCCGACCCGGCGGGTTCCCTGCCGGTGTCGGCGGCGGGGTGGAGCGCCCTCGACGAAGCCTGGATGCTGGAGACCCCGCCGCTGCGCGCGGGCGCGTACCGCGTCGAGATGCGGGGGCGTCCGGATTACCCGGGCCGCGACCCGCGGAACCTTCCCGACACCTCGGTGTCCTTCACCGTAGGTTCGGCGTCCTCCGACACCGCCGCGTGGAAATTTTCCTTTATCCAGGCTTCCGCGCTCACGAGCCTGCCACGCCTGCTGACCTGGGCGCCGCCGGGCACGGGCTTCACCGTCGCGAGCAATCTGCCGCTGACGCCGTCGCGCTGGAAGACGCTGACCGAGCGCCTCGAGACCCGCGTCGACACGCTGACTCAACTCCATGAGATCACTATTGTAAATAATTTCACGTTTTCATTACAATTGAAGAAGGCGCCTCCCCGGGGCGCGCGGCTGGAGCTCCGGCTGCGGCCCGCTCCCGGGGATTCCGCTGCGCGCAGCCTGGCCTCCCTTTCTTTCCTGGATTCCGCCACGGTGGGCTCGGTTCGTTTCACGCCTCCGGCCCGGTGGGCGGGATGGACCTTCCGGCTCGACGAGGGTGGAAGAGAGTCGTATCCGGCCCCCTCCGCGGAGATCCCGGCGGGCCGCTACCGGCTCTTCGCCTTTCGGGATGACGATCGGGACGGCTTGTGGAATCCGGGTTACCTGAAGCCCTGGATTCCCCAGGAGCCTCATGCCTTGGCGCTGGATTCGGTGGAGGTGAAGGCGGGCGTCACGACCGACTTGACCGGGCCGTTGGAGAAGGCGCGCCCATGACCAGGAGGGCGATTTGCCTTCAAAGTGCTAACTTGTAAGGCATGGAAGGCGGCTTCATCACCCTGGCATCGAGCCTCGAGCGCGAGACGCTGGAGCGTCTTGAAAAATACCTGGGGCGCCACGGCGTGGCCTGCTGGGCCGGCCCCGCGAACGAGGGCTCCGAGCGCTTCGCGCTCTTCGTTCCCGAGGCCGATGCCGACAAGGCGAACCGCATCCTGCAGGGAATCGTGCTTTCCGAAAACGAGGAGGAGCCCGCCGAGGAGGTCGTGGAGATCCGGTGCAACGACGAGGAGCGCGACGCGATCGCCGCCTGGCTGCAATCGCTTCTCGACGAGCAGGACGAAGAGGGGACGCACATCTTTTTCTACCGGGCCCAGTACGAGAACCTCCTGGACGCCTTGCGCCTTTCGGGACGCGCCGAAGTCTCCGTCTTTCTCCTGCGCGGCCTCGAGCCCTTCCTTCCCGACGCTTCGCGCCGCCTGATGATGAGCCCCGCCCTTCGCGAGTTTTTTCATCTCGTTGACGTCGTTTCGGCCCCGGACGAAGAGGGCGAGTCGTAACCCGTTTTTGTTTTCTTGTCTGCGATCTTTTGCGGCCATTGTCCGGTTATTTTTCCCCGATGTCTTATCCTCACGCCCTGCGCTCCTTCGTCGCCGTGGATACCGAAACCACGGGACTCGACTTCGAGCATGACCGCCTGATCGAACTGGCCGCGGTGCGCTTCGAGGACGGCCGGCCCGCCGCCGATTTCGCGGCCCTGGTGAATCCCGGCCGGCCGCTTTCGCCCGTTTCGCGCCTGATCACGGGCCTGACGACGGAGGAGCTGGAGGCTGCGCCGCCCGCGGCGGATACGGCCCGCGCCTTTCTCGCCTTCGCCGGCGACCTGCCGCTGGTGGCGCACAACGCCGAGTTCGACGCCCACTTCGTGCGGCGATTGCTTGAGGCCGAGAGCCTCGCTCCCGTTCCCGGCCCCTGGATCGACTCGCTCCTGATGTCGCGCATCGCCTGGCCCGCCTGGGACAGTCACCGTTTGGACGCGCTGGCCGAACGCCTGCGGGTGCCGCGCGACGCGGAGCATCGGGCCTTGCCCGACGCGCGCCGCGCGGGTTTCGTGTTCGTGGCGGCGCAGGATCTTTTGCGCGCGACGCTTTCCGGAACGGCGCAGGAAGACCTCGCGCGGCTCGCCGCGGATCTCCCCGATTGGGGCCGCGTATTCGCGGCGGAAATTCCCCCTGCGCGGACCTCGTCCGTTCCCGCGGCTTCCCCCGAATTCGTCTTCCCCGATCTCGCGGACGTGCCCGCCGTGGAGCCGGTTCCGGAGGCCGTCCTGGAGGCCGCCACCGAAGCCTTGAGCTCCGAAGGGTGGCTGGCGCTGGAAACTCCCCCGGGCCTGGACGACGCGGGAGCCGCCTTCGAGGCCGCCGCGCAGGCGGCCGCCCGCGGGCAGCGCGTGCTGCTGGCCCTTCCCGATGCCTATGCTTGGAACGCCCTGCGGAAATCCGCGCGCGCGCGTTCCTCCTCCGTCCGCGTGGCGGCCCTGGCGGAACCGGCGGGTTACCTGAACCGCGCGCGCTTGGCGGCGCTGGCCGCCGATCCCACGGGGCTGCCTCCGGAGGAGCGGGCGGCGCTGCTTCCGCTGGTGGCGTGGGCCGACCAGACCCCCGGGGCCTTGCTCGCGGACGGACGCGGGTTTTCCCCCGAGCGCAGCCGCCTGACGGCGCTGCGCATCGCCTGCGAAACGTATGCGGAGGATCCCGCCGCCGCGGCCGCGCGCGCCGCCGCCGAATCGGCCGGGGTGATCCTGGTCACGCATGCCGCGCTGGGCGCGCACCTCCGCCGCGAAGGCGGCCTGCTGCCGTCTTGCGACTCGCTGGTCGTGGCCGGCGCGCACCGCCTCCCCGAAGCCCTCCTGCGCGCCTTCGGCCGCGATGTCACGCTGTTCCGCCTGCGTCTCGCGCTGCAGCTTTTCGACGGGGCGAACGACGCGTGGCTCGAACCGGAACGCCAGTTCCAGAAGTTCCTGCAGAAGGCAGGGCGGCAGGCTTCGAAGCAGCGCCCGGCAGGGGATTCGCGCGTGCGGTTTTCCGGGCCTTTCGCCCTGGCGTTCGGCGCCGATCCGGCGCCCGTGCTGGAGGCCTTGCGCGCGAACGAGAGCTTGCTGGAAGGGCTCGAGGCGTCGGGAGTCCCCGGGGAGCGCACGCCGGAACCGCGGCGCGTGGCGGAACGCCTGCGCGCCTTCCGCCGGGACTTCGAAGCCCTTTGCGAGGCCGCCGACGCCGAGGCGGTCCACGCCTTCGAGGACGTCACGAACCCGCACAAGGCGACCTTGCGGGCGACCCCGTTGGAACGCGGCGTCCTGGGAACCAGGTTGCGCGAATGGTTCGGGGCGGGAGTGTTCCTTTCTCCGGCGCTGTTGACCGGAGCCCGGGGCGATGTCGACTGGTTCTCCCGCGCGCTTGGATTGGACGTCCTCGAGGGGGACGCCGAGGGCGCGCGCCTCCGCGCCTTTCAATCCGCCCGCACCGCGCCTCCTCCGCGCTTCCTGATGGCTCCCTTCGCTCCCGGTTTTTCTTCCGCCGAGCCCCCCGAAACCTTCGCCCGTTTTCTCGTGGAATCCGCGCAGCCGTTTTCCGATCGCGGCGTTTTCCTGTTCTTTCCCTCGCAAGGCGCCCTGCGCACCGTGCATCACGCCCTGAAGGCCGTCCTGCCGGAAGGCACGCCCTGCTGGGCGCAGCATGTGGATGGAAACCGCGACGCGGTGCTGCGGTTGTTCGCTTCGGCGCGGGGGGGCTGGGTGCTCGCCACCGAAGGCATTCCCGGACTCAAGGACAGCGAGGGCCGCGGTCCCGCCCTGGCGCTGATCACGCGCATGCCGCTGCCTCCCGCCCATGATCCCGTGCTGGAAGCGCGCGGCGAGATCCTGAAGGCCGAGGGACGGAACGCCCGCGCCGAATTGTGGAACCCCGCGGCGATCGTGCGCCTGAAGAAGGAATGGGCGGGCCTGGCCCACGACGGCCCCGGTCCCCGCGTTCTGTGGTTGCTGGACGCGCGCGCCGCGGCCGAGGGGCTGGGGGCGCAGGCGGCGCGTTCGCTGGGGGCCGAGCCCGAAACCGTCAAGAATCTCGAGGATTTGCGGGCCGCCACCGAGAGCTATTTTTAGGGCCCATGCGCGTCCTTGCCTTCCTGTCGGCCCTCTTCGCGGCTGCCCTCTGTCTCGGCTGCTACAGCTTTTCCGGCAGCACCTTGCCGCCGCACCTGCGCACCCTGCAGATTCATCCGGTCGAGAACCGCACTTTGGAAGCGGCGCTGCCGGACCGCGTCGGGCGCGGGCTTCAGGACGGCTTTCGCAGCCGCAGCAATTTGCGCCAGGTCAACCAGAACGGCGATGCCGAGCTTTTCGGCACGGTGCTGCAGTATTCGCACACCCCGCAAAGCACCGCCGGCAGCAACGTCACGACCTGGCGGGTGGACATATTGTTCAAGGCCCTGTTCATCGACCGCGTGCGCGGAGACACCCTGTACAGCGACGCGCAAATCCCCGGGTACGGGGCCTATGCCCCCGAAAAAGGGGAGACCGAGGAAATCGGACGGGCGCGCGCCATCGAGAACCTGGTGACGACGATTCTGGACAAGACCGTTTTGGCGTGGTAGGAGAGAGAATGCGCTTTATCAAGATGCAGGGCACGGGCAACGATTACGTCTACGTGGACGCCTTCCAGGAGAAGGTGGGAGACGCCGTGGAACTGGCGAAGAAGGTGTCCCACCGGCATTTCGGGGTGGGCGGCGACGGCCTGATCGTGATCCGCCCCTACGCCGGCGCGGACGCCGAGATGGACATGTACAACGCCGACGGATCGAGCTCGGAAATGTGCGGCAACGGCATCCGCTGCGTGGCGAAGTACGTGCATGACACCTATGCCCGGGGCCGCGACGAGCTGAAGCTGATGACGGGCGCCGGCTGGCGCACCGCGCACATCGTGACGCGCGACAAGGACGGCAACGCCGAGAGCGTGCGCATCGACATGGGCGCGCCCATTTTCGAGGGCCTGAAGATCCCCACCACCATCGACGCGCCCGAAGTGCTGCGCCGGAAGATCGAAGTGGCGGGGCAAACCTTCGAGTTCTCCTCGGTGTCGATGGGGAATCCCCATTGCGTCGTCTACGTCGAGGACGTGGGGAATTTTCCGGTGACCACGATCGGCCCCCTGATCGAGAACCACCCCCTGTTCCCGCGCCGCGTGAACGTGGAGTTCGTGCAGATCGTGTCGAGGAACGAGGTGATCCAGCGCACCTGGGAGCGCGGCTCCGGGGAAACCTGGGCCTGCGGCACGGGCGCCTCCGCCGTCGCGGCCATCGGGCACCGCCTCGGGCTCACCGGCGAGCGCCTGACCATCCATCTCACCGGCGGGGATTTGCTGCTGGAATACGACGGCACGGGATCCGTGCAGATGACGGGGCCGGCGGTGGAAGTGTTTCGCGGGGAGTACGCGGGGTAGATTTTATGTCCGTCTCCTGGATTCTTCTCATCGCCGCCGGCCTGCTCGAGGTGGTGTGGGCCGTGGGCCTCAAGTACACTTACGGGTTCACGCGCTTGTGGCCTTCCCTGATCACCGGCGCGGCGATCGCGGGAAGTTTGTACCTGCTCTCGCTCGCCCAGCGCGGCCTGCCCTTCGCCGTGGCCTATGCGGTCTGGATGGGGATCGGCGCCCTGGGGCTGGCGCTCGTCGGGGCCCTGTGGCTGAAGGCCCCCATGTCCGGGCCGCAATGGTTCTTCTTCTTTTTGCTGCTCCTGTCCGTCGCGGGCCTGAAGATCGCCACGCCCTGATTTGGCGGGGCGGCGGATCGGCTAGGCTATCTTTTGCCCCATGACCCCCGTGAATCCCGATCCCGAACAGATCCTGAACGACGCCATCGACCTCATCGCCGACGGGCGCCAGGAAGAGGCGGAGAACCTGCTGAACGCCTTCGCCGCCTCCCTCAAGGCGGCGATGAACGGCTCCGACGCCGACGCCGAGCGCTATTACTACCAGGGCCGGGCGCTGGCCCTGCTCGACGAATGGGAACAGGCGCTGCTGCGTTTCGAGCAGGCCCTGCAGACCCGGCCCGACCACGAGGCCGCGCTCTGGGAAACCGCCGTGATCCTGATGGACGAACTCGACAAGCCCGAGCTGGCGAAAACCCTTTTGCAAGAGCGCCTGCTCAAGTTGAAGCCCGGGGATGAGACGTACAAGGAAGCCCTGGCCTCGGCGGAGGTGCTGATCCGCCGCCGCGACGGAAGGCCGCTCAAGCCCTGGAAGGCGGGCGAGGTGGAACTCGAGGGCGACGAGCCGATTCCGAATGAACGCTAAGCGATTGCCGCAAAGGATCGCAAAGAAAACGAAAAGGGCCCTATAGGGCCCTTTTTTGATTTGGTTTTTTGCGTTCTTTTGCGGCCATTGTGTTCCGCATTGGCTCAACTCTCGTAGTGCGCTTCGGGCGGACGGTGGTCGCCGTCGGGGCTTACGGGATCGCCGGCCTCGAACGCGGCCGCGGCGCCCATGCCCAGGCTCATTTGCTCGGGCTCGTTCTCCGCACGCACCACCTCGTGCACCTCGCCGTCGGCGCCCATCTGGGGGATCAGCGACTGCGCGTTCAGGATGCCTTCGAACTCGGAGAGGCGGGGCAGGTCGTCGGGCATGCGATTGATGCCGAAGTAGCGCAGGAAGTCGCGCGTCGTGTGGTAGGTGAACGCCTGCCCGAGCGAGTCCGAGCGGCGCCCGATGTCGATGAGCTTTTTGTCGAGCAGCGTCTTCAGGCTGCCATCGACGTTCACGCCGCGGATCGATTCGATCTCGGCCTTGGTGATCGGTTGCTTGTAGGCCACGATCGCCAGCGTCTCCAGAGCGGCCTGGGACAGGCGGCGCGGCGAGGCGTCCTTGAAAAGCTTGCGCGTCCAGGGAAAGTACCGCGGAAGGGTCCGCATGCGGAAGGTGCCCTCGATTTCGATCACCTCGAAGGGCAGATCCGTGTCCTGCAGGTCGCGGTTGAGCTTGCGGACCAACTGCCGCAGGCGGGGAGTGTCCCATTCGTCGCCCATGATCTCCCGCAGCCCGCGCGCGGTCAGGTATTCGTGCGAGGCGAACAGCAGCGAGCACAGCAGCTTGTCCGGTTCGGGAACCCAGGCCGGAGCGCTTTCCTCCTCATCTTCCATGGGTTCCACGGGGGGGGATGGGGATTCGGGAGGCCCCCCCGCCTGCGCGGGGGTGACGGCGGTGGTTTCCTCCGCCCCGCGTCCCTCGCCCGCGACGGGGGAGGCGCCCGGCGCGTCCTCACGACCGGAGGCGTCCCCGGTTTCGGGGGCTTCGGCGTCGGCGTTGGAGAGATCTTCGATCACGTGGTTTTCGGCTGAAGCGCGTTTGGCGAAGTTAGAAATTGAGGGTAGCGAATGGATCTAAACATCGTCCTCGTCCGCGGAGTCTTCCGTGGGCGCTTCCGGCGCGCCGGGTTCCAGTGTCGCGGCCGCCAGAGAAGCGATTTCGGAGGGAAACGAGGCGCCGCTGTCCACCGGCGAGGCGCTTTCGGCTTCCCGATCGGCCCGGAGTTCGCGTTCGAGGTCGGCCAGCACCTCTTCCAGGGCCGTGCGTCCCTTGCGGATCAGGATTTGTTCCTGCACCCATTCGACCAGTCCGGGCTTGAACAACAGGGCGTCCTCGGCGCCGGCGTCGGTTTCCCTGGCGCCTTCCATGGAAACGGCCTGCAGGTCCTGCGCGAAGGCTCCCTCGCCCGCCTCGGCTTCCTTGGGGTAGACCCAGATAGACCCGAAGGCCCGGTTCTGCCTCACCACGATGCGGTCGAGCTTGCACAGCTCGAGCAAGGCCATGAAGGTCACGACCTTGGCCAGGCGCCGCGGATCGTTGCCGAACAAGTCCTCGAAAAGGATGCGCCCCGCTCCCAGCAGTTCCGTCTCGACGTGCTGCATGCGGTCCTCGATCGTGACCTCGTCGATCTCGACCTCGTGTACCGGAATGCGCGGACGCTGCTGAAGCACGCTTTTGAAGGCCGCCAGCAGGTCGTATACCCCCGCCTCGCCCTCTTCCTCGGGCTCGGCCTCGCCTTCCGCCGCGCCCGGCTTCTCGGAACGGCCGCGGGGGAACGCCCCGAAATGCTTCGACTCGATGTTCCGCAGGGAGCGCGCCGCCTCCTTGAACTTCTGGTATTCCATCATCTGCGCGATCAGGGCCTGGCGGTCGAGCAGGTATTCCATTTCCTCCAGTTCGTCCTTGTCCTCGGCGGGCAGCAGCTCGCGCGCCTTGAGGCGCATGAGCCGCGCGGCCATGACCAGGAATTCCCCCGCCTCGCCCAGGTCGGTTTTTTCCAGCGCCGCCAGGTGGGCCAGATACTGGTCCGTGATGGAGGCGATGGAAATGTCCTTGGTGTTGAGCTCGTTCTTTTCCACGAGGTACAACAGGAGATCCAGCGGCCCCTCGAACACCGGAAGCTTGACCTCGTAGCCGAGGTCGAGGATCTGTTGCAGTTGGGTCATAAGGAAGCCGGAATGATGAATGATGAATGATGAATGATGAAGGTGAAATGAGGAATGCCGCCCGTGAACGCGAACGCTCTCGAAAGGAACAAGGTTTGTCCGCCCTTATTCATCATTCCCCATTCATCATTCATCATTTGCCCTATTCCACCGTCACGCTTTTCGCCAGGTTTCTCGGCATGTCGACGTCGCACCCGCGCAGCACGGCGATGTGGTAGGCCAGCAGCTGCAGGGGCACGACGTGCAACAGGGGCGTGAGCACGGACAAGGTCTTCGGGACGCGGATCACGTGGTCGGCCACGCCCTCGAGCTGGCCGTTCGTCGAATCCGTCACGGCCAGGATGCGTCCGCCGCGGGCCTTCACCTCCTGCATGTTCGAAATCACCTTGTCGAACAGGACGTCGGAAGGGCAGACCACCACGGTGGGCATGTCGGCGTCGATGAGGGCGATGGGGCCGTGCTTCATCTCGGCGGCGGGATAGCCCTCCGCATGCACGTAGGAAATTTCCTTGAGCTTGAGCGCTCCCTCGAGCGCGACCGGGTAATTGAAGCCGCGGCCGAGGTACAGGAAGTTGCGGTGGTCGACGTATTGTCTCGCGATCTCCCGGATGGCGTCGTTCTGCGCGAGGATCTCGCGGATCTGGCCCGGGATGGCCTGCAGGGCGTTGCAAACGCGCAGGCCCTCGGCCGCGCTCACGTGCCGCATGCGGCCCAGGAGGAGGGCGATCAGGGTGAGGACCGTCACCTGGCAGGTGAACGCCTTGGTCGAGGCCACGCCGATTTCGGGGCCGGCGTGCAGGTAGACGCCGCCGTCGGTTTCGCGCGCGATCGAGCTGCCGACCGCGTTGCAGATGCCCAGCACGGTGGCGCCCTTGCGCTTCGCCTCGCGCAGCGCGGCCAGCGTGTCGGCGGTCTCGCCGGACTGCGAGATGGCGAACACGATGGTCTTTTCCTCGAGGATGGGGTTGCGGTAGCGGAACTCCGAGGCGTACTCCACCTCGACGGGGATGCCCGCCATCTCCTCGATCAGGTATTCGCCCACCTTCCCGGCAAAGAAGGACGTGCCGCAGGCGATGATGACGATGCGGTGGATGCCGCGCAGTTCCTGCGTCAGGAGGTTGAGCCCCTGAAGGTTGGCGGTTCCGGAATCGAGGAGCAGTCGTCCGCGCAGCGAATTGAGGATCGCCTCGGGTTGCTCGAAGATTTCCTTGAGCATGAAGTGCTCGAAGTTGCCCTTGGCCACCTGGTCGGCGCTGAACTCGATGTTCTGGATCTCGCGCCGCACCTCGGCGCGCGCCTGGTTGGTGATGCGGTATTCCGCGCCCTTGATCTCGACCATGTCGTTCTCGTCGAGGTAAATCACCTTTTGCGTGTGCTCCACGATGGCTGACGCGTCGGAGGCCAGGATGCACTCGTCCTCGCCCACGCCCAGGACGAGGGGGCTGCCCCTCCGCGCGCCGATCAGCACGCCGGGCTCGTTGGCGCTTATCACCACGATGCCGAAGGCTCCCTCGAGGTGCGTGAGCGCGTCCGCCACGGCGGAGGCGAGGTTGTCCTTGTAGAACTTGGAGACCAGGTGGGCGATCACCTCCGTGTCGGTGTCCGACTTGAAAACCACGCCCTCCTTCTTGAGTTTCGACTTGATGAGGGCGTAGTTCTCGATGATGCCGTTGTGCACCACCGAGATCCGGCCGTCCATGCTGCTGTGCGGGTGCGCATTGCGTTCCTCGGGAGCGCCGTGCGTGGCCCAGCGCGTGTGGCCGATACCGGTCGTGCCGGTGCTGGAATGAAAGGTCAGGGCGGTTTCAAGCTCGGAGAGGCGCCCCTTGGCGCGAACGACGTTGAGGCGGCCGCCGTCCTGGAGGCAAACGCCCGCGCTGTCATAGCCGCGGTATTCCAGCTTGCGCAGGCCTTCTATCAGGATGCCGACGGCCTGACGACCGCCCGTGTAAGCCACGATACCGCACATGGAAAAACTCCGGGTTGAAACGTGGTCCGAATGTAAAAATTAGGGGGGAGGGGGAGGGAGCGCCCGGGAGATACCGGGGACATTTCCGGCCCCTCTCCCGGAGGGAGAGGGGGAGAAACGCGCTTCGTTACAACAGCGCCGAGACGGCGTCGCAAAGCCGGGCGGCTTCCTCGCGCGTCGGGGCCTCCGCGATGGCGCGGATGACCGGTTCGGTGTTCGACGGGCGCACGTGCAGCCAGCTCTTTTCCCACCCGAACCACAGCCCGTCGCGGCGGTCCAGCCGGGCCTCCTTGAACGCCTCTTCGAGGCGGGCGTACACGTCGGCCAAGCTCTTGGACCCCAGGTCGAACTTGCGCTTGTCGATATGGTAGGCCGGGATCGCCGCCACCAGGCCCGACAGGGTGGTCTCCCGATCCAACAAGGATTGCAGCGTGAGCGCCACGGCCAGAATGCCGTCCCGGCCGTAGTGCAAGTCGGGGAGGATCACCCCGCCGTTGCCTTCGCCGCCGATCACGCTTCCATTCCGGCGCATTTCGACGGTCACGTTGATTTCGCCCACCTTAGAGCGCGCGAACGGCGACCCGTGGCGCTCGGCCAGGTCCTCGTTCATGCGGCTCGTGGAGAGGTTGACGGTCACCGGGCCCGGCTTGTGGCGCAGCATGAAATCCACCGCGATCGCCAGCGTGTATTCCTCGCCCACGGGTTCTCCGCGCTCGTCGACCAGGGCGCAGCGGTCGGCGTCGGGATCGGTGGCGAAGCCGACGTCGCAGCCGTTTTGCACGACCGCGCGTCCCAGGTCCCCCAGGTTTTCGGGCGTGGGCTCCGCGCCGCGCGGAAAGATGCCGTCCGGGGTGACGTGGATGGCCGTGATGTCGCAGCCCAGCTCCTTCAGCAGCTGCGGCACGATCAGGCAGCCGGCGCCGTTGACGGCGTCGTAGGCCGTCTTGAAGCGTCGCGCGCGCAACGCCTGGACGTCGATGTAGGGCAGGGCCAGGATGGCGCGGATGTGGGCTTCGTCCGCGCCGGTTTCGTGGGTGATGACGCCGGCGCGGGAGTGGTCCACCCAGGCGAAGTTTTCCGCGTCCACCAGGGCGAAGAGGTCCCGCACCTGGCCCTCGTCCAGAAAGATTCCCTCGTGGTTCAGGAACTTGAGGGCGTTCCATTCCAGCGGGTTGTGCGAGGCGGTGATGATGATGCCGGCGTCGGCCTTCTGCCGGATCACCTCCATTTCCACGGTGGGAGTCGAGGCGATGCCCACCATCACCACGTCCGCGCCGGAGGCCTGCAGGGCCGACACCACGCAGTGCTCCACCAGCGTTCCCGTCGGCCGGGTGTCGCGGCCCACCACCACGCGTTTCGCGTTCAGCAGCTGGACGAAGGCGTTGACGTAACCGGCGATGAGAATGGGGTTGAAGTCCGGGCCGACGATGCCGCGGATTCCTGAGACGGAGCGCATGAGTTTGGACATGGGGGGAAAGGTAACAGGTGACAGGTTACAGGTGACAGGGAAAAGTAGGGGCGGATCATGATCCGCCCGAACCATGTCCAAAAGCGTTTACGACCCCGGTTGAAGCGCCTGCGATCGCCCCGCGTGTTACGAAGGCGCCCCGAAACCAAGCGTTTTTCTGGGTTTCGCTGGTACCCGATTCCATGTATTTTAAGGGAATGAAATCTCCCGCCCTGACTCTGTTTTTGCTGGCCTCCGCCGCCTTCGCGGCCAACCCCGCCCCCACGGCCTCGTTCCGGTATTCTCCGGGGGCGTTCAAGGGAGATTCCACGCGGATGCTGGTGAAGGTCGTCATTCCCAAGGGCTGGCACATCCAGTCGAACGCTCCGCTGGACGAATTCCTGATCCCGACCGAGCTGAAGGCCGAGGGCGAAGGCCTGGGCTTCGGCAAGCCGATGTTCCCGAAGCCCGTTCTGGAGGATTTCCCGGCGCTGGGAGGCAAGGTGGCCCTGTTCGCCGGCACGATCGAGATCAAGGTCCCGGTGGGCCGGAAGAACGCCAAGGCGGGAGAATCCCTGGAAAAGGCGAAGGTGGTTTTACGGTACCAGGCCTGCAACGACTCGCAATGCCTGCCGCCGAAGGAAATTACCGCGAAGTACGGGGAGTAGCGGACAGCGGACAACAAACAGCAAACAGCGGAAATCGGCTCCCGGCTCGGCTGTACGCTGTCAGCTGTCCGCTAATCTTCCTTCCAAATCATACTCCGTGCTGTCGGTGATGAACACCTTGCGGAAGCTGCCGATTTCGGCCCCCGCCTCCGCGGGGGCAGGCTCTTCTGCGAGATGAATGAGCACGCGGCCATCGACCTCGGGCGCGTCCCCTTCGGTCCGTCCCACGAAGTGATGCGCCTCGCCCTCGGCGACCGAGTCGATAATGACCTCGACGGTCGTCCCCACCCTTTTCTGGTTGTCCTCGGCGGCGATCTCGCGCTGCAGGTCCATCACGCGGCCCAGTCTTTCCTCCATCACCTTCAGCGGCACCTTGGGCTCCAGGTCGAAGGCATAGGTGCCCTCTTCGTCGGAGTAGGTGAAGCCGCCCAGGTGGCGGAAGCGCGTCTCTTCCATGAGCTCGAGCAACTCCTTGACGTCGTCCTCGGTCTCGCCGGGGTAGCCGAGCACGACCGTGGTGCGCAGCGCGATGCCCGGCACCGCTGCCCGAATGTGCGCGAGCTGCTTGCGGAGGCTCGCGCCGGAGTAGTTGCGGCGCATGGCCTTGAGCATGCGGTCGCTGGCGTGCTGGATCGGCATGTCGAGGTAGCTGCAAATGCGCGGGCTGGCGGCCATCACGTCGAGCAGGCCGTCGGTGACGAAGGCGGGGTAGGCGTACATGAGCCGGAACCAGGGAATGCCTGTTTCCTTGAGCAGCGCGCGCAGGAGCATTTCGAGGTTTTCGGTGCCGTTGTTTTCGCGGCCGTAATAGGTCAGGTCCTGCGCGATGATCGACACTTCGCGGATGCCCCAGGACTCGAGCTGCCGCGCCTCGGCGACCACGTCGGCGATGCTGCGGCTTCTTTGCTTGCCGCGCATGCCGGGGATGGCGCAGAAGCCGCACACGCGGTTGCAGCCCTCGGCGATTTTCAAGAAGGCGTGGTGCGGCTCGTCGCCCATAAGGGCGCGCGGCCCCGCCCCGGCGATGCAATCCGAGGGCAAGGTGGAGGTCAACCCGAGGCGTTCGATGATTTCGCCGGCCTTGTAGGTTCCGACCAGCAGGTCCGCCTCCGGGATCTCCTTGTGCAAGTCCTCGAGGTAGCGCTGCGACAGGCAGCCGGCGACGACGACCTTCTCGCCCTTCTTGCGGTGCTTCAGCGCGTCCAGGATCTCGTTGACCGATTCTTCCTTGGCGGCCTCGATGAAGCCGCAGGTGTTGATCACGGTGACGTCGGAACGGTCGTCGTCGTGGGCCATCGAGAATCCGGCGCGGCCGAATTCTCCCAGGATGTTTTCGCTATCGACCTGGTTTTTCGAGCAGCCCAGGTTGACGATGCGAACCTTGCGGCTGCTTCCGGGAAGCGCGGGGGAGACGGGGGAAGATGATTTAGCCACGAGCGCCCTTCCGGGGAATAAACCCCGGCTTCGAAAAAGGGGGGGACGGTAAAGTTACCAATCCTGCACGGAACCCGTGTCGATCACGGCCGGTTTGCCTTCCAGGTCCTTCGGCACGATGGCCGGGTCCACGGGAGCCTTGGGGGCGGGATCGGGCGGGGTCACGGGCTTCGGAGCCGCGGGAGGCGGCGGGGGCGGGGTATAGGTCGGTTCGACGATTTTGGGCTGGGGCGGGGGCGTCGGCTCCACGATTTTAGGCTGGGCCGGCGCCGGCGCTGGCGCGGAGGCACGGGGTTTGTAGACCGGGTGGACGGGCTCGGAGTCCCGGGCCTTCAGATCGACCCAGAAATCGCGTCCCAGGGGGGTGAGGTTGATGCGACCGTACTCCCGGGCCGCCGCCGTGGTGGCGAAGGACCCGGCGCGAACGCGGTAATAAGTGCCCGGAAGTTCGGGGGTGGGATCCACGACCTTCACGACGTAAGCCGGAATCCCCGAGGCTTTCAGTTTTTCAGCCAAGCGCGTGGCGGCGGATTTTTCGGCCAAAAGCTGGATTTGAAGGGTGTAATGACCGTTCGGGACTTGTCCATATCCCGGGTCGGCAGGCGCCGGGGGGGACAGGGAATCCGGTTCCTCAAATTCGTCCGCCAGGGGTTCAACGGGAGGCTGGGCGGGCAAAACGGGGGCCGGCCTAGGCTGAACGTCGTCTTTCTTGCACCCGGTCATCCAAAAAATGGAGGAAACCGATGCAAAAGCCAGGATGATCCAAAATCCGGATTTCGAAACGTGCATTTTTCGTCCTTTCGGAACAAAACGTTGAGGTTAATAGTAATCAAAACGGGGAATTCGATGATTCCGGATGTTTTGTCGCAATGGCACTCTCGTGGCCCCATATTCAGGGAATTCGGCCTAAATTCACCAGAAGGGACGATTCGCGTAAAGTCTTGTTTTGCATTGACATAGGGATTTTAATCTTGATAGATTGGAGGCACCCAATAAAGAAGACCCACCCACTCTGACCAGACCCGAAAAGAGGTGAAAACAATATCATGACAGGCGTCATCGTGCGTCCCGGAGAATCCTTCGAAAAGGCCCTGCGTCGTTTCACCAAGACTTGTGAAAAGGCCGGCATTCTCTCCGACGTCAAAAAAAAGCAGCGTCATGAGAAGCCCTCGGAAGAGCGCAAGCGCCGGTTGAACCAGGCGGTTCGCAGGGCTCTCAAGGAAAGAACCGAAGCGCGTTAAGCAGCGACGGATTCGTGGTATAAAGGCTCCGGTAACGGAGCCTTTTCTATTTCAGTTCCCGTAACGGAGACTTTTGGAATGTTGATGATGTTCCGCATCGCCCGCATCCTGGCCCTCATGGTCTACTGCATGGTCATTTACGCCAAGGCCGCGCCGTTCGGTCACGCGGCCCGCCGCGCCGCGATCAATCGCCTGTTTCCCGAATGGGGGCGCTACCTTCTGCGCACCTTCAAGGTGAAACTGCGCGTGCTTGGGCGCGAAAACCTGCCTTCGCAAAGCAGCGCGCCGCGCGTGTTTCTCTGCAACCATCAAAGCCAGATCGACATCCCCGCCATGACGGCGGCCACCAATATGGGCGTGGGCTTCGTGGCCAAGAAGGAGCTGGGCCGCATTCCCATCCTGGCCTTCTGGATGCGCGCGGTGGGCTGCGTGTTCATCGACCGCTCGGACAAGCACGGCGCCCGCAAGGCCCTGGAGATCGCGGCGGGCACGCTGGGGGATCGGCCCCTGGTCGTTTTCCCCGAAGGCACGCGCAGCAAGACGGGCAAGCGCCTCCCCGTCAAGCTGGGCGGCATCCGCATGGCCGTGCTGGCGGGAGCCCAGGTGATCCCGGTGCACATCCACAACTCCCGTTCGGCCTACGAGGCCTATGACCCGAACGGCGAATTCCCGGTGCCGGTCGACCTGCGTTTCTTCCGGCCTCTCGAGACGGCCGGAATGCCCGACGAGAAGGTCTCCTGGAACCGCATCAAGGAATATCTCGAGGAGTGCTGGGCCGTCGCCGACGAAGAAATCGCGGCGGAAGTCTCCCCCAAATCCGGCGTTTAGCGGCCGGATTTGCCGATTAATTATCGGGAATCGGGACAACTTATACGGACAATACCGGTATATTGCTCCCATGAGCCTCCCGTCCCTTTTAGCCTTCTCTCGTGCGCTGGCCGCGGCGGCGTTCCTGCTGGGCGCGGCGTCCGTGCCTCGCGCCGAAACGATGGTTGCGCGCGACACGACGAACGCCTACCAGAAAAGCCCGCACCATAAGCTGAGGCACGTACTGCTTTACGACTGGTCCGTAAGCCATACCCTCGGAAGGGCCGCGGTGCGGGCCTCGCTCGCCCGCACCGCGGTGAGGTACGGTTTCCGTCTTGACACCAGTAGCGCCCCGATCGGGTACATAACTCCCGCGGTGTTACAAGGCGTGGACGTGGTCGTCTTCGGCCATAATTCGCGGGATGTGCTGGACAGCACCCCCTCCCTCGCCGCGATGGAGGACTTCCTCTACCAGCGCGGCAAGGCCTTGTTGATGATCCACGAGGCCGCGGCGTTCATTAGCTGCCCGGGTCGCGGGACGGGCGGGGGCGGCGACAGCCTGGCGCATCCCCAATGTCGCCTGCTCGCCCGAGCGGCGGTACGGCAATATCGCTACTCCGCGAATCCCGGGACACTCATGCGGGTTTACGTCGACTCCACGTCGGAGGGATCCGTGCCGCCCTACACGCCGGCCTCGGGGAGTTCCTTTGCGGTGCCCCCGCCTGCGGCGGCGTCCCACGGCATCCGCAATCCCGAAACCCGCAACATCTTCACCGGCTTGCCGCGCTCCGTGGATTCGCTGCCGGATGAGTGGTACACTTATGTTTCCAGCCCCCGCCTGGTGGGGGACATGAACCGGGTCATTTCCTCCCTCGAGTCGCGGATCTATGTCGAGGGACGCGTGAACGTGCTGCTTTCCATCGACGAGGGCAGTTACCCCCTGCCGTCCGACTTGCGGATGGGCGATCATCCCGTGGCCTGGACGCGCAAGATGGGCAATGGGCTGGCCGCGGTCAACGTCATGGGCCACCAGGATCCGTACGGAGCCCGGGACAGCCTCCTTGAGAGATTCAACGGGCGCCTGCTGCGCTACCTCGCCCGCGACTTCGTCGGCTGCACGAACCCCGCCTTTCTCGAATACAATCCCGAAGCTTCGGTGACGGCGATCTCGACCCGCGGGACGAAAATCCACATAACGCTCGCCGAACCGGGGGAGCACGTTCTTCGCGTCCTGGAGGTGTCCGGAAAACAAGCGCTGGCCCGCCACGTCCGGGGGCAGGGGACGCCCGTCCAGATCTCGGGATTGAAGCCGGGGATCTATTTCGTCCGGGTGACCGCGCCTTCGGGCGCGAAGACGGCGGCCCGCGTCAGCTTGTTTTAGATGCCGAAAGCACGCCTTTTTTTAAAGACCAGCCTCATGAACTCTCGTTTTTTCTTCCGTATCCTACAGGCCATGGCGGCAGCGATCCTCCTGTGCGGCGCGGCCGGCCTCTCCCGCGCCGAAGTGATGGTTGCCCGGGACGCGAATAACCCCTACCAAAAAAATCCCCACGCGAAGCTGAAGCACGTATTGCTCTATGACAAGGCGCCGGGGCATGGCACGGGCAGGGCGATGCTGCGTGCCTCGATGGCACGGCTTGCGGTCAAGTACGGATTCCGGCTGGATACCAGCGCCGCTGCGATAGGGTATATCCAGGACAGCGTTGTCGCCGGCGTGGACGTGGTGATCTTCTCAAATGGCGATGCGGACGTTCTGGGGCCGATGAACTCGCCCAGTACGGTGGCCATGGAGAAATACATCTACCAACAGGGAAAGGCGATGCTCATGGTGCACGCCGCGGGCGCCTTCCTCTCCTGTTATGTCGGCCCGTATAGCGAGGGCTTTGTTTGGGGAGCCAGCGAACCCCCGCCGTCGGAATGCCGCTTCCTGGCTCGGGCCTTGACGCGACAGTACTATCAACACGCGCCTGTGGGAACGCCCGCGCGCATCTACGTGGATTCGATGGTGATCGGGCAGATGTACCCACGAGGGCCCCTCGGCACCCTGCCGGCGGCAACGCAGTACAATCATGGCGTTGGGGAAGTGGAAACGCGCGCGATTTTCACGGGACTGCCCAGAGCGGTGGATGGCCTTCAAGATGAATGGTGGAGCTTTTATTCCAGCCCCCGGCGTTACAAGGATACCCTTGTGCTGGTTGAAAATCTGGGCGCCTCTTATGTGGAAGGCCGGGTGAATGTCCTCCTTTCCCTGGACGAAGCCGCAAGTAATTGGACGGGTAGAGTCATGAATGACCACCCCATTTCCTGGACGCGCAAGATGGGGAAGGGACTTGCCGCCTTCAATGCCAGCGGTCATGATAGTGTTTACGTCCGAAACGACAGCGTCATGGAGAAGTATAACTGGCGGCTATTGCGCTACCTCGCCCGCGACTTCGTCGGCTGCACGAACCCCGCCTTCCTGGAATACAACCCCGAAGCGTCGATCTCGACCCGCGGGACGAAAATCCACATAACGCTCGCCGAACCGGGGGAGCACGTTCTTCGCGTCCTGGAGGTGTCCGGAAAACAAGCGCTGGCCCGCAATGTCCGGGGGCAGGGAGCGCCCGTTCAGATCTCGGGATTGAAGCCGGGGATATATTTCGTGCGGGTGACAGCGCCTTCGGGCGCGAAGACCGCGGCCCGCGTCCGCCTGTTTTAGGTAGCGCGTCAGGCCGGCGCGAACAGCACCGCGGCGGCCTCGTCCGCCCGGTACGACGAGCGCACGAGCGGGCCGGACTGGCAGACGCGAATCCCCTGGGCCAGGGCGTAGTCGCGCAGCGACTCGAATTCCTCGGGCGGCACGAAGCGGCTTACGGGCAGGTGCGCCGGGCCTCCCGGCGAGAGATATTGCCCCATCGTCAGGATGTCGACCTTGAGGTCCGCGATGTGGCGGATGATGCCCTCGAGTTCTTCGCGGGTTTCGCCCACGCCCAGCATCAGGCTGGTCTTCGTGAAGAACCCGCGCTCCTTGGCGCGGCGCAGCACGGCGGAGGTATCCCGGATGTTACCGCGCCCCCGGACGTGCTTCTGCAGGCGCTCCACCGTTTCGAAATTGTGGTTGAGCACGTCCGGGCCCGCGTCCAGGATGTGGTCCACCAGGTCCAGCCGCCCCTGCATGTCGGGGATCAGGACCTCGACGCGGCAGCCGGGGTTCTCCAGGCGGGTCCGCAGAATGGTTTCGTTCCACACCTCGGCGCCCTGGTCGGCGAGGTCATCGCGCGCCACCGAGGTGATCACGACGTACTTGAGCGCCATCAGGCGCACGGATTCGGCCACGCGCTCGGGCTCCTCGGTGTCCAGACCCTCGGGTTTTCCCTTGGGCACGTCGCAGAAGCGGCAGCCGCGCGTGCAGGT
This sequence comes from Fibrobacteria bacterium, assembly GCA_021155885.1. Taxonomy (GTDB): domain Bacteria; phylum Fibrobacterota; class Fibrobacteria; order UBA11236; family UBA11236; genus UBA11236. The sequence continues at coordinate 8,716 of JAJNBB010000039.1, read as the reverse complement.
GTTGCCAAGGATCATCACCGTGGCGGTGCCCTTCGACCAGCATTCGCCGAGTTGTCGCGCAATTGGGCGTAGTCGGCCCCCCCGGGGATCTTGGCCTTCAGCCAGAGCGGTTTGCGAAGGGGGGAGGGGATTTCAGGGGATGCGGCGGGGGTCATCGGGTGGAAAGATAGCGAACGGCGAACGGCTTATAGTCGGGGAATCCGGCTACCCGCTGTGCCCAGCCCGCTCATTTCAGGCCCCACCCGAGCCCTCCAATGGCTGAAATGAGCAGCCTCGGGGTGTATTTTTCATTCCGGATCCCCTAACCAATCGTCGGAGAGCCATGAAGATGCGGATTGAAGCGACTTTGGCGTGTCTCGCCTTGACGGCGCCCATTGCGTGCGCGGCGGAATGGACGGCGGTCCCGGTGGTGGTGGATTCGGGGACGGTGCGCCCGGACGTCGAGTGGCGCGCGGTTTACTTCGTGAACGCCTTGCGTGGATGGATCGCGGGCGAATCCTTCTGCAAATGCAGTTTACCGATTCCCTGCGCGGATGGGTGGCCGGCGGGGGCACGGGCACCTCGAGCGTGCGCACCACGGACGGCGGGCAGGCCTGGGCCGCCATGCCGAAAGGCCTGGGCGTGGATTTCGTGAACGCCCGGCACGGGTGGCTGGGGGCCAACAAGACCACCGACGGCGGGGCGACCTGGGCATACATTAACGGGGAAATAGGGGCCGCCGGCGTGGACTTCGCGGATTCCCTGCTGGGTTGGCGCGCGACGAACAGAACCGACACATCCGTTTACAAGACCACGAACGGCGGGGATAGCTGGACGGGGCAATGGGCACCGGGCTTGATCAACGTGCAAGTGATTCGCTTTTTCAACCGGAACCTTGGATGGGCCGCCGCAAAATCGGTGGAGCTGGGCAGTGGAATCTTCAAAACCACGAACGGCGGCTCTTCCTGGGTGAAACAGGATACCCTTGGAAATATAGAGGGTCTGCAAGCCCTGGATTCCATGAACCTGGTCGCCTGCTCGAGATCGGGCCTGTTCTATCGCTCGGCCGATGGCGGCACGACCTGGACTCGCGAACAGATTCCATATTCCGGAAGCGTCCGCGAGACGAGGATCCATTTATTGGGTCTCGACTTCGGCTACGCTGTCGTGGGCAGGACGTTTTATCGGCTCGGGACGGCGTCTTCCGTTCTCCCTCCCTCCGACCGGAGGTCCGTGCGCTTCGGGGTGGATGGAAACGTGGTCCGTTTCAGCCTGATGCGCGCGGCCCCTCTCGAAATCCTGCTTCTGGATGCGAAGGGGCGCCGCGTCGAGGTCCTGCGCCGGAAGAAATTCGATGCGGGTGCGCACCAGATCCGTCTTCCCGCCGGCATCGCCGCCGGAAACTATGTGTTGGAAATACGCTTCGACGGCGTTCGTCAGGCGCGGAACGTGCGCCTCGGCAGAACCTGAACGCTCAGCGCAGTCCCGCCGCGTTCCAGTCGCGGTAGGTGGAAACGCCCAGCTTTCCGTTGATCCGGCCCTTGTAGAGGCCCCGGGCGGCCAGGCGTCGCTGGAGCTTTTCCACGGCTGGGCCTTGGGACCCGTAGACCAGCCGGGGGGCCGGAGGTGCCGAGGCGCTCCCCGCCAGGGCCGCCGCGACCTCCGCGGCCGGGAGCAGGAGCAGGGGGAAGGCGCGTTGGCGGGCGGCGTAGAGAATGTCATGAAAGGCCTTCCACGGGCCCTGATCGGGCTCGGCGTCGGGAAGCCGCGGCGAGTGGGGCCACCCCGCGACCACGAGGCAGCCGGCGCTGCGAAAGCCGGGGCGCGCGGGATCCTTGTTCCAGGCGCAGTGCAGATTGTCGTAGGGGTTCCCGAAGTACAAGGGGTCGCGCTTCGTGTAGGGCGGCGCGTGGCGCGCGCGGCGGTAGAACCGGAACCCGGTTTGGCGCAGGGCGGCGTGACCCTGGGGCTTGCCCTGCAGGTGCTCGCCCTTGGTCAGGTCCTCGTAGAATCCGGGCTCGAGCTGGTTGGTCCCGCGGCCCCGCATCGCGCCCTGGCGGGCCGCGGCCTTTAGGACGTTGTCCCGGTGGGGAACCGTCGAGCCCGGCGCGGCGAAGATCTTACCCGTGTCGCGGTCCCAGATCCCGAGCGTGCAGCGCATGCTTCGGTAATCGGGCTCGATGAGCGAGAGGTTCACGGTGGCGGATGCTCCCCGCGCCCGTCCGCGCGCGGGGGATGCCGGCAGCGCCCCGCGAAACGCGAAGAGCACCTTTCCCGCCTTCGGCAGGGGAATGTTCCACAGAGAGAAGAGACGGGTGAGCGCGGCGGAATCGAGGGTCAGGACATCGGAGCGCATGGAACGGGAAACTAAAAATTTAAAAGCCCCGGCTCCTTGTGGAGGCCGGGGCTTTCAGGGGGGGAACGCGCTTTCTAAAGGTTGATCCGGCGGGCTATGACCGCGTCGCCCTGCTGGATGCGCAGGACATGCACGCCGCGATCGAAGGTCCGGGTGTTGAATTGGAACGTGCCGCTGGCGCTCGCCTGCTTGGCCTTCAGTTCCCCGGTGAGGGAGTATACGGCCACGCGGGTCTCTCCGGGGAGGCCGACCTGGATATCGAGGATTCCCCCCGTCACGCGGGCCGAAACGGCCGCGGCCAGGCGATCGACTTCGGCGCGCAGGGCCGGGTTGATCGACGCGGTGGTCGCGCTGTAGTTCTGGGTGGACTGGAAGTGCCAGCCGAGCCATGCGATGTTATAGAACAGCGAGGCTCCGGCCGCCGAGCGGACGCCCGTCCCCAGGGTGACGCGCAACGTGCGATCCTGGTCGCCGGCGCCGACCCAAACGCCGCGGGTGTTGTTGCCCACGCCGTAGACGCCGAAGTGCGAGGCGCCGATGCTCGTGTCGGGGGTATTGATGCCCATGAACACGCGGCGGCCGTCGTTGGACACGGCGACACTGTGGACCGTGGGGGTCTTGGTGGAATAGACCGTGGCATTCGTGCCGTAGACCGCGCCCATCCCGTAGTTGTATTGCATGAGGCTGAACGCCGCGGCATTGATCGTGGCCGGGTCGACCGGCTCGGTGAATTCGATCTCAACCCCGTTCACCGTGCCGTCGGCGCTTTTGCGCGAGCGCATGGCCAGGATCTCGAACACGGAGGTGTCCTTGAAGGTCAGGCGCAGCAAGGGCGCGGTTTCGCCCGCCGACCAGTTGCCGTCGCGACGGTAGATGCTGCCGACGTAAATGGCGCTGTCGGGGGAGGTGGCCCAGCGATTGATGGCGCGGTTGGCGCGGTTGCCCGTGCCCGTGATTCCGAAGCTGTTCAGGGCTCCTCCGCTGAACAACGTGAAGGAGGCCTGGTAATGCCCAAGGTTGTCGACGTCCTCGACGAGCAGGCGGCCGACGCCATGGCCGTTCACGTCGCCGAGCAGCCACTGGCCCTTGTACGGCCCGTGATTCATGTAGTGAGGCTGGCTGATGGAGCGGAAGGGGCTGAAAGGGATCCAGATCACCGGAGGCATGTAGGGCAGGTCTTCGGCCCAGCCGCGCACGGTGTTCGCCGCCGCGATGTTGTTGGTCTGCGTGAGGTTGCAGTCCGCCGCGGTCGTGCCTCCGAGGTTTTCGGCGGTGCACTGGCGGTGGCTATAGGTCATCAGCGGCTGGCCGGGCTTGTAGAGGCGGACGGCGTTGCCGGGGTTGAAGCTGCCCTGGTTGTCGGCGTTGAGCATGTAGGCGCCGTTGGTGCCCAGGCCGTTGGGCGAGCGCAAGCCGCCGGCCTCACGACGGTAGCCGCGGTTGTTGTTCGGCGAGGCGGTCTCCACGTTCGGGGCGACGACCGTATCGCGGGCCCACGAGAGAACGGCGCCGGTCAGCGTGTTGGTCGGAGGCGCGCCCGAGGCGGCGGGCCGGCGGATGGACCCGGAGTAGTTGGCGTAGAACCGTCCGTTGTGATACTGCGGGGTGAACATCCACTGGTGACCGCTGGGCCCGCGGTTCCAGCTGAAGTTGGAATCGAGGCTGGGCACGTCGATCAGGCGGGTGGCGTTCTGGGCCTTGGAGGTGCCGCCGGTCGGGTTGAGGCTGTTGATGCGATAGAACGCGGTGCGATCCATCACATAGACGGTGTCGTTCACGACCACGATGCCCGGCGGGGGGCCGGTGAGCTGGTCGAGGATCTTGGTCGCGGTCACGTTGGAGAGGTTGCCCTTCGCGCTCAGGCCGCTGACGATCCAGACCGAAAAGTCCCGGGTGCTGCTCCAGGTCTGGATGTCGCCGCCGCCCAGGTCGGCCTGCGCGCTGAGCGCGGTCGTGCCGTTGGACAGGAGCACCATGCGGCCGTCGGAAAGGAAGCCGAGCCCCATGTGCCCGAAGGACGTGTTGGGCACGTTGGTCATCACGACGCGGGGATTGGCCCCCGCGGTGGGGAAGTCCTGCGCGTGGGCGCCGAGGGCCGCGAGCAGCAGGAAGGTGGCGAAGGTCTTGATCGGATTTTTGAACACGTGGACTCCGTGGTGCGGTCGGTCCGGGAGGGACGCCGGATGGATGCTTTGAATGGGATTAATCTACCCCGAGACCCGGTTTTTCGCCCGTAGAAAGCCGTCATCAGACGATTTGGAACGCGTAAACCGCGTAATTTCGCGCCGACGCTACAAGAACTTACGAGAAGCATGTCCGAATGGATTCAAGTCGCCTGTCCGGGAAAAAAAGAAAGTCGCTGAAGAAAAAAAGCGTCTCACCCCGGTACGGTCCGTTTCGTGTCCCGTTCGAAGTTGAAAAACGAAGAGGTGGAGGATTCCTGCGTTTTTGGCGAAATTCCCGTTTTTGGGGTTTGCGGGTCTAGAAGGCCCGGCAAAAACGGGCCTCCCGATCCGCGTTCGGTTTGGCATGCGCCTTGCATTTCCACCCGGTCAGATCGGCAAATCCGATCCCGATTTGAAAACGTAACCGTAGAGGAGAATACACCATGAATTACACCGTTGCAAACCCCGTCAATTGGCTCGATCAATTTCTGAGCGATGTCGATCGCAGCTGGCGCGCGCAGGCGCCGAGTTTCCGCCCTTCCGTGGACATCGCCGAAGACAAGGATGCCTTCGTTCTGCGGGCCGAGCTTCCGGGCGTGGCCAAGGAGAACATCAACGTGGAAGTGAAGGACAATCGTCTCGTGCTCAGCGGCAAGAAAGAGGCCTTCGACCTCGGCGAGCAAGGCCAGTCGCACCATGTGGAATCTCGCCAGGGATCCTTCTCGCGCGCCTTCGAGCTTCCGCGCAACGTGAAGGCGGACGCCATCGAGGCGTCCTTCAAGGATGGCGTGCTGACCCTGCGCGTTCCGAAGGCAGACGAGGCGAAACCTAAGGCTATCGAAATCCGCTAACCCGCATTTTAGCTAGCGGATGGAGAGGGGGGCTCCGGACCGAAAGGTTCGGGGCTTTCTTTTTTTTGCGTGTATCTTACAGCTTCTTTTTCAACAGGGCCTTATGGGATTCATGGCGAAGTTGTCCCTGCTGGGGCTGACGGCGATCTTCGGCCTGGTCGGCTGGATTTCTTTCAAGGCGAAAAAAGGCGACGGCTGACGAGGATCGGATGGGCTTTTTTGGGAAGCCCGTTCTTTAAATACTACCAGCGGTCCGGGGCATGCGCGCGAATTCCCGAATACCGTAAGTAGGATCCACCCGGGAGGGTTATTTTTACCGGGATAACCGTCCACGCCCGGAGACCCTCATGCCATCCTTCCGTTGTTCCCTATTCGCCGCCGCCTGCATGGCGTGCGCGCTGAGCGCCTTCGCGCAAACTAAATGGGTGGCCACCTGGGCCACGGCGCCGGAACCCCTGGTGAGCAGCCAAAGCGGGTTCAACCCCCCGGCCATCGGCCTCGCCAATAACTCCGTGCGCCAGGTGCTGCGCGCGTCCATCGGGGGCGACACCCTGCGGATGCGGTTCACGAACGAGTACACGAATGTTCCGGTGAAAATCAACGCCGTGACCGTGGCCGTGTCGGCCGGCGCGGGCATCATTGACACCACCACGATCCGGTATTTCAAGTTCGGCGGCCAGGACTCGGTCACCATGGCCGCCAACGGCTTCGTTTGGTCCGATCCGCTGGCGTTTCCCCTGACCCCCGGATTGAAGGTCGAAGTCACCATCCACTTCGGCGCGGGCGCTCCCGCGCCCGGGACCTACCCCGGCGTCACCGTGCATCGCGGGTCGCGCACCGTGCCGCGCGTGCTCGCGGGGAACCAGGTCGCCGCGCGGACCTTCGCGGGTTCCACCACCACCTCGCAGGGCCAGGGGAGCTGGGTCATCAGCAGCATCGAAGTGCGCGCTCCGCTGGCGGCGGGGGCCGTCGCGATCCTGGGCAACTCCATCACCGACGGGTTCGGGGTCACGAACGACGCGTTCACGCGCTGGACGGACGTGTTTACCACCCGGCTGCTGGCCCACGCCAAGACGAGCAAGGTCGGCGTGCTCAATGGGGGAATCGGGGCGGGCAACCTCGTGAGCGGAGGCGTCAGCACCCCGGGTTCCCAGCGCTACAAGCGGGACCTGTTCGACCATGCGGGCGTGAAGTGGATCATCCTCTTCATCGGCGTCAACGACATCGGGAATACCGGTTGTTCCATGACCACCTCCAACAACGTAATCAGCGCATTCGGCCAGATCGCGGATTCGGCCCATGCGCGCGGCATCAAGGTGTACGGGTCGCCCATTACGCCCTTCAATGGCAACAGCTATTACAGCGTCAACAGCGAAGCCTGCCGCGAGAGGGTCAATGCCTGGGTCCGCACCACCCCCAAGTACGACGCCGTCATTGACTTCGAGAAGGTCGTCCGGAATCCCGCCGATACGAGCCGGATCCTCACGGCCTACAACAACGACGGGCTGCATCCCAACATCGCGGGGTATGCGGCGATGGGCAACTCCATCGACACGAACCTGTTCATCGAGAGCGGCACCGCGATCTCCCCGGCGCGGGTTTCCCCCGAAGGCTACGCGCTGGCCGGGGCCTCCCGCGAGGCCGGAGGCCGGACCCTGATCCGCTTCACGATTCCCCAGGCGCAGTTCGTGTCGCTGAAGGTGCACTCCGCGCGCGGCGGGCGGGTCGCGGAACTGGCCGGGCGGACGTACCCGGCGGGAAGCCATGCGGTGGAAATCCAGGGATCCCTGCCGGGGGGCGTGTACCTGTACACGATGAAGGCGGGGGAATTCTCCGCGACCCGCAAGCTGGCGCGGGCCACCCGCTGATAATTGTTGAATTTGTAACGAATCACTTGTAAGGAGGAAAACCGTTGAAACATTATGACATCGCAAACATCCCCGGAGACGGCGTGGGCCAGGAGGTCGCCCGCGAGGCGCTCAAGGTTTTCGACGCGGCCGCGAAGAAATTCGGGTTCAAGGTCAGCTACGAAAACTACGACTGGGGCTGCGATTATTACCTGAAGCACGGGGAGATGAACCCGCCCAACATGCTGGAAACCCTCAAGGGTTCCGACGCCATTTTCCTGGGCTGCATCGGCGATGCCAACAAGGTTCCGGATCACATCTCCCTTGGATTGCTGCTGGGCATTCGCAAGGGGTTCGACCAGTACGTCAACCTGCGTCCCATCCAGCTGTATCCGGGCGTGCATTCGCCGATCAGCACCGCGACCCCGGAGTCGGTGGACTTCGTCGTGGTGCGCGAGAACACCGAGGGGGAATATTCCTCGATGGGCGGCTTTTTCAAGAAGGGCACCAAGGACGCCTTCGCCATCCAGAACGCCATTTTCACCCACAAGGGGTGCGACCGCGTGATGCGCTATGCCTTCGAGCTGGCGACCAAGCGCAAGGCCTCCGGGAAGTATCCCGGACAGGTCACGAATTGCTCGAAGGCGAACGCGCTGAACTACTCGATGGTTTTCTGGGACTCGGTGTACGCCGAGGTCGCGGCCGACTACCCCGACATCAAGCGCGACCACGCCCTCGTGGACGCCATTTGCATGTGGTTCGTGAAGAACCCGAACTTCTTCGACGTCGTCGTGGCCTCGAACCTGTTCGGCGACATCATCACCGACCTGGGCGCGATGCTGCAGGGCGGCATGGGCTTCGCGGCGGGCGGCAACATCAACCCCGAGCGCGTCTACCCGTCGATGTTCGAACCGATCCACGGCTCGGCGCCGAAGTACGAGGGAAAGAACGTGATCAATCCCGTCGCCGCCATCGAGACGGCGCGCATGATGCTCGATCACATCGGCGAGGAAGAAGCCGCGGCGCACGTGCAGAAGGCCGTGAAGGGCGTTAGAAGCCGCGGCGCACGTGCAGAAGGCCGTGAAGGGCGTTCTCGCGGCCGGCAAGGTCAAGACCCGGGACATGGGCGGCAGCGCCACGACCTCGGAGATAGGCGACGCCATCGCGCAGGAGTTCCTGACGGTCAAGTAAGCCGGGAGATCCGCGCATGCTGAGCTTGTCGAAGCATGAGAAGATCCAATGAAGCGAAAGGCGCTCCCACCCTGCAAGGCGGGGGCGCCTTTTTTTTCGAGGTCCCGGTTCAAGCCAGGCGCGCGAGAACAGGCTCCGGCGGGGAGACAGTCAAGGCTTGTAAGTCAACGCAGGATCTTCTCCATCGCCTTGCCCTTGGCCAGCTCGTCGACGAGTTTGTCCAGCAGGCGGATTTTCTTCATCAGGGGATCCTCGACCTCCTCGACGCGCACGCCGCAAACGACCCCTTTGATGAGCGCGCTGTTCGGGTGGAAGGCCGGGGCTTCG
>JAJNBB010000082.1 GCA_021155885.1 Fibrobacteria bacterium | reverse complement strand
CACCACGGCCTTGAACTCGCTGCCCTGGCTTTTGTGGATGGTGGCCGCGTAGGCCAGCGTGAGCTGGTCCAGTTCTTCCTCGGCATATACCAGCCGTTCCCCGTCGAAGTCCGCGGTGAGCCCGTCCTCCTCGGTGTCGATGGTCAGCACGCGCCCGATGTCCCCGTTGAAGACGTTCTTCTCGTAGTTGTTCCGCAACTGCATGATCTTGTCGCCGGGGCGGAACGCGCGGCCGCGGTGGGTGAGGGCCGGTCCGTAACCATTGAGCCGGCGCTGCAGGGCCTCGTTCAGCACCTGCGTGCCGAGCGGCCCCTGGTTCATGGGGGTCAGCACCTGCACGTCGCGCACGGGATCGAACCCGAACCGTCGCGGCAGGCGGTCGCACACCATTTCGACCACGGCCTCGGCGACGCTTTCGGGCTCGCCCCGCTCCACGAAGTGGAAGTTGCCGAGGGCGTCGCCGGCTTCGGCTCCTATTTGAGGTTGGAGGCCGCGGTTGATGCGGTGGGCGTTGGTCACGATCAGCGACTCCTGCGCCTGGCGGAAGATCGTGGCCAGGTGCAGGTGCGGCACGGTTTCGGAACGGATGAACTCGGCGAGCACCTTGCCCGCCCCGATCGACGGCAGTTGGTCGGGGTCGCCCACCAGCACCAGCCGCGTGCCGGGCCGGACGGCGCGCAGCAGGGAATACATCAGCGAGGTGTCGATCATCGAGACCTCGTCCACGACGAGCGCCTGGCAGTCAAGGGGATTCTCCTCATTGTGGACGAATCCCTTGGTGGCCGGGTCGTATTGCAGGAGGCGGTGCAAAGTGGTCGCGCGCTTGCCCGTGACTTCGGAAAGGCGGCGCGCGGCGCGCCCGGTGGGCGCGGCCAGTTTGGTCTCGAGCTGGGCCTGCGCGAACACCTTCAGCACGGCGGCGACGGTCGTGGTCTTGCCCGTGCCCGGTCCGCCCGTGAGCAGGAACAGCCCCTCGTTGACGGCCTTCCCGATGCCGAGCCGCTGGTCCTCGCTGAAGCGGAAGTCCTTGCCGGCCTGCTTTTCGGCGTCGGCGATGGCCGCCGCGACTTTTTCCGTGTTCAGGGGCCGCAGGCCCAGCCGCAGCAGGCCCGCGCGCTTCGCGATCCCGCTTTCGGAACGGAACAGGTAGGGCAGGTAGCAGTTCCCGAACTCGTCCCGCTTGACCAGCTCGGTCTCGGCCATGTTGTCGAGGGTGTACAGGATCTCGTCGAGCTCGAGGCGCAGGAGCTTCGCCGCCTCCTCGATCATCGCCTCCCGGGGCATGAAGACGTGGCCAGACTCCGCGCCGCGCGCGAGCGCGTAGGCCAGCCCCGCGCGGATGCGCTCGTAGCTGTCCTCGGGGAACCCGAGCTTGCGCGCCACGTCGTCGGCCTTCAAAAAACCCACGCCCCATAATTCCTCGGCGAGGCGGTAGGGATTTTTTTTCAGCACTTCGGCGGCGCCGGGGCCGTATTGCTTGATCAGGCGGTGGCTCAGGCCGAGGCTGAGGTTGTGCGCCTGCAAAAAGAACATCACGTCGCGGATGCCCTTGCTCTCTTCCCAGGCCTTGAGGATTTTTTCCTTCTTGCGGCCGCGCAGTTCCGCGATCTCGTCGAGGCGCCGCGGCTCGCCGTCGAGCACGTCGAAGACGTCCTCGCCGAACCGGTCCACCAGCTTTTTGGCGATGCCCGGGCCGATGCCCTTGATCGCGCCGCCCCCGAGATAGCGCTCCAGCGCCTCGCGACCGGCCGGGGTCACCGGCGTGAACCCGTCGATTCGGAATTGCTCCCCGAAGGTCTCGTGCCGGACCCATTCGCCCGTGAGGTCCAGCAGCTCTCCCGGCGCGACCCGCGAAAGGTGGCCGACGGCCGTGAACGGCTGCGCGTTCCCGTCCCGCAGCAGCTTCAGCACCGAATACCCGTTGTCAGGATTATGAAATGTCACGTTTTTAACCGTGACCCGTTTTAATTCCACCGGCATGACGCAAAAATACGTTGGGGGTTGGGTGTTGGGGGTTGGGCGTCAAACAAAACCGCGAATGCGTTTTTGTGACGGCGTTCGTTCACCCGGTTTCGCGCGCCGGTGACCCGGCGGCCGTGCGGCGGAGGCGCCCAAATCCCAAATCCCGAATCCCAAAACAAAAAAAGGAAGGACCCGACGTGGACCCTTCCTTTTCGATTCGATGCGGCAGAGCCGCGAGGTGTTACGCCAGCTTCTTCTTGTGGCGATTCAGGCGACGACGCTTCTTACGCTTGTGCGTCGCCATTTTCGCCCGTTTACGCTTTTTTCCACACGGCATAGGTACCTCAGAAGTCCAAAATTAGAGAGGTAAAGTTCATTACCAGCTCCTGTTTTGTCAAGGACTTACGGCTAAATGGAGGGAATGGGGGCATTTTGAAGGTTTTGGGGCGCCGCGAACCGTAGGGGCGGGGATACCCCGCCCCTACGCGGATTCTAACAGCGTCAAAATGTTCGCGGCGAACGCCCCCAGGTCGGGGTCGCGGGCTCCCATGGAGAGGATCACGTCTCCCGCGCGGGCTTCGGCGGCCAGGGCCTTCGCCACCGCCGCCTTCGTCTTCAGGAAGGTGCCCGCGCCCCGTGGAACACCGGGGATCCCGTTCAAATGGTCGACGAGGTCCGCGGATGAGATCGTCTTGTCCGCGGTGCCGCCGGCGTAGTAGATCTCGGGAAGGTAAAAGCGGTCCTCCGGGCGCAGGGCGGCGGCGGCGGCGTCCATGATGTCGCGGCCCATCAGTTTCATGGGAGCGAAACCGTGGGGGTGGAAGACGGCCAGCAGGCGCCCGCCCCCCTTGGCCGAGAGCGCGCGCGCCGTTTCCAGCGCGGCCCGCACCTTGGCGGGGTTGTGCGCGAAGTCGTCGATCACGGTGACGCCGCGGGCTTCGCCCACGCGGACGAAGCGCCGCTCGACGCCCTTGAAGTTGCGGAGGCCGCGCGCGCAGTCGTCGAAGGAGATGCCCAGCGTGCGGCCGAGGGCGATGGCCGCCAGGGCGTTCTCGACGTTGTGGCGGCCCGGCACGGAGAGTTCGAAGCGGGCGCCGTCGAGGGCGAACGTCGACCCCCAGTCGTTCAGGACGAGGTCCTTGAGGCCGGTGCCCGCGGCGGAGGAGCGGTCGAAGAACACGTCGCCCAGCCGCTTGAGGCCGAGGCAGCGCATGTCCGACTGGTTGATGACGGCGCGCTTCGACTGCGCGCGAAAGGTGCGGAAGAGCGGCATCAGGGCCGAGACTTCCTGGTGGTCCTTCTCGATGTTGAGCAGCAGGGCGACCTCGGGGAGGTAGCGCGTGAGGCTGCCGTCGGATTCGTCGGCCTCGATCACCAGCCAGGCGCCCTTGCCCACGTAGGCGTTGCCCAGCAGGCCGCGTTCCTGCAGCGAGGGAAGGTTGGCGCCGGTGATGAGGGAAGGCTGCAGGCCGCCCGATTCGAGCACGTGCCAGGCCATGCCCGACACCGTGGATTTTCCCGAGGTGCCCGCGACGGCGACGGTTTTCTTGTCGGCGCACAGCCGCGACAGCAATTCGGAGCGATGCAGCACCGGGATGCCGAGGGCCTGGGCGCGGAGGATTTCGGGGCTGCCCGCTTCGATGGCGGTGGAGACCACGAGCGCGGTGTGCTCCGGGGTCAGGCCGCTGCCGTCCTGCGGGAAGACGCCGATGCCGTGCTCGGTGAAGTAGGTGCGCTTTTCGGCGGCTTCCTTGTTTTCCGGGTCGCTGTCGAAAAGGCGGTCCGATCCCGAAACCCGCTGGCCCGAAAAGCGCAGGTATTGGGCGAGGGCGCTCATGCCGCCGCCCGCCAGGCCGGAGAAGTGACAGTATTCGAGGGAGGGCGCGGACGCGGGCTGGGACTCAGCCATCGTTAGCCATGGGGGTTGTCGAGCATCTCGTCGATCTCGTCGAGCACGCGCTGGTCGTCCCAGAGGTCCTCGCCGTCCTTCATCATGCTCCGCTGCTTCAGCAAGGTGCGGGCCTGCTGGAGGGCCTCGGCGATGTCGTCCGAGTCCTTGTTATCGGCCTCGATGCCGCGCAGCACGGCGGGAAGCCTCTCGAGATCGCCGACGGTGGCCAGGGCCACCACGGCCTCGTAGCGGACGTCGACGCTCGGGTGGCGCGTGAGCTCCTCGAGGCGCTTCTCGGCGGCGCGCAGCTGCAGCATATGCGAGGCGTGCGCGGCCTCGATGAGGATGTGCTCGTTGGGGCTGTACAGCTCCTCGAGCAGGATGCGTTCGAACACGGGGTCGCGCACGAGCCCCATGGCGTAGAGCGCGCTGACCTTCACCCAGGGGTTGGGGGCCTCGCGGTAGTAACGGAGCACCATTTCGCGCACGTCGGGCTTCCAGGCGAGGTAGCCCAGGGCTTCCAGGACGCGGCGGCGGACCTCCATGCTTTCCATCAGGGCGTCGATGCGCGAGAACAGGAAATTTTTCACGGTGGCGTAAAACTCGGGATCCACGGAAGGGGCGGGCGCCTCGGCTTCGTCGGGGAGATCGTCCTCGTATTCCAGGCCGTCGTAGATCACGTTGCCGAGGCAGCTGGCGGCCATGCCGCGCGTTTCCTCGTCGGGATGGGCCGCGGCCATGGCCAGGATTTTTTCGAACAGGGGCAGGTCCGACACGAAGCCTCCCGCGGCCTGCAGGGCCGAAAGCACGACCTCCGTATCCTCGGCATCGAGGTAGGCCATCAATTGGCGGGACGAATCCAGGGCGTCCGATTCCCGGTTGCCGATGGCTTCGATCCGCTTCAGGATTTCGGATTTCCCGTCCCTGGAAGCAGCGTTCTCCATACCGTAAATATTAGAAAATTCACGCTCTGCGCACCGGTCCCGGCGGGCGCGCTTTTTTATGTTCCTGGACCATGAAATCCCTTCGCATTTACAAGCCCGCCGGGCTTCTTCTCATCGCCCTCGCCACGACGATTCCCGGCCTCGCGGCCCCCAAATCCGCCACCGGCCAGCCCGCCGATTCGAAGGAATTGCGCGAGGCGCAGGCGGTGCTGGCGGGGCTCGCGAAAAAGCACCGCGCCGCGCCCGTCTTTTCCCTGGTTTTCGAATCGCGGGCCGAGGGGGCCGACGGAAACCTCATGCCGGCCGCCAAGGGCTCGCTCACGGCCGCCGATTCCGGGCGCTTTCGCCTGCAGCACGCGCAAGGCACGGTGGTCTCGGACGGCCGCACCGTCTGGCAATATTTCCCCTCGACGAAGCAGGTCGTGATCAAGGACGCGGCCGACGCCGGCGAGGCCGGCGGCGTGCTCCTGCGCTTTTTGCAGGCGCGCGCGCTGCGCGCCGCGCCCAGGCCCGGAGGCCTGTTGCGCGTGGTCCTCGACCCCGCCAGCGTCGGCGAAAGCCTGGACAGCTTGGTGGTCACTTTGTCCCCCGCCGAGTCCTCGGTCCGCCGGGTGCTGACCCAGGACCCCGCGGGCAACCGGGTCGAATACACCCTGAAGTCCCTGCGCTACGACGCGCGGCCGGGCCGCAACGCCTTCGTCTTCAAGCTCCCCGCCGGGGTCGAAGTCATCGACATGCGGTGAGGAATCTTGTACATTATCCCTTTGTTTTAACGTTCCCGCACGGTTTTCACGAGGATTTTGCAAGGATTTTGAAATGGCAGTTGGCGAATCTTCCTTCGACATTGTGTGCAAGACCGATACCGAGGAATTGCGCAACGCGGTCCAGCACGCCCAGAAGGAGCTGTCCACCCGTTTCGACTTCAAGGGCAGCAAGGCCTCGCTCGAGCTGGACAAGGAGGTAGTCACCTTGGTCGCCGACGACGAATTCAAGCTGGAACAGCTGCGCGACATCCTCGAGAACAAGCTGATCAAGCGCGGGATCGACCCCCGCATGGTGACCTACTCCAAGCCCGAGCCGGCGGCCAAGCTCAGCATGCGCCAGAAGGCGGAGTTCCAGAGCGGCCTCAAGCCGGAGCAGTCCAAGCAGATCACCAAGCTGATCAAGGACCAGAAGCTCAAGGTGCAGGCCTCCATCCAGGGCGAACAGGTGCGCGTGACGGCCAAGAGCAAGGACGAGCTGCAGGCCGTGATCCAGGCCATCCGCGCGGCGGACTTCGACTTCGC
>JAJNBB010000038.1 GCA_021155885.1 Fibrobacteria bacterium | reverse complement strand
GGCGTGCCGCGCCTCTACGGCGAGGCGGGCCTGTTCCACAGCATGGTGTTCTCTCCCGAGCATCCCACCATCGATGGGGATTTCCAGGAGAACGATTGGTCCCGCGTGCGTGCGGGGGTGGGGTTCAAGGTCTTCTCCTTCCTCACCCTGACGGGCGGGCTCACCTACAATGTGGCCGTGCATCAGGATACAGATCTCCCGATCATGACCAGCGGCAACGGCCTCCCGTTCTTTGAAACCCACGGGAATGTCAGCCTGTGGCCCGGCGCTTATGTCGGCCTTCGCCTCGGGAAGTAAGCCGTTCCTAAGGCTGTTGCGGCGCTTAAAAGGATTCCAGAAGTCACGATTGGATCCGAACCGGGTAAAAAACATCCTCCCGGGTGACACTTCCGCCGGTTCGCGGTGTTTCAAGTCTGAATGCGCTCCAAAAACGACTTAAATTTGTTTCTCGCGTTCGTATAGGGAAAGGCCGGAATGATCTTGCGTTGGATGACGGCATTACTTGTGGCTTGCACCCTTCCGCTGACGGCGGCAGGCGCTCCGGAAGGCCCGCGCCTGACCGGCCCGCGCTTGACGGGCCAGCTCGCGGATCCCGATTTTCCCGGTCCCGGCCCCTATCGGGTCGAGGTCCTGGAAACCGGCGACACCCTGATGGTACATCCCGGCCGGGCCTTTTCCCTCATCCTGCCCCGCGATACGGTCTGGACCTTGTGCGCCCGGCGCGGGGAGCCCCCCCAGGCCCTGGAAAAATGTTTCGAGATCCATTATGCGGGCAAAGACACCGTCCTGTCCGCGCGCCTCGGCGGCGACGGGATCACGGTGGCCGAACCCGAGCCCGAGAACACCGACACGGCGTCGGGAGCGAACGCCGACGCCCTGGCGGCACTCGCGGAGATTCCCGCGGCCGCGGCGGAGGAAGAAGCCGTGCGCCTGCAGAAGGTGGTCGTGCGCGCGCAACGGGTTCCCAAGCGGGCGATGGGACGCGAAACGGTGTCCGCCAAGCTCATCAAGCGCATGCCGGGCCTCGCGGAGGCGGACGTGATCCGCTCGATCCAGGGGCTTCCGGGCGTGGTCTCGAGCTCCGACTTCTCCACGAAGATCTACGTGCGCGGCGGCGGCAGTGACCAGAACCTGATCCTGTTCGACAACGCCCCGGTGTTTTCCCCCGTTCACTTTTTCGGGCTGTTCTCCACCTTTTTGGTGGAAGGCATCGATGACGTGACCTTCTATAAAAGCGGTTTTCCCGCGGAATACGGCAACCGGCTGTCCTCGGTGCTCGACATCCATTCGCGCGAGGGGGGCAAGGACACCGCCGAATCCTGGTTCGAGGGTTCGTCCGTCAAGATCAGCACCTTCGCGACCCAGGTCCACACCGAGGGTCACCAGGGAGACCTGCGCTGGCTGATGGCGGGCCGCACCACCTACATCAAGCAAGTGGTGGATTATCTCCGCAAGCAGGGAGCCACGACCCTCAACCTGGACTATTACTTCTACGACCTGCAGGGAAACCTGTCCTACGACCTGGGCAAGGGACGCGAGCTCTCCGTGTCGATGTACACGGGCAGGGACCGCCTCAACTTCGACCCCTTCCTGGTGAACTGGGGCAATACCGCGGTGCCGGTCAACCTGGTCTGGAAGCTGTCGGACGACTGGACCTCGCGCTCGACCGCCTCCTACAGCCTGATGAGCCAGACCTTCGAGCTCGTGAGCATTTTCAAGTTCTATAACAACATCGAGACCTGGCAGGGCAAGCAGGTATTCGAATATTCCGGCATCGACGATCACCGCCTGAGCTTCGGGGCGGCGGTCGAGAAAACCGATGTCATATTCACCAACGACCAGCAGGTGGTGGTCACCAAGGAACGGGACGTGCCCGGATTTTTGCTCACCAGCGTTTTCGGCCAGGACAAGTGGACTCCCGACGCGGCTCCGGGATGGGAGTTTACCCCGGGCGTGCGCGTCAACCACATTTCCTCGCTGAACGAATTCGGGGCCGAACCCCGGGCCACGGTCAAAAAAAACCTGCCCCACGGCCAGGCCGTCGAAGCCCATGCCGGCCGCTATTTGCAGTACATCAATTCCATCATCTTCAGCGACGATGAAAACCTCAACGAATTCTATTACCCGGCCACGCGGGCCAAATACCGCGACGTCAAGCCCTCGTCCTCGCTGCTGCTCGCCCTCGGGTATTCCAAGGAAAAGCTTTTCGGAGAATACGACCTTTCCATCGAGGGTTACTACAAGGCCCTGGATCATTTGCTCCTGGCGGCCTCCTCCAGCGAAATCTCCGATTCGGTGAACAAGGACACCACGGCCGAATTCGGTGATTTCTTCAAGGAGGCGCAGGGATATTCCCTGGGTTTCGAAACCTCGCTGCGCAAGCCGGGCGGCGTGATCTCCGGGGGCATCAGCTATTCGCGGGGTTACTCGGTGATCCGCGAGGACAACTACGACGAGCCTTACTACCCGAAGTGGCATCAACCGCATAGCGTGAAGGTCGACGCCGCGATCAACTGGAGGGGAAGCGACGGCATCTGGCCGGGATCGGGCCAGGGACGTTATTTCCGCTCCTCCACGCAGATCAAGTACGCCACCGGCCTTCCCTACACCGAGTACGTCGGCTACGAATCCAGCCACCTCATCGACCAGGGAAGCGGCTCTTCGGCCGGCGGCCCCATGCCGGGATTCGAGGAAAACACGCAGCTCCACACCGGAAATTACAACCAGTCCTTCGTGCCCAGCTACTTCCGCTGGGACATCAAGCCCGTGGACTGGGGTCGCGAGGGCAAGTGGAACTTTTCCTGGACGATCCTGAACATCACCAATCATGAAAACGTGCTGCTTTATGAGTACGACACCGGGGAGACCCCCCCGAAGCGCCTGACGATCCCGCAGTTCCCCCTGTTTCCCTTCCTGATCAATTATGAATACTACTTCTAAGCCCTTGACCCGCCGCGCGGCGAGCCGCCTCGCGGCGGGTCTCGCCGTGGTCGTGGCGGGATGCCTGCCGGGCCCCTGGGACTACACCCCGGCGAACGCCCCGATATTCCGCGGGATCACGGTTTCCGCCTACGCGATCGCCGATCGCCCCGTGACGGACGTTTGCTTCGAGCGTCAAGTCGCCCTGACCGAGGCGGTCACCGACGCCAAGGCCTTCTACGACAGCGCTTCCGTGACCATCACGGGCGTGTTTTCCGACGGCGCGCAAACCAAAACCCTCCTGCTCACGCCGAAGGACATCCCGCCGAACTGCTTCACGGGCCCCGCGGCCGCGAAGTTCGTGCGCGGCAACAGCTACACCCTGTACGCGCGCATCGTGTGGGACAGCGCCGGAACCCGCGTGGCCACGGAGCTCGGCTCCACGGCCCGCGTGCCCGTGGAATTCGCCCTCAAGGACACCGCGCACGCCCCGGCCTATGCGCTCACGGGCGACGCACGGCAGCGCCCCTTCGAGCTGGCAGGCCTGCTGCCGATTCCCTACGAGAACGGGGACAGCCTGTTTTACCTGCCCGCGGGGAAAGCTTACGGCAACCTCGCGGAAATGTCTCACTTCTATTCCTCGCGGCGCAGCCCCGACGTGAAGGGCGTGCTCATCACCCGGCGCTTCGACACCACCGAATCACGTCCCGAATCCTCCTTCGACTCGATCGGGGGCTTCAAGCCGTCCCTGTCCGACTTCTATCAGGCCGGGAACATGAACCGCCTGATCTTCTACAGTGATTTTACGAACTCCAGCGGCCGCAGCATCTTCGACTCGATGGGCGTCGTGAACGTCTGGTTCTGGAGCGGGCGCAACCGCCTGTTCTTCTACGGGGCCGAGGAGATTTACGTCGACTATCTGGAGGCCCTGGAAGAGGCCCAGGAGAACCCCAAGATCAAGCTGCCGACGAACGTCACCGGGGGCCGGGGATTCTTTGCCGGCATGGTGGCGGATTCCTTCGACATCTACCTCAAGCTCGACGGGCAAACCCAGGCCTTTCCCTACCGCCAGACGCGCGCGGCCGATTGCAATGAAAAAGGCTGGTACGAGAACCGCGATTGCATCGGGTATTACCGCGAGTATTGCCGCGACACGCTCTGGTCCGTTCCGACCTGCAAGCGGGAGGCGGCCTATACCTCCATCGATCCGGTCGAAAGGCTGATGCTGCCCGACTCGGTCCGGAACGATTCCCTGACCGCCTGGGCGAAAGCGGACTCCACGCTCATGAAGGAGGCCGTGGCCCGGTACTGCATCGACAATAATTATCCCGCCGGCGTGCCCGAATGCGCGGCCGTGAAGACGCAGTGCGAAACCGGGAGCCCCGGCAACGTCTGCCAAAAGATTTTGTGGACCCGGTGCGAGGTCGGGTACTGGAAACTGCCGGCCTGCGCCGAGGGCATCAAGTCGTACTGCAGCGCAAATCGAAAAGTCGCGAAAACATTGTGCCGCGACGTCCCGGATCCCTGATTTTTGAAGACTGGAAGGAATCATTTTATGAACACGACCCCATGGAGAGGCGCCGCTCTGGCGGGCCTGCTTATGACCGGTACCTTGGCGGGGACCTTCGTCCCGGCCGGGGCCCAGGAGCCCGCCACGGCCGCGGAGGCCACCCGCCTCCGCAGCGACATCGCGCGCCTGAAGCGCGAAGTCGCGCGCGCCGAGGCGGAAACCCGCAAGACGGATTCGCTGATGCGCGACGAGCAGGCCGCCGCCACGCGGTCGCAGGAGCGGCTCGCCCGCGACCGCGAGCGCCGCGAGAAGGAAAACGCGACCCTGTCGGGCCGCATCCAGGAAACCCGCGCGAAGATCTCCGCGGAGCGCACCCGGGGCCAGGGCTATGCCAACGGCATCGAGGAAATCAAGGCGCGCGATAAGGCATTGCTCGCCTTCTTCGCGACTCTTGGCGATTCCCTGCTGGTCCGCATCGAAACGGGCCTGCCTTGGGATCCCGAAGTGCGGCGCGACCGCCTGTTGTCGCTCAAGCGCGACCTTGAGGGCGGCACCGCGTCGCCCGACGAGGCCTTTTCCCGGCTGAGCGCCATCCTTAAGGAGGAGACCAAGAACGGGGACGAGATCGCCTTGCTGAGCCGGCCCCTGACGCGCCGCAACGGCGAGGTCGTCAACGCCCAAATCCTCAAGATCGGCAACCAGATGCTTCTGTACGCCGACGACGAGGGCAAGAAGTTCGGCATCCTGGAGCCGCGCGTCGAAAACGGAAAAACCGTGTACAACTGGCGCGAGGACCTGAGCTTCGCCGACCGCACCGCGGTCAAGAAGGCCGTCGCCGTCAAGAGCGGCCGCGAGGCGCCCCAGCTGGTGCCGCTGCCCCTCTCCCTGACCCACCTCGTCGCCACCGCGCAAGACGACCGGAAAGGGGGCCGCTGATGCTTCGCTCCCTGTTCGCCCTGTGCCTCGCCGCCGCGACGATGACCTATGCGGCGCCCAAGGACGAGGCCGCCGCGCTCGAGAACCTGAAGCGCGAGTTCTCCGCGCTGGAATCGCTCCGCGCCGACAAGCTCGAAGCGCTTGAAAAGAAGGAAGCCGCGCGCTGGGAAGCGCGCTATAAGACCTCGGCGCAGACCAAGGAAGCCGAGGACCGCATTCGTTCGCTGGAAGAGGCCTATGGCCGCCTTTCGGGCGAGGCGAGCCGCCTGGAGGAAGACTGGGTCAAGACCCGGAACGAGTCCGACGGGAAGAAGGAAGAGCTGGAAACGGCACGGGAGGGCTTCAAGGCCTTCACCGCCCAGGTCAAGCGCCGCGTCGACGAAGCCGCCTCCGGAGTGTCCTCGGATATTCCCGTGGGGCTGGAGGCGCGCACTCTCGCTTACTCCAGGGCCTCGCAGCTTCTGGCGGGTGAAAATCCCGACGTGCAGGCCGCCCTGGAAATCTTCTGGGGGGCGGGTCTCGCCCGTCTCGACCTGACGCGCACCCGCGCGCTCGAATCGCGGCAGGCCGTGTTCGAGGACGGGACCTCGCGGAACGCGTGGCGCCTGCGCCTGGGAACGGTGTTCGTCGCCGAGCTCGCGAAGGAAAGCGACGCCTCGCAGATCCTGTTGCGCACCGGCAGCCTGCAGGGAAAGACCTTCGCGTGGCGCCAGAACCTCTCCGGCGATTACAATGCGCGGCTGCGCGAGGCCATTCAGGCCGCCGTGCAGAAAAAGGAAACGGCGGTCATCCCGTTCGACCTCCTGCAGTTCAAGAGCACCGGCTCGGGCTTCGTGCGCGGCGAGGAGGAGACCGCCTGGAACCGCTTCAAGGCCTGGTTCAAGGCCGGCGGCGTCACCCTCTACCCCCTCTTCGCGGTGGGCTTCCTCGCGTTGTTCATGATCTTCGAGCGCCTGTTCTTCTATTGGCGCCGCTCCGAGAACACCGAAAAGTTCATGCGCGGCTTCCGCGCCTTCGCCGACAAGGGCGACTGGCAGGGCGCCGCCGCCTTCGCGCGCCAGTCGGACAGCGCGCTCGGGAACGTCATGCTGGCCGTGGCGGAAAACGCGCACGGCACCCGCGAGAAGGCGGAGAAGGCCATTCGCGAGGTCCTGCTCAAGGAAGTCCCCGCCCACGAGAAGCGCCTTTCGCTGCTCGCGGCCTTCGGGACCGCCGCCCCGCTGCTCGGCCTGCTGGGCACCGTTTCCGGTCTCGTGACCCTCTTCAAGACCATGAACCAGATGGGCGGCAGCGATCCCAAGATCCTGTCGGGAGGCATCTCCGAGGCGCTCATCAACGCCGAGACGGGCCTGGCCATCGCCATTCCCGTGCTGCTGGTGCACGGCTGGCTGCAGGAACGCGCCGACACGCTGAACGCCACTCTTTCGGCCCGCAGCCTCGAGATGCTCAACCGGATCTGGCCCGAAGGTTGATGGAAGGCTGACCATTCATGTTTGAAGTCATTCTCGATACGTGGTCGCGAGGCGGCATCGTCCTCGTCCCGATCTTCCTGGCCGGATTCTGGGGATTCTTCCTCGTGTTCCGGACCTACGTTAGAGTGGGCCGTAACGTCAGCCGCACCGACCTGATCCCGGCGTTCGAGGACCTCGGGCGCAAGCTCGAGGCCGGGGACGAAACGGGCGCGCGGCGGATCGCGGCGACCTTCCCCGGCGTGGTGGGCGAGGGCGTCCAGATCTACCTGGCGCACCGGGCCCTGCCGGAGGCGTCGCTGCGCCGCCTGCTCGAGGAAAAGCTCGCGTATCGCCTGTTCATGATGGAGAAGCACATCCCCCTGATCAAGTCGCTCGCGGCGGCGGCGCCCCTGCTCGGCCTGCTGGGCACGGTCAGCGGCCTGATCCACACCTTCCGCGCCATGACCGACTACGGCTCGGGCAACGCGCAGCTTCTGTCGCGCGGCATCTCCGAAGCGCTCATCGCGGCGCAGACCGGCCTGCTCGTGGCCATCATCCTCATTTTGTTCGGCCAGCGCCTCGAGGGCCGCATCACGTGGCTCAAGGACCAGACCGAATACGGCGTTTCCCTTTTGCTGAATCTTAAAACAAGGCGGTAACCATGGACTCCTTCATGATCCCCTCGCGCCGCAAAACCGGCTTCCACATCGACGTCGTGCCCCTCATCGACGTGGTGTTCGTGATCCTGATCTTCAACATCCTGAGCTCGAGCCTGACCCAGCAGACCGGCGTCGACGTCGACAAGCCGCAAGCCCAGTCCGCGGGCGAACTCAACCGCCAGAGCATCCTCGTCGCCATCACGCGCGACGGGAACATCCACGTGAACGAGCGCCCGGTCGACCTCGAGGGCCTGCCCGACGTGCTCAAGCGCATGCTGGCCGGCAACGTCGTGGGCGAGGTCGTGCTGATCGCCGACCGCGAATCGAATACGGGCCTGCTGGTGAGCGTCATGGACGCCTGCAATCTCGCGGGCGCGAAGAAGATTTCCGTCGCGGCGCTGGCGGGGCAGTGAGCGACCGGACGCCATGAACACCTTTACGAAAAACGCGTTATTGGGGCTAGCCGCGGCCGCCTGCGCCGGTCTCGCGACCGTGGCGCTGCCCTTGTTCGACTACGTACTCAACCAGCGCGGCAAGGAGGCGGCGAAGCCGCGCATCGTGGCCCAGGTGAGCGTCAAGTCGCTGGAGCCGCCCAAGCCCGAAGTGCGGCCCAAGCGGGCCGTGCAGAAGCCGCAGCGCGCCAAGCCCGCGCCCACGCTGGCGAAGGCCGGGCCGCGCTTCGCGATGGACCTCGGCGTGATGGGATCCGGCGGCGTCGCCGCGCCGATCGACATCATCAACAAGCGCAGCGGCGGCAGCGGCGCGGCGGCGGGCGACGACGGCGTCGACGACCGTCCCCAGCCCTCCTCCCCCCCGCCCTTCCGCATGCCCCCCGAGGTGAAGAACAAGGAGATCGACGCCTACCTGCTGCTTTCCTTCTGCGTGGACGCCACGGGCAAGCCCTACGACATCAAGGTCGCGCAGGAAAAGCCGCCGGGGCTCGGCATGGCCGCCGCGGGCCGCGAGGCCCTGCAGCAAACCCGCTTCACCCCGGCCCGCAAGGGAAACACTCCCGTGGCCTTCTGCGGGCTGGAACAACCTTTTGAAATCCGGTTTTCGAACTGAGGGAAGGATTATAAATGCGATCCCCTAAAATCCTCCTCGCGGCCACGCTGTTGCTCGCCCCCCTCATGGCGGCGACCGCCCGCGCGCAAGCTTCGCAGCCTCAGTCCCAGGGTCCCGTCACCGTCGCCGCCGACGACCTGATCCAGCGCGGCAACGACCTCTACAACAAGGGCGAGTACGCCAAGGCGCTCATTCTCTACCGGCGCGCCGAGCAGCGCGGCTCCGACCCCGCGGCCGCGGCCTTCAACCAGGGCAACTGCCTCTTTCGCCTCAGCAAGTTCCCGGAGGCCGCGGCCGCCTTCCGCAAGGCCGTGCGCCTCAGCGGGGGCAACCTTCCCGCCGCCCAGCTCAACCTCGCCGCGGTGCTCTTTCGCCTCGAGCAATACGGCGAGGCCATCGGCGCGTACCGCCGCGTGCTGCGCGACGATCCCGAGAACCTGGGCGCGTGGCTGTACCTGGCCGACGCCTACGTGCGCGTCAAGGATTACATCGGCGCCCTCCAGGCGATGGAGAAGGCGCGCGACCTCGATCCCGCGGACGTTTCCCTGGTCTACCAGACCGCGGAGATCCACGCCGCGCTGAAGGAGTACGACAAGGCCGTCGTGCTCGTGCGCGAGGCCTACGCGCGCAAGCCCTCCGAGGTGGACTTCCTGTTCTACATCGGCGACCTGCGCCGCGCGCAGGGCAACCTTTCGGAGGCGGCCGCCGCCTACCGGGAGGGGCTGTCCCACCGCGAGAACGACGTCGACGCGCTGTACAAGCTTTCGGACGCGCTCGCGCAGGACGGCAAGCCCTTCCTGGCGATGGACTACCTGCAAAAGGCCCTGGCCATCAAGCCCGAATTCGCCGACGCTGCCGTGTTCCTCGGCAACCTGGCGTTCGACGCCAAATGGTGGGAGCGCAGCGAGAACGCCTACCGGCAGGCCCTGCAGAACGGCGGCAAGGAAGGCCTGGAAGGGTTGCGCAACCTCGCCTACGAGTTCCACCGCCAGGGGCGCAACGACGCGGCGGCGGCCGTGCTGACCCGCACGCTGGCCCTGCGGCCGCAGGACGCGGAGCTGAAGGCCGAGGCGAAGGAGTACAAAGACTTGGCGGAAGCCGATAAATCCAGGTAGCCCGAAAACGCGAGAACAAAAAAAGGCCGGGATTTCTCCCGGCCTTTTTCATTGGATCGGATCCGGTTAGAGCGGGATGGTCCAGTACACCGAGGCCCAGATGCCCCAGGAGGTCTCGCCCACGTCGTTCGACAGGACGATCGGCACGTTCGCCTCGAACGCGAGCGCGGGGGACAGCGTGTAGGTCGCGCCGGGAAGCAGCGCGATCGTGTTGCCATCGAAGGTGGCCGGATCAGACTCGCCGGTCATCTTGAAGTCCAGGCCCACATAGGCGGCGAGCTTGTCGTCGATCATGTAGCCGGGCTTCAGGTAAATGCCCAGCACGTTGCCGTTGGTGAAACCGTCATCTTCCATGTTGATCTGATAGAAAGCCTTGGCGACCGCCTGGACCTTGTCGAAGTTCTTGCCGAACACAACACCCGGCTGGATGCCCAGGCCGGCACCGGGAACATCCTTGTCACCGGAGGCGACGGGGAGAACCAAATTCAGGTAGGGGGCCAAGCCGGTGGAACCAATGGCGTATTTGACCGCCAGCTCGGGTTGACCCAGGCCGCTGGCATCGCCGGTGTAATAGTTCACGGCCGCTTCGACGTCGAGACCGGGCAGGATGCCATACTTGAGCTGCAGCACGGGCAGGCCCGTGACCGTCGTGTTTTCACCGATGACGGGGTTCACGCCCACGTCCACTTCGAGGGTTTGCGGCGCGATGGGCAGGTACTCGTCCACGCAGAAACCCGCGGTGACCAGTCCCAGACACATGAGGGCGACTCTTGATTTCATTCGATCTCCTTTCCCGCCGGACCCGGCGGGACCACGACGTCGTGGTTGAAGTGGAAGTTATTGTAATCCCCTGTTGGGTACAAGGGTTCGTTGTCAAATTGAAAAGGACACCCTGCGGATCATCCCTCGCCCCCGGGAAGCGGATAACCTGTTGTCATGGAAGGAAATAAGAATTACGGCTCCGTTCTCCGGAAATTGACATCTCCGATTCCGGTGAAATAAGGTCACTTTTGATTCGCGAAATGACTGGGAGTTAGAAGTACGTTTCACCGCAAATGAATACCACGGACATCGCGCGGCGGGCCACCTGGGTCAGCACGGCAACCTCTTTCAGCCTGGTCTGTCTGAAGTTCACGGTCGGCGGGCTTTCGGGATCGGTCGCCGTGCTGGCCTCGGCCGTCGATTCCCTGCTCGATTTTCTTGTCTCGCTGTTCAACGCCTTCGCCGTGCGCGGCGCGGAAAAACCCCGTGACGAGGATCACAACTACGGCCATGGAAAGCTCGAAGGCCTGGCGGCCCTGCTCGAGGGCCTGCTCATCCTGGGATCGTCGCTGTTCGTTTTCCGGGAAGCCTTTCTCAAGTTCGTGAACCCCCGTCCTTTCGAAAGCACCGGCCTGAACCTGGCGATGGGGGTGATGCTGGCTTCCTTGCTGGCCTCCGTGGGGCTGAGCCGCTACCTCCAGCGCATGGCCGCCAAAACCGGCAACCTGGTTCTCGAGGCCGACGCCCTGCATTACCGCACCGACGTGTGGTCGAACGCCGCCATCCTGGCGGGCATCGCGGTGATCGCCTTCACGGGATGGACCTGGGCCGATCCGGTGATCGCCGCGGGGGTCGGGCTCTATATCGCCTGGGCGGCGATCCCCCTCCTGCGCAAAAGCGTCGACATGCTAATGGACCGGGCGCTTCCCGAGCCGCTCGTGGAACGGATCCGCGTCATCGCCTCGACGCACTCCCCCCGCGCCGGCGACGTGCATGAAATGAGGACGCGCCGCTCGGGCGCGGTGAATTTCGTCGAGTTCCACATCGTGCTCGACGAAAACATCCCGCTGGGAGAAGCGCACCGCATCGGCGACGAGATCGAAATGCGCATCCGCGAACTGGAAAAAACGCGCTGGTCGATCAACATCCACCTGGATCCGGTGAACGATGCCTGGCGCGACCGCAAGCTGGCGGAAGAAGGCGGATGAGGTGAAGTTTCACGGCTCTGCGACGGCGCGAGGGCAAGCGAGGCTAGGCGTCCCGACGCAGTCGTACCAGGAGTACGACGAGGAGGGACAACGCCGCATCGCGCCGCCCGGAGCCCGTCACAGAGCCGTGAAGAAGGTTTCTCCGCCTCGGTTAACCAGCAGCAGTATCCGCCCGCTCTTGCCCGCCTTGCGCAGCAGCTCCTGGAACTCGCGGACGTTGCGCACGCGCGCGCGGTTGACCTCCATCAGCACGTCGCCCTCCTGCAACCCGGCCTCCTCGGCGCGGCCGCCGGGATCCACGGCCGTGACCGCCACGCCGCTCACGCCGGGAACGATCCCGTAGTCGTTGCGCACGGCGGAGGACAGGTCCTCCACACCCAGGCCCAGCGCGGCTACCCGCGCGTCCGCCTGGTCGCGCTTCTCGTCGAGGCGCGCCACGCGCTTGTCGTCGCGGCGCGTGATCTTCGCCTTGAACTTCAAGGATTTTCCCTCGCGGATCAGGGCGATTTCCACCCACTGGCCCGGTGCGAGCAGGGCGATGTGGTTGAGCAATTCGTTGGCGTCGCGGATCTCGAGGCCGCCGATGCGCGTGATGACGTCGCCGCGCCGGATCCCCGCCTTTTCGGCCGGGCTTCCCGGGACCACGCCGCCCACGAGGGCGCCGCGGCGGTCCTTGACGCCGAGGGCCTCGGCGAGAACCGGGTCGAGCGGCTGGATGGAAACGCCCAGCCAGCCGCGCGTGACCTCGCCGTCGCGGATCAGGTCGGTGGAGATCTTGCGGGCCATGCTGATGGGGATGGCGAAGCCGATTCCCTGATAGCCGCCGCTGCGCGAAAAGATGGCGGTGTTAATGCCGACCAGCTCGCCGCGCAGGTTGAGCAACGCTCCCCCGGAGTTGCCGGGATTGATGGCCGCGTCGGTCTGCAAAAAGTTCTCGTAGCTGTTGATGCCGGTGTTGTGGCGGCCCTTCGCCGAGATGATGCCCGTCGTCACGGTCTGGGACAGGCCGTACGGGCTGCCGACCGCGACCACCCATTCGCCCACGCGCAGGCGGTCGGATTCACCCAGGGGCATGGCGGGGAACGAGGCGCCGGAAGCCTTCACGCGGATGACGGCCAGGTCGGACGGGGGATCGGCGCCCACCAGTTCGGCGTCGTACTCGGCCCCGTCGTTCAGCTGCACCCGGATGCGGGTCGCGCCCTCGATCACGTGGTTGTTGGTGAGGATGGTGCCGTCGGCGCTGATGATCACGCCCGAACCCAGCCCGCTCTCGCGGTGCGGGCCTCCCGGCATGCCGAAGTATTCGAACGGATCGATTCCTTCCGACGCCTCCAGGTCGGTCTCGGTATAAATGCTGACGACCGCCGGGAGCGCGCCCTCGGCCACGTCGGCGAAGATCTGGGGGAAGTCGCCGTACTTGCCGGGAGGAAGGGGCGCCAGCTCCCGGGAAGACGGCGCGGCGGAACCGCGGGACCCTTCGGGGGTCGCGCGCTGGCAGCCCGCGAGGAACAGCAACGCGGACAGAAGCAAGGCAAGGAGCGTCGGCATGGGATTCCTAAAGGGGCTTGACGGTTTCGGTGCCGCGCGAGATTCCGCCGGAAACGGTAAAGGCGAGCCACTTCGAGCTTTCCCCCGGAGGCAGCGGCGTGACGCGGGCGCGCGGCACGAGAATCAGATTGCCCGCGAAGTTATAGGACTGCGGGAGATACACGGCCACGAGATCGGGCTCGCCCGCCACGCCCAGGTCGCGGGCGGTCACGAAGCCCACCACCCGCACGCCCTTGTCCGCGTCGCCGCCGGCGCCCAGCGAAACCAGCACCGGCTCGCGAAAACTTTTCTTGTCGCCGACGAAGGCCCCGACGAAGTCCTTGAGGGGGAAGTAAATGAGCTTCGCGAAAGGCACCCGGCTCACCAGGTGCTCGAGCCAAGCCACGGCCCGGTCCACGAGGATGATCGACCCCACGGCGCCCACCCCCACGATCAGCAGAAGCGTCAACAGAAAGCCCAGGCCGGGAACCCCGATGCCCAGGATGCCGTCGATCTTGACGAAGACGAAGTAAAAAACCCACGCCGTCACCGTGAGCGGGACGACCAGCAGCAGCCCCTTCAGAAAGCTTTTCAGCAGCCACTGCAGGAACACGCGCATTTTAACCGATGACCTCGACCCGTTCGTCGTGGCCCACGGCCACGGTGACCCGGTCCGCGTACCGGGTGAACAGGCCATGGCCCACCACTCCGGGAATGTCGTTCAACACGGGGTCGAGCCCGGCCACGTCTCCCGCGGCGTCGAAGCGGGCGTCCAGGACCAGGTTGCCCTGGTCGCTGACCACCGGGCCGTCCTTGCTCGTTCCCGCGGGACGCAGCGAAACCACGGCGCCCAAGGCCTCCAGTTCCTTCTTCACCAGGCCCACCGCGAAGGGCAGCACCTCGACCGGCACGGGGAAGTTCGTGCCCAGGCGTTCCACCCGCTTCGAGGGATCCACCAGCACGAGGAAGCGGTCCGACAGGTGGACCAGGTGCTTCTCCTGCACCATGGCCGCGCCGCGGCCCTTGATCAGCCGCCGCTGGGGATCGAACTCGTCCGCGCCGTCGGCATATACGTCCAGCCGCGTCACGTGCTCGAGGGGGATCAGGCGCATCCCGAGTTCCAGGGCCATCTGGCTGGTTGAGTAGGAGCTCGATGCCAGCGTGAGGGTCAGCTTCTCCTCGCGGATGCGGCGCGCCAGCGCCTTCACGAACCACGAGGCCGTGGAACCCGTCCCGAGCCCCACCGCCATGCCGTCCGCCACCTGCGCGGCCGCCCAGTTTCCCGCGCGTTCCTTTGAATCCACTCTCGTCTCCCCGTGCCGCGGCACTTATGATTGGGGCTAATTTAGCTTTGTGATTTGGGGGACGGCGGGCCCGATTTTACCCGTCCCGGGGCCGGGCGGCCCGCCGGGAAAAGCCCCGGACGCGGCCGGACCGTACGACTCTGAAACCCCTCGCCGCTTCCGGTTCCGGATGTTGGCCCTCCCCTCGGAACTACCTAAATTTCTGTCTCTCCGAAGCCCCCCGGACCTTCGAACCGGACCCGGCTTCCGCAACTTTCAGCCGGCATTCCAGCCAACGAGGACCCATCATGACGACTCCCGCCACCCCCGCCGCTCCCGAAAAAATGGAGTTCCAGACCGAGGTCAAGCAGCTCCTGAACCTGATGATCCACTCGCTGTACTCCAACAAGGAGATCTTTCTCCGCGAGCTGATTTCGAACGCCTCCGACGCCGTCGACAAGGCCCGCTTCGAGGCCATCACGAATCCCTCCCTGCTGGGCGGCGAGCCCGCGTTCAAAATCCGCATCGAAGCCGACAAGGAAAACTCGATCCTGCGCCTTTCGGACAACGGCGTGGGCATGACGCGGGAAGAGCTCATCCGCAACATCGGGACGATCGCCAACTCGGGAACGAAGAAGTTCGTGGAGCAGCTCAGCGGCGACCAGAAAAAAGACGTGAGCCTGATCGGGCAGTTCGGCGTGGGCTTTTACTCCGTGTTCATGGTGGCCGACAAGGTGGTGCTGACCACGAAGCGCCTGGGCAGCGACGAGCCCGCGATGCGCTGGGAATCGGCGGGCGACGGCAGCTTCACCTTGCAGGAAGCGGACAAGGCCGGGCGCGGGACCGAGCTGGAAATCCACCTCAAGGACGACGCGAAGCAATTCCTGGACGAGTGGCAGATCAAGAACATCGTGCGCAAGTACAGCGAATACGTGTCGCACCCGATCGCCTTCGTCTCGAAGAAGGAAGACGGCCAAAGCGAAAATGAAGTACAGGAGGAAATCCTCAACACCCGTCCGCCCCTATGGCGGCGCGCCAAGGGCGAGGTCACGCCCGAGCAGCACAAGGAGTTCTACCAGCACCTGACCCACGACGACGGCGAGCCCCTGGCCTGGTCGCACAACAAGGTCGAGGGCGCGCTCGAGTACACCACGCTGCTGTACCTGCCCTCGAAGGCGCCCTACGACCTGTACTACCCGGACCGCCCCCACGGCCTGTCGCTCTACGTCAAGCGCGTGTTCATCATGAACGACTGCAAGGAGCTCCTGCCGCCCTACCTGCGCTTCATGCGCGGCGTGGTCGACTCCGAGGACCTGCCGCTGAACGTGTCGCGCGAAATCCTGCAGAAGAACGCCGTGATCCAGAAGATCAACCAGGCCGCCACGCGGAAATCGCTGGCCCTGCTCGAGACCCTCGCGAAGGAGGAGCCGGAGAAGTACAAGACGTTCTGGAAGGAATTCGGCTCCGTGATCAAGGAGGGCTTCCACATGAACTGGGAGAACCTCGACGAGCTCAAGCGCCTGCTGCGCTTCGAGTCGAGCAAGACCGGGGCCGGCGAATACCGCGGCCTGCAGGACTACGTGGTCGACATGAAGGAAGGTCAGAAGGATATCTATTACCTGACCGCCGAGAACCGCCGCGCGGCCGAAGGCAGCCCGCACCTGGAGGTGTTCCGCAAGAAGGGCGTCGAGGTCCTGTACCTCGTCGACCCGATCGACGAGTGGGTGGTGCAGAGCCTCACCGAGTTCGACGGAAAGAAGCTGGTGAACGCGGCCAAGGGCGACCTGGACCTGGGCGATCTCTCCAAGGAGGAAAAGAAGCACCAGGACGAAGCCAAGGGGCAGTACGAGAAGTTGATGAAGGACCTCGGGGAAAAGATGGCGGAGACGATCAAGGAGGTGCGCGTCACCACGCGCCTGGCCGAGAGCCCGTGCTGCCTCGTCGCCGACGAGCACGACCTCGGCGCCAACATGGAGCGCATCCTCAAGATGTCGAACCAGAAGGTCCCCGAGAGCAAGCGCATCCTCGAGATCAATCCCGATCACCCCATCATTCAGCGCCTGAACGCGCTGTACGAGGCCGACCCGGCCAACCCCGGGCTGCCCGACTGGTACGGCGTGCTGGTCGACCAGGCCTTGCTGGCCGAGGGCTCCGAGATCCGCAACCCGGCCGAATACGTGAAGAAGGTAAACGGGTTTTTGGCGAACGTGCTGGAAAACAGGGGATAGCAATGGGCGCCTGCGTGACACGGCCGCACGGTAACAGGCGCTTCCACGCGGTCGTAAAGGGCGGTTCGTGAACCGCCCCTACGACCTGCGGGGGAACACATGATTTCCGGCCCTGACCTGGGAATCCTCCTTTCCTGCGTGACCCTCGTCCTGTGGTCGCTCACGCCTTTCTTCTTTAGGGCCACCGGGCAACTCATCGGGCCGTTCGCGACCAACCTCCTGCGCCTTTCCATCGCCTTTCCCGTGCTGGCGCTGGCCTGCATCGCGGCGTTCCCCTGGACGGGCTTCGCGGGCTTTCCCGCCTGGGACACGGCGCTGCTGCTCGCCCTCTCGGGCGCGCTCGGGCTGGGCCTGGGCGACCTGCTGCTGTACCGCTCCCTGTTTCGCGTTGGGCCCGAGCGCAGTTCGCTGCTGATGACCCTCGCGCCCGTGGTCACCGCCGCGGGCGCCTGGCTCGCGCTCGAGGAATTCCTGTCCGCCGCCCAGATCGCCGGAATGATCCTGGTGCTGGGCGGCGTGCTGGCGGCGGTCTGGGCGCCCGCGGTGAACGCCGGGTCTTCCGGAAGCGCGGGCCGGTGGCACGGGGCCGCCAACGGCGTGGCCGCGGCGCTGTGCCAGGGCATAGGCTCGGTGATGGTGCGCGAGGCTTTCCTGCGCGAGGCGGATCTCTCGCCGCTGTACGCCACCACGGTGCGCATCGGCGCGGCGGCCCTCGCGATCATGCTCCTCGCGCGCGGGCGGGGGACCTTCGTCGCGGGCATGAAAAGCCTGCGCGCCCCCCGCGTCCTTCCCCTCATCGTGCTGGGGACCTTCAGCGGGCCGATCCTCGGAATGACCTGCTACATCGCCGCGATGAAATACCAGCCGGCGGGAGTCGTGACCACGATAACCTTCATGACCCCGCTGATCGTGACGCCCCTGGGAGCCTGGCGCTACCGCACGCGCATTCCCTGGGCGGTGGCGCTGGGGGCGGTTCTCGCGGTGGCCGGGGTCGCGTTGCTGGGCTGGAATCCGTAAAACCGCGGGGAAACCCCGCCCCTCGAAGAAACCTTGTAGAACCGCGTTTTTAAGACATTTTTAAGGCCTATGAAATCCCAGGGCCTCACCACCAAGCTGCTGCATTCCGACCGGCTGGGCAAGCCGGAGCACGGTTCGCTGCACAAGCCGATCCACACGTCGATCGCCTACGGCTATGAAAAGGCCGCCGACCTTGCCGCCGTCTTCCAGAGTCGCCAAAAGGGTTACGCCTACGCGCGCCAGTCCAACCCCACGGTCTCGGCCCTCGAGGCCAAGGTCACGGTGCTGGAACAGGGCGTGGGCACGGTGTGCTTCGGCACCGGCATGGCCGCCCTCGCCGCGGTTTTCCTCGCCTTCCTGCGCAAGGGAGACCACGTCGTTTCCAGCCGCTTCCTGTTCGGCAACACGGTCAACCAGATCAACACCTTGGTGCAAACCGGCGTGGAGGTTTCCTACGTCGACGCAACCGACGCGCGGGAAGTCGAGGCGGCCCTCCGCCCCGAAACGCGCCTGGTCCTCGTGGAGACCATCGCCAACCCCGCGACGCAAATCGCCGACCTCGCCGGCATCGGCGCGCTCTGCAACGCCCGGGGCCTTTTGTACGTGGTCGACAATACCCTGACTTCCGGCTGCCTGTTCCTGCCGAAGGACGTGGGGGCCACCTTCTCGGTCAATTCGCTCTCGAAGTGTTTCGGCGGGCACGGCGACGCCCTCGGCGGCAGCGTGACCGACCTGGGCCTGTTCGACTGGTCGAAGTACCCGAACCTCTACGACCTGTACAAGGGTCCCGACAAGTCGCAATGGGCCTTGCTGCAACTGCGCAAGAAAGGCCTGCGCGACTTCGGCGGCACGCTGGCGCCCGAGGCGGCGCACGTGCTGTCCGTCGGGTCGGAGACGCTGCCGCTGCGGATCGAGCGCTCCTGCGACAACGCCCAGAAGCTGGCCGAAGCCCTCGCGAAGCATCCCAAGGTCGCCAAGGTGCATTACCCCGGGCTGCCGGACCACCCGCAGTACGCGCGTACGAAGGCCTTGTTCACGCGTCCCGGCGCCCTGCTCAGCTTCGAACTGAAGAACGCGGGGGACACCTTTCCCGTGCTGGATCGCCTCAAGGTGGGAATCCTTTCCAGTAATCTGGGCGACGCGCGCACCTTGCTGATTCCCGTGGCGCAAACGATTTTCTGGGAACTGGGAGAAGCGAAGCGCGCCGAGATGGGCATCGCCGAGTCGCTCGTGCGCGTGTCGGTGGGCATCGAGGACGCCGAAGACCTGCTCGCCGATTTCCAGCAAGCTCTGGACGGCTAATACAAGGATTGACCGCAAAAGATCGCAAAAACAAGAAGGGCCCTATAGGGCCCTGTTATATTTTTTCTTTGCGATCTTTTGCGGCCAATTCCGTTTTCACAACAACCTTAGGTTCCACTCCCGGAACCGGTACTCCAGCCTCCGCCGGATCTCCGGTTCGAGTCTCTCAGCCCACCGCTGCCCCGCCTGCACGCTTTCGTTCACGATGCGCGGGGCTACCTCGCGGTAGCGCTTCCCGTTGTCCGAGGCCTGGAAATTCGTCGCGAACTTCAGGTCCTCCTCGCTCAGGTATTTGTCGAACACCGCATGCACCTGGTTGTCCAGCCCTTCGCGGCCTCCCCGGTTCTCCGCGTATACCTCGCGGATCGTCGCGCGGATCTCCTGCGCGACGGAATCGGATAACCCCGGATTGTCGATGCGGACTTTCTGCGCGCGGGCCTCGGTCTTCGCGTCGATCATCCCCTGGATCTTGAGATCCAGTTTCATCGCCGTCATGGCCTCGCGGATCAGGGATAACTTGCGCGGAGGGATCTCCGCGGCGGAAGCCCCCGTTGCGGCGACCAGCAGGGCCGGCGCCAGGAAGCCCCCCTGAAAAAGGCACTTAAAAAGCACGGTCGCGCGCGCCCCGGGCTTTGGCATCCCCCTCGTCTGGGCCCTCGCCATCGCTCTCTCCTCCTTCGGACGGCGGGGCCTTGACGCCCAGCGCCTGGCGCAAGGGCTTTTCCAACCCCTCGAGCATCATCACCAGGAAGATCAGGATCGTGGTCGAAATCACCGCGACCCAATAGCCCGCGCCGCAGGCCAGGCCCAGCGCCGCGGCCACCCACACCATCGCGGCCGTGGTCAGTCCCTTGACGTTGCCCGACCGGCCCTGGATAATCACGCCCGCGCCCAAAAATCCGATGCCGGTGATGACGCCCTGCATCACCCGGCTGAGCGGATCGCCTATGTTCTGCCCCATGGGCATGTGCAGCGAGGTCAGGGCCAGCAGCGCGGCGCCCAGCGACACCAGGGCGTGCGTGCGCAGGCCCGCGGGCTTGCCCTTCAGTTCGCGGTTGAGTCCGAGCAACAGGCCGACCACGGCGGCGGCCGACAGGCGGAGAACGACTTGCAGCAGGTTGGGATCGTCGACGGGCGTCATGGTCTCTAGTATACTCGAAAGCGCCCCGCGGGGAGTCCCGAAATCCCCCGATTTCTACTTTATGAGGGATGGAAAAACTCGACCTTGGGCCGTATCCCCGCTTCTCCGGCCGCATCCGGCCCCCGGGTTCCAAAAGCATCGCCAACCGCGCCTTGCCGCTGGCCGCGCTCGCGGGCGCGACCTTGGTGACCAACCTTCCCGACGGAGAGGACGTGGTCCTCATGCAGGCCGCCTTGAAGTCCCTCGGCGCGCCCTTGTCGGGATCGGGGATCTGGGAAAACATCGAGCCCGAGGGATTCTTCCGCGCGCCGGACGGCGAGATCTCCCTGCACCTGGGCAACTCGGGCACGGCCACCCGCATCCTGACCGCGCTGCTCGCCGCCGGACGGGGAACCTTCCGCATCGACGGCGTGGCGCGCATGCGCGAACGTCCCATCGGCGACCTCGTGGACGCATTGCGCCCCCTTTGCGGTGATACGAAAATCTTCTACGAGGGCAAGGAGGGCTTCCCGCCGCTGCGCATCGAGGCCCAGGGGCTCGCCGGAGGCAAGACGAAGATCCGCGGCAACCTTTCGAGCCAGTTCGTGACGGGCCTCCTCATGGCCATGCCCCTGTGCCGCGGCCCCGTCGAAGTGGAGATCGAGGGGGCCTTGGTCTCCGCGCCCTATGTCGACCTGACCCTCAAGGTGATGGAAGACTTCGGGGCGAAGGTCGGGCGCGACGGCTACCGTCGCTTCTGGATGAACGACCCTTCGGGATACAGCCGCTCCGCGCCCTACGAAGTGGAGCCGGATGCGTCCTCGGCCTCCTATTTTCTCGCGGCCGCGGCCATCGCGGGAGGGAGCGTCGAAGTGCAGGGCGTCCGCCGGGATTCCTCGCAGGGCGAGGCGGGCTTCGCGCGCATGCTGGAGCGGATGGGGGCCGGCATCGAAATCGGCGCCCTCAGCATTCGCGCGCAGGGATCCGGCGCGCTGCGCGGCATCGACGCCGACATGGACCTCATGTCCGACACGGGGATGACCCTGGCGATGACCGCGCTGTTCGCCGAGGGAACGACGACCATCCGCAACGTGGGCAACTGGCGCCTCAAGGAAACCGACCGCCTGCGCGCCATGGCGACGGAGTTGCGCAAGGTCGGCGCGACGGTGGAGGAAGGCCCCGACTGGATCGCGATCACGCCGCCGGAAAAACTGACGCCGGAGGCCGTGATCGAAACCTACGACGACCACCGCATGGCCATGTGCTTCTCGCTCGTCACCCTCGGCCCGAAGGGCGTGCCCGTGACGATTCTCGACCCCGGTTGCGTGCGGAAGACCTATCCCGGCTACTGGGACGATTTCAGGAAGCTGGCGGGAGCATGAAGAAACGCTGGGGGTTGAAAGCCCGGGGTTGGGGGTTGGGAAGAATCGCCTTGGCGGTGATCCTGACGGGAGCCATCACCTCCGCCATTGAGGCGCCGGTGACGGGAGTGACCGGCGCGGCCGCGTCCTCCCCGGTCCCCGCGGCTCCCCTGGCGCCGCCGCCGCCCGCACCCCGCCACTGGCACGGCACCCCGTCGCCGGAACTGCAGCGGGAACTTATGGACTTCGTCGAGCGCGCCGGCGTCGGCGGGGAGCTGGGCTTCGCGGTTTATTCGGTGAAGCACCAGCGCTTCGAGGCCGCCTGGAACGAAAACTCCTATCTGGTGCCCGCCTCGTGCCTCAAGCTCGTGGTCACCGCCGCCGCCCTGGACGCCTTCCCGGTGAACACCTACCCCGCCACCACGCTGGACGTCTTCGGCACGCGTCGCGGTCGCACCCTGCGTGGATCGCTGCGGATCGAGGGCGGCGGTGACCCCAACATCTCCGACCGGTTCTTCCCCGACGCCGTGGCGCCCTTGCGCGCGTGGGCCGACTCGCTGAAGGCCCTGGGCATCGACACCGTGCGCGGGCAGGTCCTCGTGTCGGACACGTTCTTCCGCGGCCCGCACAAGCCCGTCTCGTGGCCCGCGCGCCATTTCAACACCTGGTACGGCGCCGAGATCTCGGCGCTGTCGTTCAACGACAACACCTACGAGATTTACGTCGAGCCCGGAGCGAGTCTCGGCGCGCCCGCGCGCGTGCGGGTGGAACCCGACGTGGGCTATGTGAACGTGGTCAACAACACCCTTACCGTCGGCGGCGGCGCCAACCGCGTCTCGCTCTCGCAGCGCGCCGGGGAAACCGCCGCGGTCCTCACCGGCCGGATCGGCCTTCGGGCCGGCGCGCGCAAGTGGCTCCTGCCAGTGCGCAACCCGCCCGCGTATTTCCGGCGCGGCTTCCTCAAGGCCCTGGGAGACGGCGGCGTCACCTTCATCGAGGACCGGCAGGCTTCAGCGATAAGCGCGGCTGCCGCGCCGCGCCTGCGCCGCTTCCGGCTGACCACCGCCCCGCTCGTGTCGATGGTGGACGAAATCAACCAGCGCAGCCAGAACCTGCACGCCGAATTGCTGCTGCGCCATTTGGGCAAGCGCGTGCGGGGCGACGGCCGCGTCGAGGGCGGGATCGCCGCCGAGAAAGGATTCATCGCCTCGCTGGGCCTCGATAGCGCCGCGTTCGACCTGCACGACGGCTGCGGGCTGTCGAACCGGAACCGCGTCCGCACCCGTGAGTTAACGTCGTTGCTGGCGCGCATGGCCCGCCACCGGTACGCGGCGGACTACATCGGGTCGCTCGCCTCGCCGGGGCTCGACGGGGCCACCGGCAAGCGCCTGCGCGACTACGCCGACGCGGGCCTCGTCCGCTACAAGACCGGTTCGCTCAGCGGCGTCGCCGGCCTGGCCGGGTACGCCTTCGCCGCCGACGGCGACACCCTCGCCGCGGTGTTCCTGCTGAACGGCTACCCCGCCTCCGGGGGCGCGGCCTCGGCCCTGCTCGATTCCCTGATGATCCGCACGGCCCTGTGGGCCAACAAAGAGCGCCCGGCCGCCGCCGAGGCCTATCGCCTGTTGAACCCCGCGCGCGGGGCCCCCCAGGACTTCACCGAACGCCTGCGCTTCTTCTCCCGCGCCCTGATGGGCACGCCCTACTTCCTCGGCCCCACCGGCGAGGGCCGTTACGGCGCCGTGGACCCCAAGCCCATCGCCGACTTCGCGCGGGTCGATTGCGTCACCTACATGGAAACGGTGCTCGGCCTCGCGCTGGCGCGCCACGCCCCCGACCTGATCCCTTCCATCCTCCCCATCCGCTACCACGGCGACACCGTCGGGTACGAGAACCGCAATCACTACTTCACCGGGGAGTGGATCCCCAACAACCCCTCCCGCTTCCGCGTGTTGGAATTGCCCGGCGACACGGTCATCGTGAAAACGCTGGATCGCCGCAAGTTGCTCGCGGCCAAGGGGCTCGAGGGGAAGGACCTCCGGGCCCGGATCCGCTATCTGCCCTACGAAAAGGCCCTGAAACTCGCGGCAAACTGGAATCTGGGAGACCGTTTCTTGGGCGTCGCGTTCATGACCTCCCGGGAGGGAATCGACGCCACCCATACCGGTTTCGTCGACGCGCGCGGCGGAAAGCCGCTGTTGCGGCACGCCAGCCAGCTACAGGGCCGCGTCACCGAACAGGACTTCCGCGAATACCTCGAATCGCGCCGCGGGAAGTGCTCCGGCGTACTTTTCTTCGAATTCCTGCCCCCCGCTCCGGGGGTTTGATTTTACCTTATCCTCCGTGCAATCCAGCAGCAAAGACTCCCTCGCCACCGCGCAGGCCCGGTACACCGAGTTCCTGAAGCGCAACAAGATGTTCCTGACCAAGGAACGCATGGCGCTGCTGGAGTTCATATTTCTGCAGAAGGGCCATTTCAGCGCGGACGAAATCCTGTTCGAGATGCAGCGCACCGGCCTCAAGGCCTCGCGCGCCACGCTGTACCGGACCCTGAGCCAGCTCGTCGAGGCCAACGTCCTCGCCGAGTCCGACTTCGGCCATGGCCATACCCATTACGAAGTGGAACTGGGCACCCGCCCGCACATGCACCTGGTCCCCCTGGACAGCGACGAGGTCCGGGAAGTCACCAGCGCGAAGCTGGAGGCGGCCATCTCGGAGCTTCTCAAGAAAGAGGGCTTCGCGGTCAAGCGCTACAACATCCAGATCTTCGGGAACTTCACGGGGAAGAAGGATCGGCGTAGCACGCCGATATGAGGTCGCTGGAAGGCGGACGAATCACAGCGGATAGCTTACAGCGGGCAGCCTGAAACTACAGGATCTGAAAACAAAAAAGCCCGGCGATGCCGGGCTTTTTTGCTGGACCGAAGTCCGTCTTAGCGCGAGTAGTATTCGACCACGTGCTGCTCGGAGAGCTTCACGGGAATCTGGTCGCGGAGGGGCTTCGCGATGAGCTTGCCTTCCATCTTGACCTTGTTGACCTCGTAGTACTCGGGGACCACGACGCTGCCGGAGTGGGTCAGGGCGTCCACGATCTGCGGGTGGGCCTTGGACTTCTCGTTGATGCCGATCACGTCGCCGACCTTGATCGGGTGGCTGGCGGTGTAGATGCGGCGGCCGTTGATGTGGAAGTGGCCGTGGGCCACGTACTGGCGGGCGGCGTAAATCGTGCGGGCGAAGCCCATGCGGTACAGGGCGGCGTCGGCGCGCGTCTCCAGGAAGCCCAGCAGGGCCGTGCCCGTGGACTCGTGGGAGGCGGCGGCGCGCTCGTAGTAGTGGCGAAGCTGCACTTCGGGCACGTCGTACATCGCCTTGAGGCGCTGCTTCTCCAGAAGCTGCATCTTGTAGGTGGACGGGCTCTTCTTGCGCGCCAGACCATGCTGTCCGGGCGGGAAGGAACGGCGCTCCATCACGCGAGCGGCCTTGGGCGTCAGGGCAATGCCGAGAGCGCGGGAAATCTTGACTTTGGGTCCTGCTGCCATGTAAAATCCTCTGGATTCGGCTAGATTCCTCGAAACCCATCGACCTGGTTCGATGCGGAGTCGATCCCGGGTGTTTCCCGGGACCCTAATTTGGGGGGCTTAAAACCTAATTCCGCGGGCCACGGATTTCAACGCCTTCCGCCGGACGGCGGGGCGAAAACCATCAAAACCCCCTTAAATTCGCCCCCCCGTAGCCCCAAACCCTGCTTATATTTCCAAATTCAGGCGGGGCAGGCGCCCCGATCCGCCGGAGAAAATATGATGGAAGACGAAATTTCCGCCCTCGAACTCAGCGAAATCCTGGAAAAAAATCCGGACGCCGCCCTGATCGACGTTCGGGAACAGGAAGAATTCGACGAGGTCAACCTCAAGGGCAAGCTGATCCCCCTCAGCGAATTCGAAGGGCGCTGGCAGGAAGTGCCGCGGGAC
The DNA here is from genome assembly GCA_021155885.1 of Fibrobacteria bacterium. Lineage (GTDB taxonomy): Bacteria > Fibrobacterota > Fibrobacteria > UBA11236 > UBA11236 > UBA11236. The sequence goes on along the minus strand of JAJNBB010000038.1, from coordinate 4,248 downwards.
CAACCCGTCTACATCTATTGCCGTTCCGGCCGGCGCTCCCGGACGGCCCTCGAATATCTCAAGAAGCAGGGCTATACCAACGGCTTCAACGTCACCGGCGGAATTTTGGCCTGGCTGAACGAGATCAATCCGAACGGACGCTAGTTGACAGGGACAGTAGACAGAAGGGGCGCAGGGATGCGCCTTTTTTGTTTTGTTTTTCTGTCTACTGTCCCTGTCAACTGTCTACTCATCTAGCCCCACGCCTCCCCGAAGCTCTTTGCGTCAAACCCCACCGTGCTCTTCTTTCCGTCCGTCACCAGGGGCCGCTTGATCAAACGCCCGTTGCCGGCCAGCAGGTCGAACGCTTCGGAATCAGACAGCGAACCGATCTTGTCCTTGATGCCCAGCAGCTTGTATTGCTCCCCGCTGGTGTTGAACAGTTTCCGAAGGGGAAGCCCCGACTGCGCGTGGATTTTCTTCAGCTCCGGTGATGTCCACGAACGCGTGTTTCTTCCCCGCGGCCTCCAGCGCCTTTTCGGCGTTGCGGCACGTCGAACATTTCTTGTAGCCGTAGAAGGTGATCATGGGAGGAAAGATAGATTTGGGTCGACGCTACGCAGGACGGGGGACGGGGGACGGGGGCGAAAAAGGTCCCCCATGCTTCACGCCGGCCTCCTCCGCAAAATGGACACCATCCATGACGACACCGTGCAGTACGCGCTGCCCGTCGGGGACGCGTCGATTCCTCTGAACGAGCGCCTGGGACAAAAACTTTCGCTTCGCTTCACGGGAAGGATCGTGTGCCTGCAATGCGGCTCGCGCACGCGCACGAGCTTCGGCCAGGGCCACTGCTACACGTGCTTTCAGACCTTGGCCAGCCTGGACAACTGCATCGTGCGGCCGCACACCTGCCACCACCATCTGGGCACGTGCCGCGAACCCGCCTGGGGCGAAGCCCACTGCTTCGTCCCGCACACCGTCTATCTGGCGAACTCCTCGGGCCTCAAGGTCGGCATCACGCGCAGCCATGCCGTGCGCACGCGCTGGATGGACCAGGGCGCGGTGGAAGCCCTGCCGATCGCGGCGACGCGCAACCGCCTGGATTGCGGCAAGATCGAATACGCCCTCAGCATGCACGTGGCGGACAAAACCCATTGGCGGCGCATGCTCAGCGGCATCGAAGAGCCCGTGGACCTGCGCGCCGCGCGCGACCGGCTGTTCTCCCTGTGGGGCCCGGACTTTCCCGGCGACAAGGTTCCCGACGCCGAACCCGTGCGCTTTCTCTACCCCGTTCTCAAATACCCCGAAAAGGCCGTGTCCCTGAACGCCGCCAAGCACCCCGACATCACGGGGACCTTGCTCGGCATCAAGGGACAATACCTCATCCTGGACGTGGGGGTGATCAACATCCGCACGCACGCCGGCCACGAGACCGAGGTCTCTTTCCCTTGATGGCCGAAGTTTCGTTTCCCTAAGAAAAAAATCGGAGGCGCGGGCGGGCGTTCGCACCCCTGCGTTTATTACCTGAGAACGCGCCGCGATCGCGTGCGCGCCGCGCGGCCGTGACCGCTGTCACCTCGGCCTCGGCGGGCATTGGCTAACGTGGGGGCATGAACGCATTTCCTTTTACCCCTCCGGCCCCTCTCGTCAGCTCTCTTTTCGAGCTCCCTCCCGACCAGCGCCCCCGGGAAAGGCTCGCGCGCGAAGGCGCGAAAGCCCTCTCCAACGAGGAACTATTGGCCGTTCTCTTCGGACGCGGGCAGAAGGGCAAGGATGTGCTGGTGCTCGCGCGGGAGGTCACTTTGCTGCTGGAATCCCTATCCGAGCCTCCCTCCTTTTACGATCTCTGCACGGTGAACGGCGTCGGGCAGGGCAAGGCTTGTCAAATCCTCGCCGCACTCGAGCTTCCGCAACGTTTCCTCACGCGGCGCCGGCGCGTCCGCATTCGCAAGCCTTCCGACGCCCTTCCCTACCTCGGGCAACTCCGCAAGCGAACCCAGGAATGCTTCACCGTGCTCACGCTCGACGGCAGCCACCAGGTGATCAAGGCCCATGAAATCACCGTGGGGCTGGCCAATCAAAGCCAGGTCCACCCGCGCGAAACCTTCGCCTGCGCCCTCGAAGACCGCGCCGTAGGTATCATGGCCGCGCACAACCACCCCAGCGGATCGCTCGACCCCTCTGCGGAGGACCTCGTGGCCACGCGGCGGCTGTCGGAGGCCGGAAGGCTCATGGGCATTCCCCTGCTCGACCACATCATCGTGACGGAAGAAGGGTTTACATCGCTAAGGGAGAGGTTTCCGGATTATTTCGTGGGACGGGGGTTGGCGGGGACGAGGTAGGAGGTCGGGGGACGGGGGACGGGGGACGGGGGACGGGGGACGGGGGACGGGGGACGGGGGACGGGGGACGGGGGACGGGGGACGGGGGACTAAATGAAAGGAGATCGAATGACGGATACAAAGGGTTATCGCGAATTGATTGTTTGGCAAAGAGCCATGAAATTGGCGCCGGAAATCTATAGGATCACACGTGGTTTCCCAACCGAAGAACGGTATGGTCTGAGCAGTCAATTGCGAAGAGCTGCCGTCTCGGTGGCCGCAAACATTGCGGAAGGCCAAGGCAGAAACCATTTCGGCGAGTTTCGACAGTTTCTGGGAATCGCCAGAGGTAGCCTAGCAGAACTCGATACCTTGTTGATCCTATCGACGGAACTTTCTTACATGGGCCAAGAAGAGCAGAACAGGCTCGCGAAATTGATCATTGAGGTCAGGAAGCCGTTACAAGGGCTTCTTCAAAGAACACGAGTCGGATAAACTTCCCCCGTCCCCCTACCCCCGTCCCCCGTCCTTGCGTCCCGGCAACCTCGGCATCAACACGATCGTATACGCCCCGGCTCCCAGGCCGATCAATGCGGCCACGAGGTACACGGTGCGGAGCCCGAACAGATGCCACAGGATTCCTGCGCTCAACCCCCCGAGGGCCAACGGCAGCCCTGCGTAGAACAGGGATCCGAGTGCTTGCAGGCTAGGGCGATCTGCGACGGCGTAGCGGTGGTCGAGGAAGAGGCTGAAGCCAACGATGGCGCCGGAGAAGAAGCAGCCGTGGAAGGCGAGCCCGGCGAGGAAGACGCCATAGGAATCGGCGGCGCCGAGGAAGAAAAGCTTGAGGGTGGTGCCGAGCAGGCCGAAGCCGAGCACGGCGCGCAGGCCGTAGCGACGGACCAGCCACACGCAGGCGAGCATGAGGGGGATTTCGCAGGCGGTGGCGATGATCCACGCCAGGCTGATGGAGGCCTGGCCCTGGGCGAAGCGCGCCATCAGGTAGTTGCCTTGGACCAAGGTGGCCATGGCATTGGCGAAGTTCATGGCGCCGAGGGCCCACAGCAGGCGCTTGGCGACGGGGGCCGAGAGCAGGCGCAGGGCGCGGCGAAGGCCCGGCGTGCGGCGCGGGTGCGGGTTGACGAGGATGTCCTCGGGCGCCTGGCGCGGGTCTTCGGGGATGTAGGTGCGGGCGATGACGGGGATGGCGATGAGCGAGGCGAGACCGAAGCCCATGTAGAGGAGCGGGAGCCGGGCGGGATCCGGCAGGAAGTAGCTGATGATGCAGGCGATCAGGTAGCCCGCGGTGCCGAGGGTGCGGAGCAGGAAGAAGAAGGCGCCGCCGCGCGTGCGCGTGACCTCGAGCGTGCAGGCGGTGTTCATCGGGTTGACGCTGGAGGAGCAGAACAAGGTGAAGGAGAAGAGGAGGGCCGCGGCGGCGAAGCCGCGGGAGTAAGGCAGCATCAAGGTGCCGAGCCCCGCCCCGAGCAGGACGAGCATCAACGCCCGCCGCGGGCCGCGCAGGCGGCGGATGGCGAGGACGAGCAGGATGGGGGCGAGGATGTCGGCGGTGAAGCCCAGGCCGAAGAGGAACCCGATCTGCAAGGGCGTGAAGCCCATTTGCTCGAACAGGTACCCGTGAAACTGCGCCGCCGCGAAGCCGACGAAGCTGAGGAACATCACCGAGCCGGCGCCCCAGAGGGAGACCGATGCGTGTCGGGAAGGGTGCGGGAGCGAGGGGTCTAAAGGCGCGCGGGACATCGTGGGGAAAGTTAACCGCGCGGGGCGTCCTTACACCCTCCTTAAGCTTTCTTGAGAACCGGGTAGCGCAGGTGGGTCACGCCGACGCCCTGGATCACCATCGGGTCGCCCAGGACGAGGGGCCCCCGCGCGAGCGGGCCGAACAGGGGAATCCCGGATCCCAGTAGTACGGCCGCCAGGTCGA
>JAJNBB010000081.1 GCA_021155885.1 Fibrobacteria bacterium | reverse complement strand
AAGCGCCAAAATCAAGCCCGCGCGCACGGTTTTGAGATCCATGGGGTCCTTTTGCGGCCGGAGGGCCGGTCTGGTGAAAGCGGGAAATGTACTCCCCGCAGGAGTTTGTGAGGGTTTTAGGGCAAAAACAGGCTTTGGAAGGGAGCGTTCCCGAAGCCTTGGAATGCGGCCGCATTTGGCTAATATTAAGACACAATCTCAATCTAAATCTTATGAAGCCTGCCCTGCCCCGCCTTTTCCGGTTCGCCGTTCTCTTGACCCTCGCCTGGGGAGTCATGGCGTTCGACTCCTGCAACGACGATCCCCTGCTTGACGCAAACGGCGGCAACGGGGGCGGCGGATGCGCCGGCAGCCATTGCAGCGCCCGCATCGTGCCCGACAGCGTCCCGAATCCCGCCAGCTTTTAGCCTCCATGCGCACTTACCATTTGCCCCTGATCGCGGGCCTCGTCCTGTTTTCAACCGCTTGGTCCCAGGCCCCCTCCGCGCCCGATTCCCTTCGCCTCGCCGCGCCCGCCCCTCTCGGCGAAGCGGATTTCGACCTCGACCCCATGGTGGTCGTTTCGAAGTCGCCCGGACGCTACGGCCGCTTGACGGGGACCGCGTCGCGGCTGGACTCCAACGCCCTGAAGCGCATGCGCCCGCTCGGCACCCAGGAAGCGCTGGAGCGCATCGCCGGCGTGCAGGGCTTCGCCGATGACGGCTTCGGCAATTCCCGCTTGAGCATCGGCATCCGCGGCCTTCCGCCGCGGCGCAGCGCGCGCGTGCTCGTGCTCGAGGACGGCATCCCCATCGCCCCGGCCCTCTACATCTACCCCCTCATGTATTACAACCCGCCCGCGGAGCGCATCGACGAGATCGAAGTGATCAAGGGGGCCGCGGCCCTCGAATACGGACCCCAGACCATGGCCGGCGTGGTCAACTACATCACCAGCCGCCCCCGCAAGGAATTCGGCGGCGAGGCTCAATTGACCGGAGGCCAGAACGGCTACGGCAGCGCCTACCTGGAATTCGGCGGGTGGGGCAACCCGCAGCTGCACCCCGAGATCCAGCTGCTCTACAAGCGCGGCGACGGGTACCGGGAAAACAACGGGTTCGAGCAATTCAACACCACCTTCAAGCTGAACTGGATCCCCACGCCGCGCGACGCCCTGTACCTGAAGCTGAACGCCAACGTCGAGCACGCCAACGCCACCTACACGGGACTGACGGAGTATTCCTTCCGCACCAACCCGAACTTCAACCCCAAGGACGACGACACCTTCGATATCCAGCGCTATTCCCTCGACCTGATCCACACGCGGGATCTGGGCTTCGGCAGGCGCACCACGAAGGTCTATGCCTCCGTTTTCAAGCGCGATTGGTGGCGCGAGAACGACATCTTCGTTTCCGTTCCGAATTGGGAAAACCATCTCGAGAACGGCCAGCCGCTGGATGACATCCCCGTCCCGCCGGAAAACGTCGATCTGGTGCGGGTGGGCAATGATTCCACGAACTACGGGAACCTCCGCGACTTCTATACGCTGGGACTCGACAACGCCTGGGACATCGATCATACGGTCGGCGGAAACGACGCCGTTCTCAGCCTCGGAGCCCGCGTGCACTGGGAGCGCTTCCTCGATCGCCGCAAGGTCGGCGACGCGCAGGACGACCGGGAGGGCGCCTACCTGTACGGGGATTCCGCGATCATTCCCACCGCGAACCGGGCCAACTACGAGACCAAGGCCTTGGCGCTGTATGCCGCGGAGGAAGTCCGTTTCGGGCCCCTGACGGTGAAGCCCGGCGTCCGCTTCGAAATTTTCGAGCAGGAGCAGGTGGACCTTCTGCGGGGCTCCCGCCTCAAGGATCATTCGGAATACGTGGTGCTCCCCGGGGTCGGCGCCAACTATGCCGTGATCGACGGGCTCAACGTGTTCGCGGGGATTCATCGCGGCTACACCCCGCCCTCCACGACCACTTTGCTCGTCCTGAACTTCGGCGACGCTTCGGTGCTGGACCTGCGCTCCGAGAAAAGCTGGAATTCCGAAGTGGGCGCGCGCGCCTCGGGCAAATGGGGCTCCGCGGAGCTGGCCGCCTATCATTTGTTCATCGAGGACCTGGTGGCCCCCGCCACGGGCGCGACGTTCAAGAACCTGGGAGAGGCCCGCACCTACGGCCTGGAAGCCACGGGCGCATTGAAGGCCTCGAAGGCCAGCCCCTTCCTGCCGGACGCCCATGCCGCCTATACCTTGCTCGTCTCGGAGATCGTCAGCGGCGTCGTGAATTCCTCCCAGAACCTTGGCCGCCTCGACACCATCAACGGAAACCGGCTTCCCTACGCGCCCATGCATACCTTGGTCGCGGGGCTGTCGCGCGATTTCTCCATGGGCCTGTCCCTGGGCGCCGAGGCGAAGTTCGTGAGCTGGGTTTACACCGACTTCGAGAACCTCGAAAAAACCGAGAACCGCGGCGACGTCGGCCCGATCGACGGCTACGTCGTTTACGACGCCTCGGCGTCCTACCGCAGGGGCCGCTACCTGGTGTTCGTCACCGGCAAGAACCTCGCGGACAACGTCTACATCGGGTCGCGTATCCACTCGAACCCCTACAACAAAAACGCGGACGTCCAGGGCATCCTGGTCGGCCCGCGCCGCCAGGTCAACGCCGGCGTGTCCGTTTCCTTCTGAACCGCAACTTCATTCATCCCCAGGAGTCCTCATGCAATCCCTCAAAACCAAAAACTTCGCCGCCTGGCTCGTCCTCCCGGCGGCCCTGCTGCTCGCCGCCTGCTTCGAAAGCCCGAACGATGACACGGGTCCGACCGACGTTACCCCGCCGTCCTCCTACGTCTTCCTCGGCGCCGACGGCCAAAGCAGCGTCGATTATTCCGGACAAACCGCCCGCCTGCTCCTGATCCACGACATCCAGTCGGCGGCGCGCGTCCCCGCCGACACGGGCTACGCGCTCACCAGCTTCGCGGCCTCTGAAATCCTCAAGTACTACACGCACCTGGACGCCGATTCGCTGAACATCCGGACCTCGGTGGCCGGAGGAAAGACCCGTTACCACGCCAAGTACGCCCAGATCGCTTCCGGCAAGTCGCTCCATGACAAGGTCTCCTCCGCGACCGTGATCGGGTACGGCCTGAATACCCAGGCCCTGGTCACCCTGTGGGCCGGCCAGATCTCGACCAACGCCCTGGACGCCACCAAGCGCAAGAAGGCCGCGGTCTATCTCGACTCCAACGGCGTCGACCTGTCCCAGATGATCAGCAAGGTGCTGGCGGGCGCGGTGGCGTATCACCAGGCGACCGCCGTCTATCTCCAGGAGGTGACCTCCAAGGACAACGCGGCGCTGGTCTCGGGCAAGAACTACACCGTGATGGAGCACAATTGGGACGAAGCCTTCGGCTATTTCGGCGCCGCGGTCAATTACTCCGACTACAGCGACGACACGCTCAACATCGCCGCGGCATCCTACCGCGACAACAACAACGACGGCAAGATCGACTTCCGCTCGGAGTATAACTTCTCCATGATGGGCCGCTACACCGCCCGCCGCGACCGCGGCTTGGCCCCCCAGGACTGGAGCGGGGACGCGTTCAAGGCCTTCCTGAAGGGCCGCGCCCTGATCTCGGCCAAGGCTTCCGCCGCCGAAATCGCCGCCCAGCGCGCGATCATCGTCGACGTGTGGGACAAGACCTACGCCTCGAACGTCATCAGCTACATCAAGGGCACGAAGGACATCCTCGCCGTCGACACCGGCCTGGTCGCCCCCTCGGGCCTGGCGGGCAACTGGAGCGAACTGAAGGCGTTCGCCGTGTGCCTGCAGTTCAATCCCTACAAGAAGATTTCGGACGCCGACCTCGCCAAGCTCCACGCCTACATCGGGACGTACCCGGTGCGCGGTTCGGGCAAGGCCGCCTACGTCGCCAAGCTCGACTCCGCTTTCACGCTGGTGAAGTCGGTCTACGGCTTCTCCGACGCGCAGGTCAACGCCACGACCTGGCGCTAACGCGAAACGACTCCTGAAAGGCGGCTCCCTTGCGGGGGCCGCCTTTTTTTCGACCTTTGCCTGTCATGAACTCCCCGTGGACCGGAAGACCCCAGGCGCTCGCGGTGCTCGCCGTATGCCTGTTCTCGCGCCTGTTCACCACGATCCATTACATCGAGGACGCCGACAGCCTTCGCTTCGCCCTCGCGATGCTCGACTTCGACGTAACCCTCCTGCAGCCGCAGTTTCCGGGATACCCCGTCTTTTGCTTTCTCGCCAAGGTCCTGTACGGGCTGCTGGGCAGTTACGCGCTGGCCTTCTCCGTGCTCGGCGGCGCGGGCCTTTTCGTGCTCGTCCACTATTCCCTGGCCCTCCTGCAATGGCGCTTCTCCGAGACGCGCGGGTTCCTCCTCGCGGCCCTGCTGCTGTTCAACCCCATGCTGTGGATCCTGGGAAACCGCTACATGACGGACCTGAGCGGAGCCGCCTGCGCCCTCGCCGCCTTTTACCATCTGACGCGCCGGGAATCCCGCGCGCAGGCCGCGGCCGGTTTTTTTCTCGCGGGCATTCAGGCCGGGTGGCGCCTTTCCTTTCTTCCCTTCCTCCTGATCCCCCTGGGGATGAATCTCCTGCGCCGCTCCGGGAAGACCGAAAGGCCGCTGGAAAAAATCGCGGCGGGGGTTAGCGGCGTCCTCGCGTGGCTCATCCCCTTCGTCGCGGTGACTGGGTGGAAGGACCTCCTCGCCGCCTCGCGGCGCCAGACCGCGGGCCACTTCCTGGAGACGGGGGGGACCTATATCACCGAACCGGGTTGGACCCTGAGGGCGGCAAGGCTCTTTCAGGATCTCTGGGTCGACGGACTCGGCGCATGGTGGCCCGGGAGGAGCCCCGTCACCCTCGCGGTCAGCGTGGGGGCGGCGTTCTTCCTCGCGCGCGGACTCCTCGCCTCCCGGGAAAAGGAACCGGAGGGAAGCCTGCGCCTGCTGGCGCTTTCCTGCGCCGCCTACGCCCTCTGGATTTTCATCTTCCAGAACGTCGTGAACCAGACGCGCCATGTGCTGCCCTTGGTTCCGCCGGCGCTGATGCTGCTGGCCGCGGGGCTGTCCTCGGCCTGGAAAGCCGGCGCGCCGGCGCGCGCGGGGTCGGCGCGCATCGCGGCCGCGGTTTTTCTCCTCGCCTACGGAACCGTGGGCGCGACTTTGGCCCTGCAGCACAAACGGCCCGCGGCCATCGCCCAGGCCCGCGACCACCTCGCCGCGCATCCCGACCCTTCGGCCGTCCTGGTGGGCGCGCCGTGGGTGGTGAAATGCCTTTCGATGCAGGGAATCCGCATGGAGTTCCGGAGCGTCGACACGCCGGACGAACTCCGGGCGCTCGCGGACCTCGACCCCGCGCGGCCCGTCATCACCGTGGGCAATTACGCCGACCACATCCGGCGTCCCGTGCGGGCGAAGAGAACCTTTTACCATAATCCCTACGTGAATCGCCTGGGATCCAAGGTGGAGGTGTTTTGGTATGGGCCCGCCCGATGAGCCGTGGGCCTGAGGCCCTTGGGCCGACTCCCGTTCTCCACATTCTGGGCGGGGGGCCGGCCGGGCTGGCGGCGGCGCACTATGCCCGCAAGCGGGGCTTGCCCGCGCGGGTCTACGAGGCCGGCCCGGAGACGGGCGGCAACTGCCGCACGCTCCGCCACGGCGACTTCCTCTTCGATACGGGCGCGCACCGCATTCACGCGAAGGACCCCGAGGTAACCCGCGAGATACGGTCGCTGCTGGGGGAGGAGCTCCTCGCGGTGGACGCCCCGAGCCGCATCTTCCAGGGCGGAAGGCTTCTCCGCTTTCCGTTGTCGCCCCGGGACCTGATCGGCGGCCTGAACCCGCGCCTGCTGGGGCGCATCGCCCTCGAGATACTCGGCCGGAGGACCCGGTCCGGGCCCTTCGCGCACTTCGAAGCCTTGGCGGTCGCGCAGTACGGGAAGACCTTGGCGGGACTTTTCCTTCTCAATTACACCCGCAAGCTCTGGGGGCGCGCTCCGGAGGACCTTTCTCCCGCCGTGGCGGGAGGACGCCTGGCCGGCCTGGACGCGAAGAGCTTTCTGTTCGCGAGGCTTCGGCGCCGCGCCCGGCATCTGGACGGCGTCTTTTTGTACCCCCGTCGCGGCATCGGCGCGCTGTTCCGCGCCGTCGAGGCGGGGCTGCCCGAGGGCGGCGTCCGCACGGGCGCGCGCGTCACGCGCGTCCGCCACGACGGCGCCTCCATCCTGGGGATCACGGTGAACGGCGGCGAGGAAATTTCCACGGAGCGCGTCCTCAGCACGCTTCCCCTGCCCGCGCTCCTGCGCGCGCTCGACCCT
>JAJNBB010000037.1 GCA_021155885.1 Fibrobacteria bacterium | reverse complement strand
GCATCCCGCGCCGCCCCCGCCGCCGGGACCGCCCCCGGCCCTGAAGGAATGTCCGGAATGCCTGTCGCAGATCCCGGCGGCCGCGAAGCGTTGCGCGCATTGCACGGTGGAGTTGGGGTAGAACGGTGTGAGTTGGGGGTGGGGGTGGGAACGAAAGCGAATGGTCCTGTAAATGTTGTATAGGGGCGTTTTCAAGTTGTTTTCCGTGTTTTTCTATCCTTACTCCCATGACGTTCGAAGAGATTTACGCGCTGGCGAAGCAGCGCAAGCAGGAAATGCCCGAGGGCAAGTCCACCACGGAACTGTTCCGAAAGGGCGTGGACGGGATCGGGAAGAAGCTGGTCGAGGAGGCCGCCGAGAGCTGGATGGCGGCCCGTTTCGAGAGCCGCGACGCCCAGGCCCTGGAGCTTTCCCAGGTGCTGTACTACGTGGCCTGCATGATGGCCGAAAAGGGCTTGACCCTAGAGGAAGTGAACGCGAAGCTATGATAAAGGTGGCCTTGCCCAACAAGGGCCAATTGTTCGAGCCGACGATGGACATCCTTTCGGCCTGCGGCTATCGCGTGAGCAAGTCCCTGCGCAGCCTTTCGACCCTCGATACCGAAAACGGGGTGGAGTTCTACTTCCTGCGTCCCGGGGACATTCCCATGTACGTCGCCGAGGGAATTCTCGACGCGGGCATCACCGGCATGGACTTCGTCGCGGAGAAGGGCGTGAATCCCGCGAAGCTTTTGGATTTGAAATTCGGGGCCTCCAAGCTGCGTGCAGCGGTTCCCGCGGGAAGCCCCATGCGGTCCATGAAGGATCTGGATGCGAACAAGGCCCGCATCGCCACCTCGTTTACGAACATCGTTCGTCGCAGCGGGTACAAGGGGCCTCTCGTTGAGCTGGAGGGGGCGGTCGAGATTTCCATCAAGCTTGGAATTTCCGATGCCATCGTGGACATCGTGGAAACCGGAACGACGTTGAAACAGGCCGGGCTGGAAATCATCGACGAGGCCTTGTTCGAGTCCCAGGCGGCGCTTTATGCCCATCCCGGACGCGAGAATCTGGACGAAGTTCTCGTCCTTAAAAGCCGCATAGAGGGCAAGCTGATCGCGATGGAATACATGATGGTGGAATACGACGTTCCCGGTCATGCCCGTGAAAAGGCATGCGCTATCACCCCCGGGATCGAATCTCCTACCGTGATCAAGCTGGAAAAGGGCGATTGGTTCGCCGTCAAGGCAATGCTCAAGCGCCAAGGATCCCAGAAAATCATGGACGAGTTGTCGAAGCTGGGCTGCAAGGGCATCCTCCTGACTTCGATCGACAGCGCCCGCATCTAGCGGACGCTCCCCTTCGCTTCGCGCGGATTTAGCCGGGCGCCGCGGTCGGGGCGTTTCCTACCGAAGCGTCAGGGTCACCAAGGCCTTCGTTTCCTGGCTCAGTTCCTGCTTGGTCCCATAATCCCGGTAGCGCGCCGAACGGTCGTAGTTGGAATGGCTCACCAGCACGCCGAAACCCTTGTGCACATGCTTGTAGGCTTCCAGCATGGTGACGCCGATGATCTCGTCGCCCTTGGCGCCCGAGCGCGTGCGCAGCCAGTAACGATCCGACACCAGGGCCGCCCGCCAGCTGAAGCCCTTGCCCACCGTGATGCGCGTCGTGCCGAAGAGGCCCGGTCCCAGGTTGTAATCGCGCGAATGCTCCCTGAAGAACTCGGTGCTCACGCCTCCCACGGCGATGCCGGCCGCCTGGGCGTGGAAGGTGTGGTAGTATCCGGAAGCCCCCTCGAACCGATGCGAGTACCCGACGCCGATGCTGCTGGTGCCCAGCTTGTAAACGCCGTTGTTGAGGTAGTCGAAATTCTGGCCGACCATGAGGAGGCCGCGCCCGCGCCCGGAACGGAACAGGTTCCATTTGTAAAGCTGGGCGCGGGCCGAGAACGTCGCGACCGGGTCCCGGATCACGTTCAGTCCCATGTTCAACAGGAAGTAGTCGAACGGTTTCGTCGCCGCGTAGGGATCGCCGTAGATCACGAGCATCTCGGTGTTGGCCTTGGGGACGCGCAGGGGGTTGTGATCTTCGGTTTCGGCATCGGAGCCGTAGGCCAAGGTCGTTCCCGTCGACAGGCGGACGATGGACTCCTTTTCGGGCTTCGGGGACCTCAATCGGCGGGGGCCGGACCAGGCATTGCCGTTCAGCACGCGGTTGAATCCGAGCACCGGGTTGATGGCGCTCGCCAGGAGCTCCCGGGAGAAGCGTTCCAGGCCCGAGGCGTTGTTGTCGAGGACCGAGTTCGCCAGGCGGTAGCTGATCTCGCCGACCATCGCGCCGCCCAAGGTGGTCGTGATGAAATCGTTATAGGAGGGCGCCTCGGTTTCCATCAGGTATTCCCACTGCAGGCTTCCCATGGCCGTGAAGGCCGTGCTCATGTAATACCCGTGGCCGTAGCTGCGGGCGGCCGAATAATAAAGCCCCCCCTGGTAGGGATGCAGGAACTGGTTGATGTAGAACTGGTCGTAGTCCCAGATCCAGCTGCTGATCAGGTTCCGCCGGACGGAGGACCCGCTGATCCGGGCCCAGTCATGCTGGGCGATGAAGATGTTGTAGCTGGCGATGAGGCCGTTCGAGAGAAGGATTTCGACCTCGGGCACGATCCATTTCGAGAAGGGGGCGGGAGGGACGGGGACCGTATCCACGGGGTCGAGTTCGGCCAGGAGGGGAAGAATGCCCGTTGTGTCGGCGGCGCGACCCGAATCCGGGGCGGGTTGCGCGGCAGCGGCGGCGGCAAGCAACGCAAGAAGCAAGAGGCCCGCCGACAAGGCCTTGAAGAGTCCGGGAAATTGGGGCATGATGCTGGTTCCAAAGATAACTTTACCAAGACGGCTCATTTTTAGGTCTGGTTTTCGGCCCTTTTTTTTAAGTTCGAACCCATGCAAATCCAGAAAGCCATCTACGACGGCCTCGACGCCGTGGAAATCAAAACTCCCAAGGCCCGCCTCGTGATCGTCACCCAGATCGGCCCGCGCGTGGCCCACTTGTCCGCCATCATGGGAAAAGGGGGTAAGAGCGAAACCCGCAACCTGATGTTCTGGGACGCTCCGAAGAAATACCAGCGCGGCGATTGGCTGCTGCGCGGCGGCCACCGCATCTGGGGCACGCGTCCGCTGGCCGACGAAACCGAGGAGTGCTATGCGGCGGACAACGCACCCTGCAAGGTGCGCGTCGGCAAGCGGGGCGTTACGATCACCGGCCCCAAAATGGACGCCTACGGGGTCCAAAAGACCCTCACGGTCAACGTACTCGACGACTACACCTTCGAGGTCGACAGCGCCGTGACCAACGTCGGCGACATGCTGTGGTCCGGCGGCGCCTGGGCCCTCACGGCCACGTTGCCGAAGAAGGGCACCACCTATGGGATCCCCCTGGGAGATCAGAGCGCCTGGGACCTGTTCGCCATCGTGATCTCCAAAAGCTGGGGCGGCCATACCACCTTGGTCAACGACCCGCAGATGCAGCTCACCGAAAACTGCCTGATCGTCACCCCCAAGGGCCGGGAATTCAAGCGCATGGTGCAGGCGCCCCAGGGGCTGATCGGCATGACCGATCCCGTCGAAAAGGTTTCCTTCCTCAAACAAACCGAATACGATCCCACGGCGCGCTATTCGATGAATTGCAACCTCGCGATCTACAACGGGCCGGGCAATTTCATGACCGAGATGGAAACGCTCGGGGCGGAAAAGACCTTGCGTCCCGGAGAAACCGCGCGCACCTCCGAAATCTGGGCGCTGCGCGATCCGGTGGACTGGAAGAAGGTAGTGACGCTTAAAATTTGAAGTTCTGCTTGAACTTCAGGTGGCCTCGCCCGGTTTGCAGCGAATCCTCCAGGTATCGCAATTCATAACTTACGTCCGCCTCGACGAAGTACCGGCCCACGCCCGTACGTACCACCCGAATGGTTCCCCTGTCTATCACCCCGTATTTAGCGGGCGAAAAGGAGTGGGGAACGTACAGGACCCTGTGGTGGGCAAAAGAGGCCGAATCCATCGTAAGCTCCCGGGTTCCCTTGTCCACGAGAAAGAATAGGGATTCCGAGAATTCGTCATCGGCGAGGCCTATTTTGTCCGCGGCCTTGTGATGGTATTCGAAAAGGTCCCTCGCGCCCGGTACGACCTGAAATCCGAAGGTGCTGGATCCCAGGAGGTCGGGATTATAAAACATCGAGTCGGGGCGCATGTGGATTTCGCGGGCGCTCAAGATTTGCGTCCGCGTCTCGGCCGGACTGGTAAAGGGATCGAAGACGCATCCCGTGAAGGCAAGCACGCAGGACGCTCCCGCCAGAAGAAAGAAACGTTTCATCGGTAACCCCTTTCCACCCGAAGGGTGTCCTCTTTCGAGAAAAACAGTTTCAAGGTGTCTTCGCCCGCGTACGCGGGGAGTTCCAGTTCGCGCTCCCAGCCTAGGTCGGCGCGGAACAACATGCGCCGGACCCCCTTGGGAACCACCGCCACGCAGGCGGCGCGGTCGTGGCACCAGAACCGCATGTCAGTCCCGGGCGCAAAAAACCGGCCCCGGACGAAAAGCGTGTCCGAGGGGTTCGCCCGCGCGTGCGCGTCCACACGCCGGGGCAAGCCCAGCACGATGCGCAAGGCCAGGCGTCCGCCGCTCCGCACCCGCACGCTATCGGCATAGCCGATCAGGCCGGTGTATTCGTCCCGGGTGATGACGTTGTAACGAACAGTGGTATCCGCCATGGGAAAACGGAAGGTGCCGTCCTTGGCGGTAACGGCGACTTCCGCGGCATAGCCGGGCAGCGCGAAGGGGTCCAGGTCCCGCGGCAGAAGGCGCATGACAAGGCCCCGCGCGGCTACTCCCGAGGGAAACACGACGTCCGTGCGCAGCGAGTCGGGCTGGGTGTCGGTGCCTCCTTTCAACGTGTCGGACCCGCCGCCGAATATACAGCCGACGAGTAAAAACGCGAGCGATAGGGCGATTGCATGCAGGCGGATTTTCATGGCGCACCGTGGCTTTCGGGAATCGCGGAAAGCGGGAAAAGGTTGAGGCTTAATTGGTAGACGCGATCGGCCGCGGCGTCCTTCCGGGCGAATTCCAGGAGCTCCGACTTCAGCTCGAGGATACGGCGCTTGAAAAGGTTTAGCGTGTCTTCGGAAACGCTAAAGGTGGTGGAAGACATAAACCGTTGCTCCACTGGAAAACGCACGAAGGCTTCCGAGGCCAACATCAGCATCCGCAGCTGGAAATCCTCGATTTCCTTCACGCCTCGCACCCCGCCCGTCACCAGTACGGGATCGGAGGGCGTCCAGCGTCCCTGAGCGTCCTTGCGGGCCAGCCCGAGCTTGTTCAGCAACGCCACCGATTCGCGCGCCTTGGCGGCTGAAATCGGGGGGGCGAGCCGCCGGCCCAGATCCTCATAGTCCCCGTTGAACACCATGCAGGCCATCATTTCCCTCACGGCGGCATGATGCCATTCGCTGTAATAGGCATACTGCTCCCTCTCCACGCGTCGCGTTTCGTACTGGCCGCGAAGCTTGGTCAGACGGTCGAAGAAGAGGTTTTTTTCCTGCAGGGTTTTCGCCTGGTTGAAGAACACCAGGTTCTCGAAGTACTCGGCTTCCCGGTCCTTGAGGTTCAGCGCGGCGCAGGTTTTAAGCAGGGACCCCTTGGTGAGATTGCGTTTGCCGTCGATGACGTACTTGTAAAAGGCCGAAGAGTTGATGCCGGCCCGCAGGGAAAGGTACCGGAAGGAGAAATCGGCGTTCGCGGCCTTGTGGACCTCGTAATAGTCCCGCAAGTACTGCCGGTAGTCCGAATACGAAAGGAGGTTGGGGAATGCCATGCTCCCCAGAAACTAGTGGAAAAGCGGGTGTTCAGGAAGCGCGCGCCTCAAGAATCCGTTGCCTTTTGTGAACGGGTGAAGGCCGCCCCGGAGGGCAAAAACTTTTCCCCGGGCCTCAGGCCATTTCGTCCCACAGCCGCGCGGCCCGCGCCCGTATCCGTTCGAGGCGCTGGCCCACCGCGGCGCGCGAGACTCCGAGTATCTCCGCGATCCCGGCCTGGCTGAGATCCAGGTCGAAGCGCAGGTAGATCACGTACCGGTCCGTTTCACCCGCTGTGGCCCGCAGGCGTTCCAGCACCCGGCGCCCCGCCGGCTCCTCCCCGGTCTCCCGGGGCTCCGCGTTTCCCGCCTCGCCGCGGAGACACAAGGCCGCGTAGCGCTCCGCCTGCCCGCGCAGGCGCTTCTCGCGACGCAGGTGATCCAGGCAGTGGTTCGCCGCCACCCGGTACAACCAGGTCGCGGGCCGGCAAGCCCCCGAAAACCCCTTTCCCGCGCGGCTCACCTTGAGCAAAACCTCCTGCGCCAGATCGTTCGCTTCATCCCGGTTTTGTACATATCGCTGGCAGGCGCGGCGCACGAAATCCGCGTCCAGAAAAGGTGTGAAGTCGCTCATGATGCGCTCGACATGCAACCCGTATGCCACCCGCTTTTCCTTCCCGGAAACGGCGGATGCGCGCGCCTTTTCCGGAACCGTCCCGCCCTCTCCGGGAAAGAAGGCGCAAGCGCGCGCGCGCCGGCCCTGCATGTTTCCGGCAGTCCTTGCGGTTTGCCTGGGCGCCTTCCTCGCGACGGCTTGCGCGGCGCGGCCGGGGAGTCCGTCTTCCGTTGAAATCGACGCGGTGCTTCCCGCGCAGGCCAGTTGGACCTTGTTTCGGCTGGGAGGCTTGCGCTATGCGCGGGTCCCGGCCACCGCGCAAGCCTGGGCGGACACGGGCGCGTCCGCGGACGGATCGGCGCGGAGCGGGATGCCTCCGGGAATCCGGTGGCTCGCGATTCCGTCTCCCGAGGGAGCGTTTCGGCCCGTGCAAGCGCTTTCAGCCGCCCGCGGCTACTTCTACCTGCTCGACGGCGCTTCGAGCCGCCTCTGCCTCTACGACAGCGCCGCCGGCCTGATCTCCACCTTTCCCTTGCCGGAGCGCTTCACGCCTTTCGCCTCGGGACGCGCCGCCGTCTTTCGCGGCGCCGACGGGACCTTCGTGTTCGCCGATTACGCGGCGGGCGAGGCCTTTCTATACAGCGACCGCGAAGGCGTCGAGGGCGCGCGCGCGTGGATGCTGCGGGCGCGCACGAAAATGCCGGTGGGCTGGCGCGACTGCACGCAGCCTCCCGGCGGCGAGGAGATCTACTGCCGTTCCGGCGGTTCGGCCCTGCGCTTCGACGGCGCTCTCAACCGCATCCCGGCGCACGCCGCCCGTCCCGCGGGGGACCCGGCGCTGACCGGCGCCTCCGAAGCGCCGTCCTCCCGCCTCTTCTGGGACGCGGCGACCCGGGAGTGGGTGCTGGAGGGATGGTCCGCCGATAAAACGCCCCTCTTCCATTTTCATCCGGCCCGCCGCAGGCTGGAGCCTCCCGCCTCGCGGTGATCGCCGCCCTGCTTTTCACCACGGGGGCGCTGGCGGCCGCGGGGATCTCCGGCCCGCCGCCCGGCTGGAGCGCGCCCGCCCGCACCGGCTTTCTGGCGCGCTGGGATTGCCGCACGGGCCCGTTGTCCCCGGCCGATACCGCGGGCCTCGGCGCCTTCCCGGGTCCGGTCGAGGTCCTTTCCGTCCCGGACACGACCTGCATCGTCCGCTACGAATCGCCCGCGCTGCCCTTTCCGCGCCAGCGGGGCTATGCCCCGGAACAGGTGCCCGTATGGCGGGCCGGGGATTCCCTGGAAACCGCGTTCCGCCCGGGCGGCGCCTTCGCGGGCGAGGGTAACACGGCGGATACGGGGGCCTACGAGCTCGCCCTGTCCGGCAGCAAGTCCCTCGCGGTGTCGATGGGAGGGGGCGGCGCGCTCGGGCTCGACGCGGCGCTGTTCGTGAACGTCAACGGCCAGGTGGCGGAAAACGCCTGGCTCGAGGGCACGCTGTCGGACCAGAACGTGCCCGTGCAACCCGAGGGAAACACCACCACCTTGCGCGAAGTCGACACCAAATACCTGCGCGTTTACGGCCGCCAGTATGAATACTGGCTGGGAGATTATACCCTGGTCCACGGGCAGGCGGGCGAGGACTTCTACTCGGTGCAGGCCGAGGGCGCCAAACTGCGCTACGGTGAAAAAGGCCGCAAGGGTTCGGTGCTGTTCGCGCGCAGCAAGGGACTTTTCCATGCCGACACCTTGCGCGGGGTGGACGGCAAGCAGCGCGGCTATTACCTGCGCGACCGCGAGGGCGCGACCTTCATCACCGTGCTGGCCGGCACGGAGCGCGTTTATCGCAACGGCGCCCTGCTCCGCCGCGGCGTCGATTACACCATTGATTATTCCCAAGGCCGCATCGATTTTTTGACCGGGGTCACGGTGACGGGCGAAAACCTGTTTTCGGTCGAGTTCCAGTACACCGAGGAAAGCTACCCGCGTTTGCTGCTGGGGGGAGAGGCCGCCGACACGGTCGGGGCGTTTCGGTTCAGCCTGCGCGGCATCCGCGAATCCGAGGACGGCGACAACCCGGCCGCGGGAAAACCGGACGAGGCCACCCTGCAGTATTTTCGGGGGTTGGGCGACGCCGTCGCCGTGGACTCCCTGGGAAGGCGGCTGCGCATGCCCCGCACGCTCTCCTCCGCCGTCTTCGCCGGAGAGTGGGAAGGCGGCGAGGCGGGCCGCGGCCGTTTCACCGTGCTCGGAAGCCAGCTGGATCAAAACACCTACTCCAGCCTCGACGACGGGGACAACCTGGGATTCTCCACCCGCTACCGGGGGGCGCATGCCTTCGGCAAGCCCTTGGACCAAGGCGGCCTCACGCGCGTGGTGGTCGAGCCGGAACACGACCATCGCTCGCGCGACTTCGCCTCGTTCCACCAGTTGATCGAGCCGCGCGCCTTTCGTGATGCCTGGAACCTCGATGCCGCGGTGGGAGAAAAGAACTTCGACGCGAACCGCCTGCGGTTGACGTTGGAACCCTGGTCCGGCTGGCGCGCGGGCGCGGGCGGGGGATGGGCGCTGGGCCGCGCGGGGGATTCCGGCGCGGCCGCGCGCGCGCGCGCGGAGTCGCGCCGCGGGGAGGTTTTCGGGGACGCGCGGATGGGGAACACCACGGCGGGGGTTTCGGCGGAGGTCAAGCTGGCCTCCGACCCGCGCCGGCGCGACAACCACCGTCAGCGCGCGGCGGCGGGCAGCAACTTCGCGGGCTGGCTCCCCACCGCCGAGGTCGTCCACGACCGATGGCTCACCGCGACCTCGACGATTTCGAATCCCGATGCCCTGGCCGAGTCGCATCTCTGGCAGCCGCGCGCCGCGCTGGAAAGCCCCGCGCTGGGAGACCGCTGGGTGTGGACCCCCGGCGCGGACGCGCTCTACGGCCGCTCCAATTACGGCGGGAACGAAGGCGGGGTTCGCGACTCTTTGATCGACCTGGGGCTCTCGCAGCGCCTGCAGCTGCTTTCGTGGGGACCCTGGAGCGGCGATGTATACGCGGCGCGACGCCATCACCGCACCTGGTCGCCGCAGGCGGACGGAACCCGCCCGGCGGTCTCCGAGGCGGCCGTGTACGACCAGGCCGAGGCCAACGTCATCGCCTCGGACCTGCTGCGCGGCTATGCCGCGCAGATGCACTACCGCGCCAGCCGCACGGCCGAGACGCCGCTGGTGGAATCCTACGTGCCGGTGGAACCGGGCCGCGGCGATTACGTCTACGACTCGGTGTTCAACACCTATTACCGCAGCGAAACGGGGGGAGACTACGTGCTGGCGGGGCTGGTGCGCGATTCCACGCTGGGGACGCGGCCGTACCAGGATTTGCAATGGAGCCTGCGCGTCGACCTCTCGCCGGGAAAGTTCTCCTTCAGCCCGGGCGGTTTCCTGGCCGACGCCGACGTCGCGCTCGACGTCGAGACGGACCATCAGGACAGCGCCTCGGACGCGGTTCCCTTGCCGCGCTTCACCGATTCCCAGATCGACGCCGTGCGTTCGGGCCGCGCGCGCTATGAACCTTCGCTGCGCTGGACCGGACCCGAGGGCGACCGTTCCGCCCATCTGCGCTACCGGCGCGAATACCTGAAAAGTGCGGGCATCTACGCCTTCCGCGAGCTCAATCAGGAAACCGAGGCGGAATACCGCCACCAGTGGAACGAGGATTGGGAAGCTTCCTGGACGGGCTTTTTGCAAGCGAAGCGACGGCGGACGCTGGACGCCGGGACTCCGGGGGAGAGCCGCGTGCAGGCGCAGAGAACCCGGACGATCGTGTACCGGCACTTTCCCCGGGCCTTTACGCTGGGCTCCTCGCTGGAGTACCGCCGCGCGGCGGGCGAGGACGCGGGGTTTCCCTTGAACCTGCAGGGCGTCGTGCCCAGCGCCCGGCTGGAGAAAGGTTCGTTTTTCGGGGGGCGCGCGTCGGCGGAATACGGGCTGTATTATCTGTTCGGGCGCGGCGAGGGGAGTTACTTCGCGACGGACGGCTACCGGCGCGGAGTGACGCACCGGGTCGAACTGCTGGCGCAGTCCGAGGTACAGACGCATTTGCATCTCAACGCGAGTTATCTGGCGCGGCTGGAGCCGGGCTCCTCCACTTGGTCGCAGCGCTTCAGCGCGGAAGCGCGGGCGGTGTTCTGATGCGATCGTCCCTTCTGCGATATCTATGGGGCGCGTCGCGACGCGCCCCTACTACGATCGCCTGGATCTTGTGTATTCTCGTCGTTGCGCCCGCGGTCGCGCAAACCCCGGTGGATTCGCTCGTCGCCCGTTCGATCGCGGCCGGGTATTGGGCCGCGCAGGCGGATTCGGGAGGCGCGTTCATCCGCGGTCCCCTGTTCCGGTTGCGGGCGGTGGAAATCCGCGACGAGCGGGGGCTGGCGCCGGAGGGCCTTTCGGTGGCGGAATTTTCGGGAGAACCCGCGAGCCGCAAGGTTCTGGAGACCCTGCAAAGGACGGTCCGCGACCACTACCTGAACCACGGATTTCCCTTCGCCGAAATCACCGCGCGCCCGCGCGCCGATTCCCTCGGCGCGCCCGCGGTGGACGTGGAACTGCGGGTGGCGCGCGGCAGTTCCTTCAAGCGGGGAGAGGCCCGCGTCCTGGAGACGCGCACGCAACCCGAGACCGTGCGGCGGCTGGCCCTGTGGAGGACGGACGAGGACTTCAGCCGGGAGCGCACGGAGAAAGGCCTGGAGCGCCTGCGCCGCACCGGGTACTTCGACGCGGTGGAATGGACCGGCCTGTACCGCGATCCCGACCGCAACGTGCTCTACCCCGTGCTGCGTCTCCCGGACGCGCCCGCGAACACCCTCGGGGGACTGCTGGGCTTCGATTCCAAGGCCGAGGAGGGGGGGAAACTCACGGGTTACCTCGACGTCCATCTGGTCAATCTTTTCGGCACGGCGCGCGACTTCGACTTCAGCTTCGACGACCGCAGCGGTTACGAGCGGGAAATCCACGCGTCCTACACCGAACCGTGGCTGCTCGGCTTGCCGCTGGGCGCGCGCATCGAGGGATCCTTCCTCCAGCAGGACACGCTGTTCTGGGAATGGAGCCAGGGTTTGACCTTCTTCCGCGACCTGAGCTTCATCAGCCGCCTCGAAGTGGAATTCGGCGCCCAGGCCAACCGTGAAACGGGACTCGACGGGAATCCGGGTTCGGGCTCGCAAGCCTTGCGCTCGGGGGTGCGGTTGTTGTTCGACGCCCGGGACCGCGCCCTGTTCACGCGCTCGGGATACCGTTCGAGCCTGGGCGCGACCGGGGTGCGTCGCACCTTCCGTACCTCGAACAGTGCCACCGGCGACAGCGCGTACTTCCTCGTCCAGGCCGGCGCCTCGCTGGAAAACTGGATTCCCTTGTCCTCCCGCTTCGGGCTGCGCCTCTCGGGCCGCCTCGCCTCCAACTTCCCGTTGAACCGGCTCAATCACGGCGAGCTTTATTACGTGGGCGGCGCGCGTTCGCTGCGGGGGTACCGGGAACGCGAGCTTCAGACCAACGCCTATGCCCTGACCGAGGGAGAACTGCAGTATTGGGTGGGACGCCGGGGCAGGTTGTTCGTGTTCGCTTCCCCCGGCGTGGTGAATCGCCTGGTGGGGCGATACGACGGGCGCGGGGTGCTCGGGTACGGCTTCGGCATCGAGCTGGCGCAGGGGGATTGGAGCCTGGCGCTGGCCTATGCGCTGAATCCCGAGCGCCGGCCCGGCGACGGCTTGCTGCACGTCGCGGTGGAGAATCGGTTTTAACGGCACCGTCATCCCCGCGCAGGCGGGAACGGCCTGAATAAATGCCGGGATTCCCGTATGAGACGGCGTGCGGTCGAATCATCCAGTCCCCAAATGCGGATGGCAATGGGTCTTGTTGTATTCCCGCGAGTTAATTTTCTCCTATGTTCTCCGAACCGGACCTGAAACAATTCGCCGACGCCGGCAACGGAGTTTTTCCCGCCGCCGGCAGCGACATTACGACGTTTTCCCCCGAGAGCGAAGCCGAGCTGCGCGAACTGCTCCATCTGGCGGCCTCGGGTAACATACCCGTTACCGTCTCGGCCGCCCTCACCGGTCTCACCGGCGCCGCCGTGCCCCTCGAATCGGGCTGGCGCATCGATACTTCCGGCCTCACCACCCTGCCCGACCGCCCCGATTACCGCCGGGTGGCGCCTTTCCTGTTGCTCCGGGAAAAGGACCCGCGCCAAGGCCTCGTGGCTCCCGGCACGCCCCTGCGCGAGTTGAACGAGGTCCTGCGCGGGCTGGATCTATGGTACCCGCCGCACCCGGGGGAAACCCGGGCCCTGATCGGCGGCAACGTGGCCACCAACGCCTCGGGCTCGCGCACCTTCGCCTTCGGCGCGACCCGCGAGTACGTGGAGTCCCTGCGCGTACTGCTGGCCACCGGCGACGTCCTCGACCTGCGGCGGGGACGCGAACGGGTCCGCGACGGCGCCTTCAGGGCGGCCACCGAGGGCGGCTGGGAGCTGGAGGGCAAGGTACCCGATTACCTCATGCCGCGGGTGAAGAACGCCTCGGGCCTCTTCGTCGAACCTGACATGGACCTGGTCGACCTCTTCGTGGGAAGCGAGGGCCTGCTCGGCGTCTTCTCCGAGATCGGCCTGCGCTTTCTTCCGCGCCGCGAACTCATCTCCGAGATCTTCTTCTTCCCCTCCGACGCGGCGGCCCTGGACTTCACCGACGGCCTGCGATCGCTCAAGACCCAATCCTCCCGCTACCCCGCGCCCGACTCCGAAGGGGCCTTCGGCGTCATAGCGCTGGAGTACTTCGACGCGAACTCCCTGCGGCTCGCCCGCGAATCCGGGCACGCGGTTCCCGTGTCGGCCCGGGCCGGCATCGAGGTCGAGGCCTTCGCGGGGGACACCTTCACCTGGGTCAAGGTCGGGGTGTTGGCCGATGCCCTGGGCTGCGTGGGCATCGTGCCCCCGGACGCGACCGCGGGCTTTCGCTACAGCGTGCCCCGCCGCGTGGCGGAGCTGCTCAAGGAGCGCGGGCGGGCCAAGCTCGGCACCGATTTCGCCGTGCCCCAGGCCTCGTTTCGCGAAATGTTCCGAATGTACGGCGAGAAGGCCCGCGAATTCACGGCCGGACGCGAAGGCGTCCACACGGCCCTGTGGGGACATGTCGGGGATTGCCACCTGCATCTCAACTTCTTGTGCGAGAGCGAAGAGGACACCCGACGAGCGGCGGGGATTTATCGCGAACTCGTACGCAAGGCGGTGAGCCTGGGCGGGGCCGTGAGCGCGGAACACGGGGTGGGAAAGAAGACGCTGGCGGATGAACAGGGATTCCCGCGACCCTACCTGTGGTATCAGTACGGCGAACGGTACAAGCAAATCGCGGACGTCAAGAAGGTGTTTGATCCACAGGGATTGTTGAACCGGGGGAATATGGGAGTCTAAGGTTGTATTCCCACGGAGATTGGAGAACTACTTCCAGCCCTTCCATACCTCCGGCTCGAATCCCACGGTCGCCTCGCGGCCGTTTCGCACAATGGGAGTCTTGAGCAGCAGGGAGTCCTCCATCAGCACGGAGCGCAACCGGGAGGGAGACATCGCCCCCAGGCCCTTTTCCAGAAAACGCTTCGACCCGATGTCGCCGATCTTGTCGATCCCGATGGCCGCGGCGACGGTTTCGAACTCGCGCGGCGCCAGGCCCTTGACCTTCAGGTCGATGAACTGAAACGGGATCTTCCGTTCCTTGAACCATCGCTCGGCCTTGCGGGTGTCGGGGCAGTCTCGTTTTCCGTAGATCTGGATATTCATTTCCTCATCCCAAGTCTTTGGTTTTGCGTTGTCTTCCGTGTTCAGCTGCACCCGCGCCGAGCCGGATTTATTCTCCGGTGAAGCGAGGCGGGGTCGCCCCATTAGGGGTGCCGAGCAAGCCCGGAGAATAAATCCGGCGAGAGTGCGCTCCGGTTCAAAGTGTCTGCCACTTAACGAAAAAGCTGCTCCAGAGACTTCGCCACCGGTGCGAACTGGCTGCCGAGCGCTCCCAGCAAACAGAACACCGCGAACACGGCCGCGAGGAACGAGAACAACATCCCCAGCAGGATGTCCGCGATGCACATGGCCCCGGCGACGAGCAGCACCGACACGGTCAGCAACATCGCCGCGGCGGCGGGGTTCCGGAAGAGCTTGAACCAGGCCACCGCCCAGTCCGCCAGCGCGGCGGGCAGATTCTCCGGAAATCCCGGGGAAAGCCACAGCACGACCGCGGCGGCCAAAAGGCACGTTACCGCCAGAATTCCGCAGGCAAGCTTGATCATGGGCACTAATTTGCAAAAAAGTATTTCTCTATATTCGATTCATCGTGAAATCCAACCTGCCCAGACCCCGCGACCTGTTCGCCGCCGCGGCGGAGAAAAACACCAAAACCCCGCTGGCCGACCGCATCCGGCCCCGCACGCTGGATGAATTCATCGGGCAGGCCCACATCCTGGGTCCCGGACGGTTGCTCCGCCGCGCCATCCAGGCCGACCGCCTCAGTTCCCTGATCTTCTCCGGCCCGCCCGGGGTGGGGAAGACCACCCTCGCCCGCATCATCGCCAACACCACCCAGTCGCAATTCCTGGCCATCAACGCCGTGCTCGCCGGCGTCAAGGAAATCCGCGAGGCCATCGAGGTCGCCACCGAGGCCCGCCACCTGCGCGGTCAGAAGACCATCCTCTTCATCGACGAGGTCCACCGCTTCAACAAGGCCCAGCAGGACGCCCTGCTCCCGCATGTCGAGAACGGCACGCTCACCTTGATCGGCGCGACCACCGAAAACCCATTCTTCGAAGTCAACAAGGCCCTCGTCTCGCGGTCGCGCGTGTTCCAGATGCGCTCGCTGGAGGATGCCGACATTCGCCAGGCCCTCGAAGCCGCGATCCGCGACCCCGAACGGGGTTACGGCAAGCTCAACATCGTGGCTGACGACGACGCGCTTGACCACATCGTGCGCCGCGCCTCCGGCGACGCGCGCAGCGCCCTGAACGCGCTGGAACTGGCCGTCGAGACCACGCCTCCGGACGCCGATCCGGATAAACGGGGCGAAATCCGCCTCACCCTGCAGGTGGCCGAGGAAAGCATCCAGCGCAAGGCCGTGTTATACGACAAGGACGGCGACGCGCACTACGACACCATCTCCGCTTTCATCAAGTCGGTGCGCGGTTCCGATCCCGACGCCTCGCTGTACTGGATGGCCAAGATGGTGGAGGCGGGGGAGGACCCGCGCTTCATCTTCCGCCGCATGATCATCCTCGCTTCCGAGGACGTGGGCCTCGCGGACCCCGGCGCCCTGCGCGTCGTGATGAGCGCGGCGCAGGCCTTCGATTACGTCGGGTTGCCCGAGGGGCAGTTTCATTTGTCCCAGGCCTGCCTCTACCTCGCCACCGCGCCCAAGAGCAACAGCACGATGGCCTACTACGAGGCCCTGGAATCGGTGCGCAAGGAGCGCATCGGCGAGGTGCCCGATCCCCTGAAGGACGGCAACCGCGACAAGGAGCTGGGCCACGGACAAGGCTACCTCTACCCGCACGCCTTTCGCGATCATTGGGTGGAGCAGCAGTATCTGCCCGAGGCCCTGAAGGGCCGCGTGTTTTACGAGCCGGGGAACCTGGGCCGGGAGGCGGTGCTGCGCGAGGAAGTGCTGCGCCGCCGCGAGGCCCAGTGGGCCGCGCTGGAAGAGGCGCCCGCGCGCGCGGTAAAGGCTTCGCTCAAGTCCGATTGGCTCGAGCGCGCGTCCGGCGTGGGCAGCGAGGCCCTGCGGCATTTGCGGAACGACCTGTGCCGCGCGGCGGCCCTGAAGCGCGAAAGCCTGGTGCTGGACCTCGGCGGCCATCACGGCTTCCTCACCTGGGAGGCGCTGCGCCGCTGCGTCGAAGGGGGCGTATGGAGCCGCTGCGAGGACGCGGCGGAAGAGGCCGAGTTGGAGGCCTGGACGAAGCGCATCGACCCGCTGAGCACGCCGCGCCTGCTGGTGTCCTCCCTGGAAAATCTGCCGGAATCGTTACGAAAAGAAAACGAAAGGCCGCGCTTCGACGTGGTGATGGGCCTCGGGGTGGAGCCGCCCTCCGTCGACTGGATGCGGGAGGTGGAGGGGACGAAGTGGGCGCTGGCCTTCCGCCGCGGGCAGGAGGCGATTCCCTGGAAGGAATGGCTGGCCGAGGCGCCGCTCGCGCTGCGGCAGCGGGTGCTGGATCTGCCTCCCGCGATGCGGCCCGCCTCTGCCGGGGAACGCTGGGAAGCGCGACTGAACGAGGCGGGCTGGAAGGTCGCGCGCGTGGCGCGCCGCTACGAGGACAAGCGCCGGTTCTCGTCGACGCAGGCCGAGGAGTGGCTGCGGCGCGCTTCGGATCCCGCGAACGGCGGGCCGATGGCCGCGGTGCGCGCCGCGCTATCCGGTGAGGAATGGAACCGCGTGGCGGCGGCCGTTACGGCGCACCTTACCGGCGGCGCGCGCGACTTCCCGGCCGCGTTCGACATCCTGACCGCGGAGGCTTAGGTCGTCATCCCCGCGTAGGCGGGGATCCAGTCCCAATATGGCGGAACACAAAGGGTCTCGTTGGATTTGTTCTTCGCTGCCTGGATGATTCGCCCGCTAGCGGGCTCATGGGGCCCGCCTCCGCGGGAATGACGTATGTTACTCCATTCTCAACGCGTCGCGGACGTGCCATTCATAGAGGCGCTGGTTCGGGGGGCTGAGCTCGGACTTGCGGATGCGCGCCAGGATTTTTTTCTCGCGGCCCTTTAGCTCACCCAAGCGGCGGGCCTGGGCCGTGTCGGTCGCCTCCAGCCCCGCGCGGGCGGCCAGCCGGATCTCGCGCCGCAGGCGCAGCGCGTCGATGAATCCCGGGTAAAAGGCATAGCCCCCCAAATCCAGGGTCGTGTCGGGCCGATATTCCTCTTTCGCCTTCGGGTTCAAAAGGCCGTATTGATGGCGCAGCAAGGCCAGGTAGCGTTTGGCCGCATAATCCCGCGTCTCTACCGCGCGCATGCGCCGTTCCAGGGAAGTCTTCAGGCGGGGCGCGTTGTAAAAGCTGTCGGGGTAGAACACCAGCGCCTCGTGCCAGCGCAAAAAGGGGTAGTAGGGCGAGAGGGGGTAGACGTCCTGCAGCGTGCGGAAGATCTCGATTTTCTCGCGACGCAGCTCGTCGTCGTAGGGGGATAGGAACTGGATCAGGTAGAGCTGGCTGGCGGTTGAGGTATACTGGCCCTCGTAACCGCTGCGCCGCAGATAGGCGAGACCGTCCTCGTAATTCACGCGCCTTCCCGCGGCGTTCAGCATGGAGCGCACGACGCGCGGAGAATTTTTCGCGGCCGTGCAATGAAAGATGCCCATGCCGAGGTAGGCGTCGCGGATCGTGCTGTCGGTTTCCAGGCCTTTCTCCAGCAGCTTCACCGCGCCCAGGCCTTCGCCCAGCACCTGCGCCGGCGAGGCGATGTTGAGCTTGAGCACGGCGCGAAAGCCGTCGATGCCGCCCCGGATCAGCGGGCAGGTCGCGGCTCCGGGTTTTCGTGGCATGGAGCGTTCCAGCGCCAGGCACTTGTCCACGCCTTTTTTCGCCGCCGAATCCATTACCGTCTTCAGCCGCGCCCGTTCCTCCGCGCCGCCGGCGTCGTCGCGCTGCAGGGTCAGCCCGGTCGCCGCCACGAGCAGCAGGCGGCTCAAGGGCGGCAGGGAATCGTGATCCTCGATCAGGTTGAGCTCCTGCAGCAGGCGCTCGGCGCGCGGCAGGTTGCCGTTGTAAAAGGCGCGTAGCGCATTATGGGCGCGCATGCTTTGGTCCTCGGAAACCCCCGGATAGAACTTGGATGCCTTGGAGGGAACGGCGGAGGGGCCGGCCGGGACAGGCGAAGCCGATAGCAGGAACCCGAGGAGCGCCAAGGGAACGGAAAAGGCTATTTTCCTGAATACGGGTTTCGGAAGGCTCATGGCTGAGAAACATCTACAAAACGGGAACCTATCCTGAAACTGAATCTCAAACATCCGCTTCTCACCCTCGCTCTCTATATCCGGATGGCCGAGCGGTTGCACGGGCATTTGTGGAGCACTTTGGCCCGCGTCGCCGAGGAGGGGTCGCGCACGGGCCCCAAGGCGCGGGTGGCGCAAATCCTGCGGATCTCGGTTCTCTCCATCCTGAGCTTCACCGTCAACGAGGTGCCCGTGCGCGCCGCGGCGTTGTCGTTTACCACCTTGATCGCGTTCATCCCCCTCACCGTCATCCTGTCCTACCTGGCGGGGTGGCTGGGATACCTCGACCTCCTTCCGCGCCTGATTCCCTACTTCGTCAGTTCCCTGAACCTCGATCTGCCCCTCGACCCGATCCTGAACGGCATCGAGCGGGCCGAGGGCGTGGGTTTCCATCAACTCGGGCTCCTGGGTTCGCTGGGCCTCCTGATCGGCTTTTACCTGTCCATGAGCAGCGTGGAGGAGGCCATCAACCAGGTCTGGAACGTGCGCCAGGACCGCGGGTGGGTCGGCCGGTTCCGGCGCTATACGCCTTTCCTTCTCATGCTGGCGGTACTCCTGGTCGTCAGCGTGTTCGTACTCTTCCGCCTGCGCCACGTTCTCACCCGCTGGGGCCTGGGCTACGAGTTTTCCTTCCACGTGCCCGGCGGAGCCTTCCTGTTCGGTTCGCTCGGCTTCCTGGGCTTTCTCTGGATCCTGATCTTCCTGATGATCCGCCTGCTGCCCAATACGCGGGTCCGCGCGAAGTCGGCGCTGCTGGGCGCTTGCGCCTCCATCGCGTTGCTATACGTATTGTCGCGCGTCCTCCTTCTTTTCCCCATGATGTTCCTGGGGAAGAACGAGGTCTTTTACGGTTCCCTCGTGATTTTCCCCGTGGCGCTTCTGCTGGTGTACGCCTTCTGGATCGCCGTGCTGTTCGGCGCGGCCTTCGCCTTCGTGCACGCGAAGCTGCAGGATCACACGGCCCCCCGCTTCTTCATGGGTTCGTCGGGAATGCGCGAGGATTGGCGGGAGGCCGTGAGGGAGACCCAAGCCCTGTACCTTTATGACCCGAGGACGGGGCAGCCGACGCCCCAGCCGCCCCAGGAACCCAAGCCCGTTTAGCCGTCCGATGTCGTTTTTTGCGGCGTTTTAAGCGATCGCGGATTGAACTTTCGGGGTCCGGCGGTTAAATTGGACCCTCTTCCCAAACAGGGCGGCTCTCATGTATCGCATTCAAACGCTGAACAACATTTCGCAGCAGGGTCTCAAGCTGTTCTCCGACGCCTACTCGGTTTCCTCCGAGGCCGGTCCGGCGGACGCCCTGCTGGTGCGCAGCGCCCTGGTCGACGCCGACAACTATGCCGCGGTGCAGTGCATCGCCCGCGCCGGCGCCGGCGTCAACAACATCACGCTGGACAAGGCGACGGAAAAAGGCATTTGCGTCTTCAATACCCCGGGCGCGAACGCCAACGCGGTGGCCGAGCTAGTCTTCATCATGCTGGGAATGGTGGCACGCAACGTGCACCATAGCCTGGCCTTCACGCAGACCCTCGTGGGCGAAGACGACGACAAGGTTCTGAACGAGAAGGTGGAGAAGGGCAAGTCCCGCTTCGCCGGCTTCGAAATGCAGGGCAAGACCCTGGCCGTCATCGGCCTGGGCAAGATCGGGGTGCTCGTCGCGAACGCCGGCATCAGCCGCGGCATGAACGTCATCGGATACGACCCGTTCCCCACGGTGACCAACGTGCACCAGCTCAGCAGCCGCGTGGAGCTTTCGCACAAGCTGGACGAGGTGATCCGCGCCGCCGACGTGATTTCGGTGCACGTGCCGCTCTCCGAGCACACCAAGAACCTCATCGGCGCGAAGCAGCTGGAGACGCTGCGCGACGGCGTGATCCTGATCAACTACGCGCGCAAGGGGATCTACGACGACGCGGCCGTCCTGAAGGCGGTGGATGCGGGCAAGGTGCAAGCCTATATCACCGACTTCCCCTCGAAGGCGCTGCTCGGCAAGGAGAAAGTGGTCACTACCCCGCATCTCGGCGCGAGCACCGCGGAGTCCGAGGAAAACTGCGCGGTGATGGCCGTGAAGCAGATTCGCAACTATCTCGAATACGGCGTGGTCAACAACTCCGTGAACTTCCCCGTGGTCGAGGTCTTCCCGCAGGCGACGACGCGCACGCGCATCATCGTGATCAACCGGGACGTTCCCAACATGATCGCGGCCATCACCCAGGTGGTCGGCGCAGCGGGCCTGAACATTCAATCCTTCACCAACGAGAGCAACGGCAAGGTCGGTTACAACATCATCGACCTCGAGCAGGAGTTGCCCGCCGGTGTCGAAGCCGCGTTGTCCGCGATTGACAATGTCATTCGGGTACGGGTTTTGCTATTTCCCGGTAAATAGCCCACTTACGTCTCTTTCAGGTAATTTTTTGTCTGAAAAGGGGCCATGGCTCGCAAGGCAGGCCAGGTTTGGTTGACAATAACGCCTGCCATGATATATTTGCGAAAAAATTGGCATCCCCATTGCGGGGAGGAGGATTCTCATGACGCGCAGGCGCGACCCGGAATGGCATTTTGGTCGGCGGCCCAAACACGATGATTTTGACGATCTCGAGCCGTTTGAGAACGAGTCCGAGGAGGTCGAAGAGGACAACGAGGACGAGGACGAAGAAGTGGATTTCGATAATCCGAAGTTCAAGAAGTCCGATATGTGGAATGACTATGCTGAGGATTTGGATTTCGAAGAATAAACCCGAAACCGCGATGGATTCCCTCCGTCCGGTCGCAGGGGGCTCCTTCTTCCGGAAGGCGGCCTTTTCCGCGTTTTCCGGCTCCAGGCTGGTTCAAGCGGCCTTTCTCCTAACTATAATGGCGGCGCTCGGACTGTCGGGTTGCGCCTCGAACTCCGCGAACGCCCGCACGACTCCCGTTCCGGCGCCGGTCGTTTCCCACGCGGCCCCCGTTTTCATCATCCCGGCGGGGGAAACCCCCGATCCCGCCTTCCTGTCCTCCAACACAGCGTCGGAGGCCTCGGAGTTCATCCGCCTGGGCCGCGAGAGCATGGCCGATTCCGCGTGGTTCGAGGCCTCCGAATATCTCGACAGCGCCATGGCCCACCTCGCGCAGCTGGAAACCGTTTCTTCGCTTACCGGCCGCCAGAAGCTCGCCGTGGAGGCTTACCAGGATAGCGTGCGCGAATGGCTCGTGGAATCCGTCAGCCAGTCGGCCCGCCTCGGCGGCGAGGCCGAGGATCTTTCCGAATACCTCGACCAGGAAATCGAGGAGGTTTCCTTCGCCTCCCTCGAGGATCTCGAGGCCTTGCTTCCGCGCCTGCCCAACCGCAATTACGGACTCCCGGTGCCCTCGCCGCTGCCGCCCGCCGTGCTGCAGGCCATGAAGGTGTTCACGGGGTCGGGGCGCGGGTACTTCGAAAAGTGGCTGCAGCGCAAGAGCCGTTACGAGGCGATGATCACCTCCAAGCTCGACGAGCGGGGCATGCCCCGCGATCTTATTTACCTCGCGATGGTGGAAAGCGGTTTCAACCCGAAGGCGTGGAGCCACGCCAGCGCCAGCGGCTTGTGGCAGTTCATTAGCCCCACCGGGCGGCGCTACGGATTGCACGACGACTGGTGGGAGGACGCGCGCCGCGATCCCGTGCGCGCGACCGACGCCGCCCTGGACTACCTCGAGGACCTCTACGCCGACTTCGGCGACTGGCACCAGGCCATGGCCGCCTACAACTGCGGCGAGGGCCGTATCCGGCGCCAGCTGCGCGCCGACCCCCAGCTCAGCTACTGGGACATGAGCCTGCCGTCGGAGACGCGGTTCTACGTGCCCAAGATCCTGGCGGCGATGATCATCGGCAACAACCCGGCCTCTTTCGGCTTCCGGCTCGAGGAGAACGCGGCGCCCCCGCTGGCCTTCGATACGGTCACCGTGACGCGCTGCCTGCCCCTCAGCGGCATTGCCCAGGCCGTGGGCATCGACGAGGACGCGCTGAGGTCGCTGAACCCGTCGCTGCGCCGCTGGTGCACGCCCCCGGGCCGCGCCCGTTACACGGTGTACGTGCCCCAAGGCACGCGCGAGATCTTCTACAGCAATCACCACAACATCGGTCCCGAGACCCGCGTTTCGGTCCAGCGCCACGTCGTGACGCGCGGGCAGACGCTGTCGGGCATCGCCCGTAAGTACGGCGTCTCCCTGGCGGCGCTCCAGCGGGCCAACGGCCTGCGCGGGACGAAGCTCCGCAGGGGGCAGGCCTTGACGATTCCCGGCGGCGGGGACGTGGTGGTGGCGGCCGCCGCGACGTCGTCTTCCGCCCCGGCGGCCGCGGCAGCGCCGGCCGCTTCGCCTGAAAAAGCCGAGCGCACCGCCCCGGTCCGCCACAAGGTGCGCAGCGGCGAGACCCTCTCGGGGCTCGCGGCGCGCTATGGCGTTTCGATGGCGGCCATCAAGTCGGCCAATGTCATCCGGGGCCAGATCCGCATCGGCCAGTCCCTCGTGATCCCGGCGTCCGGCGCGGAAGCTCCCGAACTGCGCGTCGAGACCGTGGCCGCCGCCGCCGTGGCTCCCAAGGTCCACACGGTCCGGCGCGGCGAGACCCTCGCGGGCATCGCGCGCCTGTTCCGCGTTTCGGTCAGCGCGCTGCGGCGCGCCAACGGCCTGACCCAGCGGACCATCCTGCAGGTCGGCCAGGTTCTCCATATTCCCGCCGCCGCGCGGGACCTCTCCGACGACGAAGAAGCGCGCGCGCCCGCCCGCTCGCGCAAGGTGTACGTGGTCCGCCAGGGCGACAATCTCTCCGAACTGGCCGAACGCTTCGGCGTCTCGCAGACCGAACTCCAGCGCTGGAACGGCCTGCGCGGGCACTCGCTTTTCGTGGGCCAGAAGCTCATCTACCATTCCATGGTCCCGGTCTACGGCGACATGCGCCTCGCCTCCGCGGACGCCTCGAACGAATATTACCGGGTGAAGAACGGCGACAACCTGTGGGAGATTTCCTCCCGCTTCGGCCAAAGCGTCGAGGACGTCAAGCGCCTCAACGGCGGCCTTTCCGAGGCCCTGCATCCCGGCCAGCGCATCCGCGTGCGGTAAGAAGAGTGTAGATTCTGTTCAGTCCGCCAAAGCGCGGACGAGCGGACGGCCGCGGGAAGGATTTTAGGGTGGAGCGCGAAGAATCCAGGGAGTATTCCGGCGGGCGTCTTTCCGGCTTCATGAAGTTCCTGATCGTGCTGGCACTGGTCACGATCCTCGCCTTCATCGGCATGGTCACGACCATCGCCGGCCTGATCGGCAGAGTCGCCGCGAGCGACGCCGACAAGCCGCACCTCGTGCTGCTGCGCCTCGAGGGCCCGATCTTCGACTCGGAACCCCACCTCACCTTGATGGCGGAAATCGCGCGCGATGAAAACTGCCGCGGCGTCCTGTTGCGGGTCGAATCTCCCGGCGGGGCCGTGGGCTCGTCGCAGGAGATCTACGGGGCCCTCAAAAGGCTTCGTGAGAACGGCATGCCCCTCGTGGTCAGCTTCGGCAACATCGCGGCCTCGGGAGGCTATTATGCCGGCCTCGCGGGCGAGAAGATTTTCGCCAACCCCGGCACGCTCACCGGCAGCATCGGCGTGATCTTCCAGTTTCCCGAGATCGAAAAGCTGATGGACAAGGCCGGCGTCTCGCTGCAGACGGTGAAGAGCGGGGCCCTCAAGGACGCGGGCAACTTTTCGCGCAAGGCCACCGCCGACGAACTGCGGTATTTCCAGAACGTGATCGACGACACCTATGCGCAATTCCTGGGGGACGTGGCGGCCAACCGGGGAATCGATCCCGACTCCCTGCGCCCCTTCGCCGACGGCCGGGTCTTCACGGGCCGGCAGGCCCTGCGCGCCGGCCTGATCGACACCTTGGGCGGGCTGGACGACGCCCGGGCCTATCTCATCGCCCGCACAGGGGTGAAGGAAGACATCCCCTGGGTGGTGGTTCCCCGGCCGAAGAGCCGCCTGGAAAAATTCATCGACCCCGAGGCGCGCTCCGGCGTCGGGGGACTTTCGGACCTGATCGCCTCGGCCCGCGACCGCCTCGCGCCCGGCGCGTTTTTCCTGTGGCCGTGACCGCATGAACAACATCGGCCTACGGCTCTGGGAAGCCTACCTGCGCGCGGAATACTGGGTGGGTTTTCCGAACGACACCTTGCTTTTGCAGATCGGCGACCACGCCACGGGCCTTTCGCGCCTGGCCGAAAGGGCGGGCGTCCAGCTGCGGTACGACGAGTCCTGGGCCTACCTCACGGCGTGGAATCCGGGATCCGAGGTCCGCATGGAGTTCGTCAACCGCGAGAAGCAGGAGGACATGGAAATGTTCCTGCGGGGGGCCGGGTACACGCTGCTGCCGGGCCACGCGCACGACCCCTCGGGGCAGTGGCCCGACGAAGAGGGCGTGCTCGTGTTCGGGCTGGGGTGGGAGAAGGCGCTGATGCTCGGCCGCCGGTTCCATCAGAACGCCATCCTCGCCGGCCTCGGCGAAGAAGCGGTGCAGTTGTTGCGGTGTTGAACGCAATCGCGTTGCGTTAAGCGATCTTCGCCTTGATGCGCGCCACTGCCTCGACGACGTTCTCCCGGATGCCGAAGGCCGACAGGCGGAAGTATCCCTCGCCGCAAGAGCCGAAGCCCGCGCCGGGCGTTCCCACCAGGTGCGCCTCGTTCAGCAGCTTGTCGAAGAAGTCCCAGGAACCCAGGCCCGCGGGCGTCTTGAGCCAGATGTACGGGGCGTTGACCCCGCCGTACACCGTGAAGCCGGCCTGGCCCAAGCCTTCGCGGATGATACGCGCGTTCTCCATGTAGTACGCGATCGTTTCGCCCACCGCCTGCTTGCCGGCGGGAGAGAACACGGCCTCGGCCGCGCGCTGGATGGGGTAGGACACCCCGTTGAACTTCGTGGTCTGGCGGCGTAGCCACAGCCCGTGCAGGCCCACGAACTCGCCCTTGTCGTTGCGGGCCTTGAGCTCCTTGGGCACCACGGTATAGGCGCAGCGCACGCCGGTGAAGCCGGCGGTCTTGGACAGGCTGCGGAACTCGATGGCCACTTCGCGGGCGCCCTCGATCTCGTAGATCGAATGCACCTGCCCCGGCTCCTGGATGAAGGCCTCGTAGGCCGCGTCGAACAAAAGGATGGATTCGTTCTCGCGGGCGTACTTCACCCATTTTTCCAGCGAGGCGCGCGGCATCACCGCTCCCGTGGGGTTGTTGGGCGAACACAGGTAGACGATGTCGGTCTTGCCCTTGGGAAGCTCGGGGTCGAAGCCGTTCTCCGCCGTGGTGGGCAGGTACACGAGCTTGCCGTAGCGGCCGTCGACGGCCTCGCCGGTGCGGCCCGCCATCACGTTGGTGTCGACGTAGACGGGGTAGACCGGATCCGTGACCGCGATGACGTTGTCGAGCCCGAAGATTTCCTGAATGTTCGCCGTGTCGCACTTGGAACCGTCGGAGACGAACACTTCATCGGCCTCGACGTGCGCGCCCTGGCTTTTGTAATGGCCGGCGATGGCGTTCAGAAGAAAATCGTAGCCTTGTTCGGGGCCATAACCGCGAAAGGTCCCGGCATCGGCCAGTTCATCCGAGGCTTTTTTCAAGGCCGTCACCACAGGGGCCGGCAGGGGAAGCACCACGTCCCCGATGCCCAGCCGGATGATCTTGGCCTCGGGGAAAAAGGTAGCCGGCCTGAAGTTTTTGATAATTCGAATTGATCTGTGCCATGGGGTTCCGGTGCGGAAAAGGGAGCCCCCAAAGTTAAAAAAACACGGCAAGGGATGGGCGCCCGTGTCGCACGGCCAACCAGGTCTCAGGCGCTTCCCCGGGATCCGGGAAACCCTATTTCCGCGTCGTCTTTCGGGCCGTTTGATTCGGCCGCCTGAGGCGGCCTCATGCTTTCAACGCTTCGTGGTCTTTTTCTTGACGCGCTTCGTGGCCTTTTTCGCAGCCTTCTTCGCGGTTTTCTTCGCCGCCTTCTTCGCCGCCTTTTTCCTCGGGATCTTGGCTCCCGATTCGCGCGCCTTATTCAAGGCCACCGCGACGGCTTGCTTGTCGGCTTTCTTCTTGCCGAACTTCGCCTTGGTGCGTTCGTAGGTGTCCCCCTCATGGAACTCCTCGATGTTCCTGGAAACGGTCTTTTTGCTGGTTCCTTTCTTCAACGGCATGGGCGGTCTCCTTTCAGGGAAAAATCCCTGTCAG
>JAJNBB010000080.1 GCA_021155885.1 Fibrobacteria bacterium | reverse complement strand
TCCAAGAAGCCCGCTCCCAAGCCCGTCAAGGCACCCGCGAAAAAAGCGGCCGCCAAGGCGCCCGTGAAAAAAACCGCGAAGCCCGTAAAGGTCGCGCCCAAGAAGGTAGTCGCCCCGGTCAAGGCAAAAGCAAAAGAGGCGGTGGTCAAGGCCGTTAAGGCGGTCAAGGCCCCCGTCGTCAAGGAAGCCTCCGCGCCGGTCCTCAGCCGCAGGCATGAGGCTGAAAAGCCGAATCAACCGGTGAAGGTAAAGGCCGAAAAGCTGTCGAAGGCCGACAAGGCCAAGGCCGCGGCCGCCGCGGCGCCGGTGGAAGCCTTCCCCGCGCTCGACCCCTCGGTCAAGCGCCCCGCCAAGCCGTTCTTCCTCGAGGTGAAGCCCGGAGTCGAGCGCGTCATCAAGCGCGGCGACAAGTCGGCGGCCTCCCCGGTGCTTGACATCCAGGCGCGCCGCAAGGGACCCGCCGCCGAGGAGAGCTCCGAGGAACTGGCGGAGCGCATCGAGCGCGAACTGCAGAGCCAGTCCTTTTTGAAGCGCAACCGCATGCGCCCGCAGCTGTGCACCAAGTGCGGCATCAACGCGGTCGCGCCGCGCTTCACGATCGACCGCGAACTGGGTTATTGCGATCCGTGCGCCGAGATCCTGCACCTGGGCGAGACCAAGGAAGCGCGCCGCATGGAATTCAACCTCGCCCTGAAGAAGGAAGAGGGAGAAGCCGGAGTCGACGAACCCGAGGAGCCGAGCCCGGACGAAGTCGAAGACGTACCGGACGTCGAGGATTAAGCCAATAGTTGTTGGTTGTTAGTACTTGGTTGTTGGTTTCTGAAAATGAGCCGGGGGACCAAGACGGTTAAGGAGCCTGCGATTGCCTTTCTCCAACAACCAAAAACCAACAACTAACAACCTGCTTCGCCGCAACCTCGGCCTCGACGCCGCCCGAACCCTCGCCATCGTCGCGATGATGGCGGCGCATACCAGCCGCATGATGGAATCCGCGGTGCGCCCCGCCTGGTGCGCCTGGATCCTGCTGCTGGAACCGATCATTCCCTCGTTGTTTCTGCTGCTGGTCGGCGTCTCGCTGACCATCTCCCTCGAGAGGTTCCGGGAAAGATCTCCCGCCGAAAGCCCGCGGACCTGGTTCGCGCGGCAGGCGCGCCGCGCCGCGGCGCTGTGGGCGATCTCGACCGTTTTCTACCTGCTCGAACTGGGCCCCCGGTTTCCGGATTTCGTCGTCGTCAACGGGGTGCTCGCGACCATCGCCTACGCCATCCTCGGCGTCGGCGCGCTCCTGCTCCTCCCCCGGCGCGAATGGGTTCTCGGCGGAGCGCTGGCCGCCGGCGTCGCGGTGTTCCTCGCTTTGGACCTGCGCGGGCTGCGCGTCTTCGCGGTCAACACCGGCAATGCGCCCTTTCTCCCTCTCTGGCTTTTCACGATTGCCGGCGCGCTGTGGAGCCTGGCCCGGCGCCGCTTCCCGCGGCCGGTTTTCTGGCTGGGCCTCGGGGGGGCCGGCGTCGTCGCCTTTTTGGTAGCGCGCTTCGGATTGGACCCATTGTTCACCAAGCCCTTCGGCCGCAGCGACGCCGGCCGCCTCCTCGCCCCGCCCCTGTTCCTTCAAGGGGAGGCTCGGCGAGTCGGCTACTACAACCTCCGGCCCGTGCTTGCCCTATGCTGTCTCGGCGCGCACCTGGCCGCGCTTTCGCTGCTGGGACTTCTGGACAATGTGCGCGGAAAAACGTCGGCGCGCCTCTCCGCCCTGTTCCTTCTTGGTCGCCACAGTCTAGAAGTGTATGTCCTGCACCTATCGCTTCTGGCCGTTCTGGTGGTCACCTTGGGAATTCGGCCGCTCACGTCGGGGGGCCAAGGAACCGGGACTCTCCTGGTTTTGGTGGCGATCTCCTGGATTTGGTGCTTGTGGAGGGAAAAACGGGTTCGCCGATAAAGCCGTCGTACTGGTATCAATTCGAGCCCGCCCGCAAGCCTGCCTTGAATTGCGGGAACAGCAAAAAACCTTCTGATTTGGGAATTACGCAAATATCGGGGGTATTTCCCCGTTATTCGCCTTAAATTAATTCGACAAATATTGGCTCGATTGGGCGGCCGGGAGATTGAAATGACGCGTTATTCCGTATCGAAGACCTTGGGCGCCCTGGCGCTCGCCGTGGCGGGAGCCTGGGCCCAGACACCTCCGAATACCCTTTCTTCCCAGGAAGTCGCCGGCGGTTACGAAAACCTGTTCGACGGCATCGAGGCCCTGAACGTCAAATGGTACGGCATCACGGGCAACAGCCAGACCTCCTACTCGTTCACCAACTCGACTCCCGCCAGCTGGATCACCACCACCGAGAACGACTACAAGGTG
Organism: Fibrobacteria bacterium; assembly: GCA_021155885.1. GTDB lineage: Bacteria > Fibrobacterota > Fibrobacteria > UBA11236 > UBA11236 > UBA11236. Next base: position 4,136 of record JAJNBB010000080.1, on the reverse strand, counting down.
CTGCAGGTTTCTTCCGGGGGACAGAACCATATCGCCACGCGCGACTCGACCTACCGCAACTTCGACTTGAAGGTGGAATGGAAGGTTCCCACCCAGGGGAACAGCGGCATCTTCCTGCGCTTCCTGAAGATCGCCAGCTGGGGCGGCGCGTCGGGCTCCGAGGTCCAGGTGGTCGACGTGGCGCACAGCGACGGCCAGCAGCCGCTCCACCGCGCGGGCACCAACTATGACATGTTCCCCCTGCGCACCGGACAAACCAACTGGTTCCGCCCCACGGGCGAATGGAACGAGATGCGCGTCATCGCCTACGAGAACCGCGTGGCGCATTACGGCAACGGGATCCGCCTCCTGGAGTACGACATGAACTCCACGGCCTACGCCACCGCCTACGCCGCGAGCAAATACCGGACGTACCCGCGCTACAAGGACATCCACGCGGGATCGTTCTACATCCAGCATCACGGCGAGACCGGCATCAAGTACCGCAGCATGCGCGTCAAGAAATTCGCGGATTCCACCCAGAATCCGTGGGCCGTCGGCTCCCCGTATCGCAAGCCGAACCTGGACGAACTCGTGGACACGCTCCCGATGACGACCGCGATGTACGCTCCGGTGTCGATCGCGCCCGCCGGCCGCCGCGCCGCGGACAACGTGATCCTGACGCGCGAAAACGGCGCCCTGTCCCTGCGCTTCGCGCGCCAGGCCGATTACACGATCGAGACCCGCGATCTCGCCGGGGCTCTCGTTTCGCGCCATGAGGCCGTGGGCGTCAGCCAGTTCTCGGTTCCCTTGGAGAAAACGGCCCGCACCCAGGTGTTGAGCGTTTCCTCGAATGGAAAAGCGATCTTCAGCCGTCTGATCTCGCCGCTTTAATCACCAGCATTTCCATCAAGTAAAAGGACCGGTATGACCAGGACCCTTCGCCTCGCCGCGTGTTTCATCGCGGCGACCACATCTTCCTTTGCCCAGGTAACCTCGGATCTTTCGAAGCCGACCTTCACCGTGTTCCATGAAATGGGACGCGTGGAGGAGGCCTCGTTCGACAACACCTTGCCCATCGAAAACCAATGGGTGCACCGCAGCGGCGCCTGGGTGGGCCTGCACGGCCAGCGCGGGGAGCGCCTTTCGCTGGATCTCGTCTTCGGCGGCGTATACTACACCAACACCAAGGAACAGTCGGACGCCAATACCAAGACGCGCTTCTTCGCCGCCTCGGTGCCGCGCTTCGACGTGACCTACCTGATCGGCCAGGATCCCCAGGACCCTTTCCTGAAATTGAACGCGGGTATTTTCAACTACAAGTACAACGAGTACTCTAAGAATCTGGGAGAGTACGCCTTCCGCACCGGAACCTATCCCGGATGGATCAGCACCGGCGGCATCACCTACGTCGGCGTCAACAGCGCGCAGGTCACGGGCTTCCGCCTGAGCCAGGGTTTCGGGGCCTTCACGCACGAGCTGCTGGCCACCCTGGAAACCGAAGTCATTCCCACCTACGACCTGTCGCTGACCTACATGGCCAAATACAATTGGAACAATGTCGTGAAGCTGGGCGGCGGCGTGCAGCTCGCCCGCCTGCTCCCCGCCGTTCCCAGCCGGACGAACCCGAGCCGCATTCCCGACGCCAACTTTCCCGACGGGTACAACCCCAATACCAGCAACCGTTATTTCAAGCATAACGGGGAATGGTATGTGGACTCGCGCGATTATTACGATGCCCTTCTCGCAAGCCCCAGCATTTCCGGCGCGGATAGCGCGCGCTATCAGAACGCCAAGCGCGTGATCGACAGCGCGCAGGGACACGATGTCGGGCTCAATCCCGTGCCGCAGATCAGCGTGGATTACAAGAGCTATAAGGCTTCGGGCGTCAAGCCCCTGGCCACCTTCGCCTTCGACCCGAAGCCGTTGGTCGGCGGGATCCCGATGCTCGGCTCCAGCGATCTCGTGCTGTACGGCGAGGCGGCATTGTTGGGCGTGAAAGACTACCCGGTGTTCTATGACGACTGGACCAAGCGGCTGCCCGTCATGGTGGGCTTCAACCTCCCGACCTTCAAGCTGCTGGACGTGCTTGCGTTCGAAGTCGAATACTACGGCTCCGAATACCCCGACAACTTTCAGGGAGTCATCAGCGGCAATTTCCAGGGCGTGCCCTGGCCGACCGTCCCCGCCGGCACCGGCGGGTATAATGCCGCGGATTGGAAGGACGACAACTGGAAATGGTCGGTGTACACCCAGCGCCGCATCGTGGACGGCGTGACGCTCTCGGCCCAGGTCGCCCGCGACCACGCCCGCGCGTGGGCCTACCCCACCGGCAAGACTTACTGGGGCATCATCAACGACGACAACGACTGGTACTGGATGCTGAAGTTGACGGCCAACCTTTAAGCTTCGACCCCCAGATTCGAAAGCCCGCCCCGGACGAACCGGAGGCGGGCTTTCTTGTTTCAGGGGTATTGCCGAAAAGGGAAGCGGCACCAACGACCGCCCCGGAAGGGCTCAAGGTGCCCAAAAATCCTTGATTTTTCCTCAAAAAGGCCATTCTAGATGTTTATCGATACATCGCGATAAACCGATGAATTATTGCCGCGAACTTCTTATATTTTCGCGCCCAAAGGAGACTTTTACATGTCGAAGCACCTCTTTACTTCCGAATCCGTGTCGATGGGCCATCCCGATAAGATGGCCGACCAGATTTCCGACTCCATCCTCGATGCGATGCTCGCGCAGGACCCGAAGTCGCGCGTGGCCTGCGAGACCATGATCACCACGGGTCTCGTAGTCATCGCCGGCGAGATCACCACCACCGCGAACATCGACTTTCAGGCCGTGGTGCGCGACGCGATCCGCCGCACGGGTTACGACGACGCTAAAAAGGGCTTCGACTGCAACACCTGCAGCGTGATGGTGGCCCTCGACAAGCAAAGCCCCGACATCGCCCAGGGCGTGACCGAGGGCGAGGGCATGTTCAAGGAACAGGGCGCCGGCGACCAAGGCCTGATGTTCGGCTTCGCCGTGCGCGAGACCGACGTGCTGATGCCCCTGCCGATCCACCTGTCGCACCGCCTGATGGAAAAGCTCGCCGAGCTGCGCGAGAACAACACGCTGAAATGGCTGCGCCCCGACTCCAAGTCGCAGGTCACCGTCGAGTACGACGAGAACAACAAGCCCGTCCGCGTCGACACGGTCGTGATCTCGACCCAGCACGACGAGGCCGTCTCGCACGAGGAACTTTCGAAGGAAATCATCGAGAAGTGCGTGAAGGCCGTGATCCCCGCGAACCTGCTGGACGCGAACACCCGCTACCTCATCAACCCGACCGGCCGCTTCGTCATAGGCGGCCCCATGGGCGACTGCGGCCTCACCGGGCGCAAGATCATCGTCGACACCTATGGCGGAATGGGCCGCCACGGCGGCGGCGCTTTCTCGGGCAAGGATCCCTCGAAGGTGGACCGTTCGGCGGCCTACGCCGCGCGCTACGTGGCGAAGAATCTCGTGGCCTCGGGCCTCGCGGACCGCATCGAAGTGCAGGTGGCCTACGCCATCGGCTACCCGAAGCCCGTGTCGGTGTTCGTCGACAGCTTCGGCACCGGCCGCGTCTCGGACGACGTGCTCTCGGCCCTCGTGAACGAGCACTTCGACCTGACCCCGGGCGGCATCGTGAAATCGCTCGACCTGCTCAAGCCCCGCTACAAGGCGACCGCCACGCACGGCCACTTCGGCCGCACGGGCGACTCCTTCACCTGGGAAAAGACCGACAAGGCCGCGGCCCTGCGCGCCGCCGGCGAGAAGCACCTCGCCGCGGGCGTCACGCTGCCCGCGCTGGTGTAAGAACTCCGTATGGGCTTGACTGAGTCAAGCCCATACAAACCCGTGAAATAACAACGTATGTAAGGGCGCGATTCAATCGCGCCCGCAAAGAAAGGCCCCAAATGTCCACTGCAACCGCCCCGGCGCCCAAGACCAAGGACTACGAAGTCCGCGACATCAGCCTGGCCGACTTCGGCCGCAAGGAACTCGACATCGCCCAGTACGAAATGCCGGGCCTGATGGCTACCCGCGAGAAGTACGGGCCGAAGAAGCCGCTGAAGGGCGTGCGCATCACGGGCTCGCTGCACATGACCATCCAGACCGGCGTG